>DDES01000109.1:0-18707 GCA_002336765.1 Novosphingobium sp. UBA1948 | reverse complement strand
CCCGCCTCGCCCGTGCCGAGCACATCGGCCAGCGGGCGCGGATCGAGGCGCGCAGCCGCCTTGCCCAGCCCGAATTGCAGCCGCGCCGCGCGGGTGGCACCCACCACCAGATTGTCGCGATCCACCGCCAGCAGCGAGGCGCCGCGCCCCGGCTGGTCCGCGCCGCCGATCACGATGCGCGAACCGGCATAGCGGCGGCAGAAATAGTCGCGCTCGATGCTGCGCGCCGCATCGGTCACCAGCGCGCCGATCAGCGTGCCCAGCGCCTCGCCATGATCGGCGCGTGCGCTCGATACGTCGAGCGCGGCGACCAATTGCCCCTCCGGATCGAAAATCGGCGCATCCATGCAGGAAACACCGATGTTGCGGGCCGCGAAATGTTCGCTGCGGTGGATCGTCACCGGTCGCGCCTCAACCAGACAGGTGCCGATGCCATTGGTGCCCTCGGCGGCCTCGCTCCAGTTGGCGCCTGCGGCAAGGCCGATGGCGGAAAACAGCCCTGCATCCCCCGCCTGCGAGCGCGCCTCGAGCACAGTGCCGTTCATGTCCGACATGATGACGCAGCAGCCGGTCTGGCCAACGCTGGCAAACAGCCGGTCAAGCGTGGGAACCGCGGCGGCCAGCAATTCGCCATTGGCATCGCGCAAGCGTTCCAGTTCAGCCTGCGCCAGCCGCTCGCCGAGGCGCGAGGCGGCGGGGTCCAGCCCGTGATGCAACGCCGAGCGACACCACGAAGCCGCCACCGCCGATTGAGCCGCACGCGAGGAATGCACCGTGTCGAGCACGATGTCGCTGTGATTGGGTCTTGGCTTGACCATGGATCCCTTGTCCTCTCCACCCATGCGGCTGTTGTGGCACGCCCCGTTTTCGGGTGTATTCTGCGCCGGACCGCTTGATGGCTGGTGAAGATGTATAGCAAGGATCGTGCTGACAAGCACCCCGGCAATGTACCGCCGGATTTTTACCAAGCCACCTGTCCCGCCAGCGAGACAGGTTGGCCTTAAAACCCTTAGTTGGGATGATAGTCGGGCGCGTTCACGCCCTGTGTTTCCTCGCGTTCGGAAGCCTCGCGCAATTCGCGCAGCATCCGGCGGCGGAATTCCTCGTCCTTGCGGGCCTCCTCGTCATAGCCGCCGCGATGGGCCGAATAGGCGGGGGTGGCATAGCTGGCAGGCGCCGCGGCGGGCTGCGCGGCATAGTTGTTGGCCCAGGGATTGCTGGCCTGCGCAGGCTGCTGCGGCGGAGCGGCGCGGTGCGAGAAGACCCCGAAAATGGCCGAGAGGATCACCATCCCGAACGCCAGCTTCATACGCCACATCAACCGGTTCAAAATCGCATTCAGCATCGCAAATCCCCAAAGCCCTGAATCGACAGCGGGTGTTTACGAGTTACGCTCTAAAAATTCGGTAAAACCCCGCAATTACAGCAGATGGTGCTTGCGCATCGTGTGGCGCAGCTGGTCATAGGTGAGGCCCAGTGCCTTGGCGGTCTGGCGCTGGTTGAAGCGATTACGGGCAAGTGCAGCCTCGACAATCGCCTTCTCGTGCGCGTCCACCGCCTGCCGCAGGTCGCTCACCCCCGCCAGATCGGCGGCGATCACGGGAGCCGTGGCGGCACTTTCCTCACCCGCGCCGCTGGCGGGCGCACGCAGGCTTTGCGCAGGCTTCCACGGCGAATCGAAGGGGTCGAAGGTGATATCGGCAATCGGCCCTGCCGCTTCCTCCCAGCGATAGACCGCGCGCTCGATCACATTGCGCAACTCGCGCACATTGCCCGGCCAGGCATATTTCTCCAGTGCGGCGCTGGCCGCGGCGGTAAAGCCGGTCCAGCGCTCCCACCCCAGTTCCATCGCCATGCGCCGCCCGAAATGCTCGGCCAGCACGGGAATGTCACCCTCGCGCGCGCGCAGTGGCGGCAGGGTGATCACCTCGAAGCTCAGCCGGTCGAGCAGATCGGGGCGGAAACGCCCCTCGCGCGCCATGCGCGGCAGATCCTCGTTGGTGGCGGCCACGATGCGTACATCGACGCGGATGGGGCGGCTCGAGCCGATGCGTGCCACCTCGCCATATTCCACCGCGCGCAGCAGGCGCTCCTGAGCCCCCATACTGAGCGTGCCCAACTCGTCGAGAAACAGCGTGCCGCGATCCGCCTCCTCAAAGCGCCCTGCCCGCGCGCGGGTGGCGCCGGTGAAGGCCCCCGCCTCATGCCCGAACAGCTCTGCCTCGATCAGCGTTTCGGGCATGGCGGCACAATTGAGCGTGACCAAAGGCTCGTCCCAGCGCGAGGACAGGCGGTGGAGGCGTTCGGCGATCAGCTCCTTGCCGGTGCCGCGCTCGCCGATCACCAGCACAGGGCGGCGCAGGGGCGCGGCGCGGCTGGCGCGTTCCACCGCATCGAGAAAGGCGCCTGATTGCCCGATAAAGTGCTGGTCGCGCTGGGAAGATGCCATAAAACCGACCTTTAGTGAAATTTCCCGAATGTTGGTAAAATGCACGGAGGCTGTCAAGCGGCAATTCCGGGCCAAACCCGCGGAAATCGGGCCCGCAGGCAAATTGGCACGCCACTTGCGCTACATCCGGCATGACCGAGCTGACGCCCCTTCTCCCCGATCCCGCCGCAGCGCCCCCCGCGGGCGGGTCGGATCTTTCCACCGCAGCGGCCCACCCTGCCGCATCGCGGTTTGAAGCGACAGCCGGTCGCACTGCCGGATCGCGGCATGCGATGTCTGATCCTGCCTTGCGCAACGCGATACCCCCGCAGCGCATCGCCTCAAGACCCCCTGACGCATCCGCGATCCGGCCTTTCTCTTCCGGTACACTGAACAGACTTGACAGGGAGCTCGAAAAGCTCCGTTCCTATGGCCAAACCGCCTTCCACACAGGAGTAAGCCCCGTGGGCATTTTCAGCCGCACCCGCGATATCATCGCCGCCAATTTCTCCGATCTGCTCGACAAGGCGGAAGACCCCGCCAAGATGATCCGCATGATCATCATGGAGATGGAGGAAACGCTGGTGGAAGTGCGCGCCAGCGCCGCCCGCACCATCGCCGACCAGAAGGAAATGCGCCGCCATGTGATGAAGCTCGAGCGCCTGCAGGCCGACTGGGCCGACAAGGCGCAACTGGCCCTGTCGAAGGACCGCGAGGATCTGGCCCGCGCCGCGCTGGTGGAAAAGCGCAAGGCCGGCGACATGGCCGAACAGCTTTCCTCGGAAATCGCGGTGCTGGATGACAGCCTGCGCGCCTATGAGGCCGATATCGAAAAGCTGCAAACCCGCCTGCGCGAAGCCCGCAGCCGCCAGACCGCCATCGCCGCCCGCCTCGAAAGCGCGGAAAATCGCGTCAAGCTGCGCACGCTGCTGGCCAACGAGCGGGTGGACGAGGCGATGGCCCGCTTTGACGCGCTCGAACGCCGCGTCGATTATGCCGAGGGCCGCGCCGATGCGCTGGGCCTTGCCGATGCCACCAAGCCCAGCCTTGCCGACGAAATCGCCGCGCTGGGTCAGGCCGACAAGGTGGACGAGGAGCTTGAAGCCCTCAAGCGCCAGCTTGGCAAGAAGGACTAACCCGCCATGGATATCGAAGGTGTCTTTGCCATCGGCGCTATTTTCATCGGCCTGCCCTGGGTGATCCTGCATTATGTTACCAAGTGGAAGACCGGCGCCACGCTGACCAATGATGACGAGGCGTTGCTGGAGGAACTCTACCAGCTCGCCCGCCGTCTCGACGAGCGGATGGATACGGTCGAGCGGCTGGTCGCTGCGGATCATCCCGAATTCCACCCCGCCACCCCCATGCCCAACCGCGAAATCGACAACCAGCCGCTGCGCGAAATCGAACGCCTGCGCGCCCGCCCCGCTGAAAGGAACCGCCCGTGAGCCCCGTTCACACCCGCTTTTACAAGGACAAGGCCAATGGCAAGTTCCTCGGCGTTTGCGCGGGGCTGGCCGACTACACCGGCATTGAGGTGCTGTGGGTGCGCGTGGCCATGCTGGCGCTGACTTTCACGATCGGCTTCACGATCCCGCTCTATTTCGCCATCGCTTTCCTGTCCGAAGACAAGCCGCGCGAACTCTACACCGACCGCGATGAGCAGAAGTTCTGGCAGGGCGTGCGCCAGTCGCCCAGCCGCACCACCCGCGAGGTGCGCGCCAAGTTCCGCGATCTGGATCGCCGGCTGGCCGCGGTGGAGGACTATTATGTCTCATCCAACCCGCGCCTGTCCGACGAGATCGAGAAACTGCGCTAAGGCGTCCGACAACAGGGGAGAATTACGATGGAAGGCATTATCGCCCTGATGATACCGGTGTTGGCGCTGTCGATCCCGATCATCGCGATCTGGACCCAGCATCAGCGCAAACTGGCCGAGATGCGCATCAGCGCCACCGCCAGCGACACCGCCGAACGCGCCGCGCAATATGCCGCCCGCACACAGGCGCTGGAAGAACGGGTACGGGTGCTGGAGCGCATTGTGACCGACAAGGGCTATGATGTGGCCAGCCAGATCGAGGCCCTGCGCGATACGCGCAGCGTGGAAGACGCCCGCCCCGCCGCCACGCCGCTCAACTGAACCTCTCACAGGAATCCGACCGATGAACTGGGCTGAAGCTGTTGTCCTGATCGTGATTGTCTCGGCAGGCGCCAAGGTGCTGCGCACATGGCTGATGGCGCGCGGAGGTGGCGAACGCCACATCCTGTTCGACCGCAAGGGCAACCCAACCGAGATGCGCAAACTGATGGAGGCACCCCGCCCCGAAGAAGAAGCGCTGCGCCGCGAGGTGGAAGACCTGCGGGAGCGGATCAAGGTGCTGGAACGCATCGCCACCGATGGCCGCGCCAGCCGCGATCTGGCCGACGAGATCGAGAAACTGCGCTGACCGGCGCTTTCATCAAGGGAGTTTGACCGTGATCCATGATGTTGTCCACGCCCTTGCCCCCTTGCTGTGGGCAGGCTTTGGCATCACCTTTCTGATGCTGCGCCACCGCCGGCGCATGGCCGAAATCCAGTATGCCATGCACACCGGCCAGCCGTTACCCGCCGAGCGTCATGGCCACGGCCGCCGCCACGCCTATGTCGCCCCCGCCACCGATCCCGCGCAGGACGCCGAGATCGAGGCACTCAAGGACCGCATCCGCGTGCTGGAACGCATCGCCACCGCCTCTGCCATCGAGAACCGCACGCCCGACCGCCTCGCCGCCGAGATCGAGGCGCTGCGCGAGCCCAAAGCCTGAAGGAGCCGCTCATGGAAGCCCTCAACCCCATCGCCATCGCAGGCGCGCTGGTCGCCATCGCCATGCTCTCGGTCGCGGTGCTGCGCGGCTGGTCGCAATGGCTGGCCTATAAACACCGCGAGCTGGAACTGTCGGGCGCCGCCCGCACCGCCGACATGCAGCCCGAAATGGCCGCCACCGGCGCGCGCATCGAACTGGCCGACCTCAAGGAACGCATCCGCAAGCTGGAAGCCATCGCGGCCGGTGTTGATCTTTAAGGCACGTTGATCTCTGGCCCGCAGGCCGCTATCGCCGCCCCATGCGCGATCTTACCGAACTTGCAGAGGAATATGACTTCCTCGATGCCGATGAACGCTACCGCCTGTTGATCGAACTGGGCCGCGACCTTGCCCCCATGCCCGATGCCCTCAAAACCGACGCCACGCTGGTGCGTGGCTGCTCGGCCAGCGTGTGGGTCTATCCAGTGGAACAGGGGCAGGCTTTGCACTTTCTGGCGGATTCCAACGCTGCGATCACCAAGGGGATCATCGCGCTGGTGCTCTGCGCCGTGGAAGGCAAGCCTGCCGTGCAAGTGGCCGACATGGACATTGCCGCCGCGCTCGAACCTTTCGATCTCAAAAACCAGCTCTCCAGCAACCGGACGCAGGGCGTGCCCAACATGATCGCGCTGATCAAGGCCCACGCCGCCCGCATCGCACAAGGCTGACAGGCATGCGCCGCCACCTCTATCAGGCAGGCGGCCTATTCTTCACCGGCCTCGGCATCATTGGCGCCTTCCTGCCGCTGCTGCCCACGGTGCCCTTTCTGCTACTGGCGCTGTTCTGCTTCGCCCGCTCCAACCCCGCATGGGCGCAGCGCCTGCTCGACCACCCCACCTACGGCCCACCCCTCCTCGACTGGCAAAACCGCCGCGCCATCCCGCGCCGCGCCAAACTGGCGGCGCTCGTGACGATGGCTTTGTCGGTAGGCATCACCGCGCTGACGGCGGGATGGCCGTGGGTGCTGGTGCCTGTTGCCGTGATGCTCGTGTCGGGAAGCTGGATCTGGACGCGGGCGGAGTGAGGGTTTTTGAGATTTAGGGTGCCTCCGGCGGGCAAAGGGCCATCGCCCTTTGCAATCCCCTTAATGTGGGTGTCCGCGCTTTGTTGGCAGCTATGTACTGGGTTGTGAGGTTTGCGTTTTTTCGCCGCTGCGCGGCGGGGGATTGGAATTAGCGCGATAAAAACGGGCAAGCAGGGAGGCCTGTCATCAGAAATAGGATCACGGCGCCAAAGATCCAAAGCGGCCAAAACGCGTTTCGCACGTCGAAGCGCTTGTCGATAGGTTGGCTATTCCGCCAAAGCAAAATTCCCACGGTGAGACATAATCCGGCAATCACGCTACCGAAACCAACATTGAAATCATTGATGCCACAATGCCACTCGCCCCATGCCACGATGAGAAACAGACTGACAAAGAATCCAAACAGGCCACCAATCAGTAAAAATATTCCGGCAAGCACCTTTTTCAGCATAGCGTCGCTTCTGGCGCATAAACGCCAAGGTCGCAAGTCGACCGCTTGCCTTCCCGCTAAGCGGAAGAACAGACATCAAGGCAGCGCCATCCCGCAAGGTCAAACCCCACACGCAACGCAGACCTTATGGGTATTGTTAAGGGCGATGGCCCTTAACCCGCCGGAGGCACCTTTTCTTAAATCCGCCCAATCACCCCAGTTCCGCCTCACGCACCACCGCAACCCCGGCCTTCCTCTGCTCGGCCAGTTCGCGCTTCAGCACCGCCGGATCGCGGGCGAAGACGAAGCCGAAGGACACGCCGCCTTCCTTGCCCACGGTGGCGTGGTGCAGCTTGTGGGCTTGCACGAGGCGCTTGGCGTAGCCGTGCTTGGGGACATAGCGGAAGTAGCGCTGGTGGATCAGGCCGTCGTGGATGAGGGAATAGACGATGCCGTAGAGGAGGATGCCCAGACCAATCCACGTGCCCGGCTCCCAAGCGGCAGCCCCCATCACCAGCGGGCTGCCTGCGGCAAAGGCGGAGATGCTCATGGCCGCGCCGACGAGGGCATAGAGGTCGTTTTTCTCGAACATCCGGTCGTGGCGCTCGTGGTGGTCGCGGTGCCAGCCCCAGCCCCAGCCGTGCATGATATATTTGTGGGCGCTCCACGCCACACCCTCCATGGCAAGGAAGGTGGCAAGGATGGTGATGAGGATCGCGGTATGGGTCATGGCAGCCTTTATAGCGCGGCGCGGCGGGCTGCGCTATTGGCCCTTATGTCCACCTGCTATCCGATCCGCGGGCATTCACTACTTGTTTTTCGGGGGCAGCCTGCCTAGGTCGGAAGCACTATGACAGCACAACCGAAAACCCTGTACGAGAAGATCTGGGACGCCCATGTGGTGGAGCGTCGCGATGATGGCACCTGCCTGATCTGGATCGACCGCCACCTTGTGCATGAAGTGACCAGCCCGCAGGCTTTCGAGGCGCTGCGCGTGGCGGGGCGCAAGGTGCGGCGGCCGGATCTGACGCTGGCGGTGCCGGACCACAATCTGCCCACCACCGCGCGGCTCGATGCCTCGGGCGCGCGTCTGCCCATCGCCGACCCCGAAAGCGCGCAGCAACTGGCCGCGCTGGAGCGCAATGCGCCCGAATTCGGCATCCGCCTGATCGGCGCGACCGATGCGGAGCAGGGCATTGTCCATGTGGTGGGGCCGGAGCAGGGCTTCTCGTTGCCCGGCGCAACGATTGTCTGCGGCGATTCGCACACGGCCTGCCACGGCGGCCTTGGCGCGCTGGCCTTTGGCATCGGCACCAGCGAGGTCGAGCATGTGCTGGCCACGCAGACGCTGCTCTTGAAACAGAGCAAGACGATGGAAGTGCGCGTCGAGGGCCAGTTGGGCGCGGGCGTGTCGGCCAAGGATGTGGTGCTGCATATCTGCGGCGTGCTGCGCGCCAGCGGCGGCACGGGCTATGTGATCGAATACACCGGCTCGGCCATCCGCGACCTGTCGATCGAGGGCCGCCTGACGATCAGCAATATGGCGATCGAGCATGGCGCGCGCGCGGGCCTGATCGCGCCCGATGACAAGACCATCGCCTATGTCGAAGGTCGCCCCTATGCGCCCAAGGGCGCGGATTGGGACAAGGCTGTGGCATGGTGGAAGAGCCTCGCCAGCGATGCGGGCGCGACCTATGACAAGGTGATCGTGATCGACGCTGCCGATATCCAGCCCACCGTGACATGGGGCACCAGCCCCGAGGATACTGTGGCGATCACCGGTGTCGTTCCCGCGCCCGAAAGTTTCGCCGATCCCGCCAAGCAGGAAGCCGCACGCAAGAGCCTTGCCTATATGGGGCTGGAAGCAGGGCAGAAGCTGACCGAGGTGGAAGTGCAGAACGTGTTCATCGGCAGTTGCACCAACAGCCGTATCGAGGATATGCGCGCCGCCGCCGCCATCGTGAAGGGTCGCAAGAAGGCCGACAATGTGCGCTGGGCCATCGTGGTGCCCGGATCGGGCCTTGTGAAGGCGCAGGCCGAGGCGGAGGGTCTGGACAAGATCTTTATCGAGGCGGGGATCGAATGGCGCGAGCCGGGTTGCTCGGCCTGCCTCGCCATGAACCCCGACAAGGTGCCGGCAGGCGAGCGTTGCGCCAGCACCAGCAACCGCAATTTCGTCGGCCGTCAGGGGCCGGGTGCGCGCACGCATCTCGTGTCCCCCGCGATGGCGGCGGCGGCGGCGGTGACGGGCAGGCTGAGTGATGCCAGAGAGTTGATGGCGTAAAGAAGAGGGTGAAGCCATGAGCGAGGAAAGCGAGAAGAAGGCGGACGGTATCAACTGGAGCGGAGCGGCCACGCTGGCGGCGGGTGCGGCCATCGGTTCGGCGGCACTGGCCGCCGCGCTGATCTTCGCCTCGAAGCGCAAGGGCAAGCCCACCGATGCTCCGGCGCATCCCGAAGACGCGCCCGAAACCGACTGATTTTTGAAAGCGATAGCTAACCCATGATCCCGATCAACCACGTGGCCGGCACGGCGATCCCCTTTGGCGCCAAGAATGTCGATACCGATGTCATCATTCCGGCCCACTGGCTGAAAACCATCACCCGCGACGGGCTGGGCAAGGGCGCGTTTGAAAGTCTGCGCGCCGATCCCGACAACATCTTTGACAACGAGCGCAACAAGGGCGCGCAGATCCTGATCGCGGGCGACAATTTCGGCTGCGGGTCGAGCCGCGAACATGCGGCATGGGCGCTGCTCGATATGGGCATCACCTGTGTCATTGCGCCCAGCTTTTCCGACATTTTCTCGGGCAACGCGTTCAAGAACGGCATCCTGACGGTGGTGCTACCGCAAGAGGCGGTGGATCGCCTGCTGGATGTGGCGGTGGACCAGCCGATCGATGTCGATCTGGAAACCCAGACCGTCACCACACCGTTTCAGGACCGTTTCAGCTTCGAGATCGACCCTTTCCGCAAGCATTGCCTGTTGCAAGGCCTTGATGAAGTGGGCCTGACGCTGGCGCGCGAGGAGGCGATTGTGGCGCATGAGGCGAAAATTGCGGACGACCTGCCCTTTCTGGCGCATGCCGGTTGAGCCGGCCGGTTGAACGCAGGACAAAAATTTTATCGATTGCGACGCGCAATTTGCGCCCGCTCAAAGAATCATCGGCGTCGCTGTGCTGGATCAATCGTGTCGCAGCGGCGTTTGTGCCAAATCGGGGGATTGAACCGGCGCTGCTGCGACACTATCCCTAGAGACGTAGTGACCACCCCACTTGCGCCGCCAAGGCTCAGGTGCACGGTCGCCTGAATCACGACCTTTCAGCCCAAACGGGGGAGATTTCCAGCCATGACCACTTTCAACGACCGCGAGAAGGCCGAAGAAGCCAAGTTCGCCCATGACGAGGAAATGAACTTCCGCATCCATGCCCGCCGCAACCGCCTGCTCGGCACATGGGCCGCTGAAAAGATGGGCCTCTCTGCCGTGGAAGCCGACAGCTATGCCAAGTCGGTGGTGCAGGCCGACTTTGAGGAAGCGGGCGACGAGGACGTGATCCGCAAGGTGCTGGGCGATCTGGTGAACGCCGGTGTCGATGCCGACGAAGCCGAGGTGCGTCTGGCGCTCAAGGCCAAGGAAACCGAAGCCCGCCGCGCCATGATCGGCGAGGTGTAAGCCCGTGCCGATGGCCGCAGCCGATATCGAGGCGCTGATTCGCGCCGCCCTGCCTGATGCCGAGGTGACGATCACCGATCTGGCGGGCGATGGCGATCACTATGCCGCCCATGTCATCTCGGCCAGCTTTGCGGGCAAGCCCCGTATCGCCCAGCACAAGGCGGTGTTCGCCGCGCTGGGCGAGCGGATGGGTGGCGAGTTGCACGCGCTTCAGGTGACCACTGCGACGCCTGCGTGAGCGGCTGAGCGGGACATGATACTTCAGGCGCGGTTGACTTGCGCCTTCCAAGCGCAGAAAATGCCGCTCCCCCCGATTTGCGAAAGAGAATTCCCATGTCCGACGTCAAGACCCGCATCGACGATATCGTGAAGGCCCACGATGTCGTGCTGTTCATGAAGGGTAGCACCCTGTTTCCGCAATGCGGCTTTTCCAGCCGCGCGGTGGCGATCCTCGATCATCTGGGCGCGCCGTTTCACACGGTGGATGTGTTGCAGGATCCCGAGATTCGCGCCGGCATCAAGGACTATTCCGAATGGCCGACCATCCCCCAGCTCTATGTGAAGGGCGAGTTTCTGGGCGGCAGCGATATTATGATGGAGATGTTCGAGGCTGGCGAATTGCAGGCGCTGTACCAGCAACACGGCCTCGCCGCCTGATAGGCTAGCCGCCTGACGGGCGCATAGTAAAAGGCCCGCTCCGGCAACGGGGCGGGCTTTTTGCTATGCGGAAACAAGCGGGGCGCAGGAATGCGTGGCTGAAAATAGCACGGCCCTGTCAGGGAGACTGGGGAACCTGACAGGGCCGCCTATGTGTGGCGATGATCGGGAGACTGGGGAACCGATCACCACCGGATTGCTCGAGACGGGAGAGGCGGGGCCGCGAGACTGGGGAAGCAGACCCGCCTCTGATTTCGAGACTGCTTGGGGTGCAAGAGATAATGCAGACACCGTGCCAGTTTTTTATTTCCCTCTAAAATCCGCCATTTTTTATCACAGGCCACCAGAGCACCATCCCGCATTTGTAAAATTGGCCGACAGCCTGCCGCGCAAAGCGACTCTTGTCAGCACCACGCTCACGCGCCATGCTGGCGCCATGTCCGATCCCGCAAACCCCACCATTCCCGCCGCAACACTGGTGGTTTTCCGCCAGACTTGCGGGAATCCGCCCGAAGTTTTGATGATCGAACGCGCCAGCACCATGCGCTTTGCCGGTGGCGCAGCCGTGTTTCCGGGCGGGCGGGTGGATGCCAGCGACCTTGAACTGGCCGCCTCGCTGGGCCATGCCGAGGGCGAAGCCTGTGAGGAAGCCGCCGCGCGCCTTGCGGCGATCCGCGAGACGCTGGAAGAAACCGGCCTGTTGCTGGGGCTTGACCGGCAGGTTTCTGCCGATGATGCGGCAGAGGCGCGCCGTATCGTGCAATCCACCGGGAAACTGGCCGATGTGCTCGCGGCTGTGGGCGCGCAAGTCCTGCTAGACCAGCTTGAACCCTTCGCCCGCTGGGTGCGAGCCGCCAAACCCGGCCACCCTGTCGGGAAATTTGACACCCGCTTCTATCTCGCCAATCTCGGCACCGGCGCGGTGGAGATCAGCGAGGATACCACCGAAAGCAGCGCCCTGTTCTGGACCAGTGCTGCGCAGGCCCTCGCCCAGGCCGATCGGGGCTCGATCAAGGTGATCTTCCCCACCCGCCGCAATCTGGAGCGCCTCGCGCAATTCGCCTCTTTCGAGGAAGCCCGCGCCGATGCCCGCGCCCATCCGGTCACCCCGATCACGGGGCAGCGTGCGCTGCGCGATGGTGTGGAATGTCTGACCATTCCCGAAGGTCTGGGCTATCCGGTCACCGCCGAGCCGCTGGCCACGGTGCAACGCGCCTGACCCTAGAAAACCTCGATCAGCCCGCGCGTCTTGGGTCCGGCATTGCGCGCCTCGCGCGAACTGCGCAGATATTCGCGGCAGAGATGGTCGACCACCGGCTCATAGAGCGGCGCGTCGAATTCCACCCCGCAACGGCTGTCCTGAGCCCAGCGGATCACCCCGCTCAACGCTTCGAGCGTGGGCGTTTTGATAAGAATGCGCCCGCCCACCACGGGCCGCAGGCTGCGCAACACCACACAGCAACCGTTGGTGGAAAGATCGCAGACCAGCCCCACCTCGCGCATGCCGTTCATCAGACGGCAGCGGGCTGGCATCGCCAGCGGCCTGCGAACGGCCATACGAGGATTGCGGGTCTGTCCCATACCTTGCCACTTATTGCAGAGGTCTGGTTAACAGGCCGTTGTAAAAATCTCTTGGCGGAAAACAATTTTCTTTGACGCTAAACAGATGAAAAAGAGCAGTATTTCCAGTTAATACGCAGTACGTGCCACTGGACAAGCGCGCGTCCTGTGGCAAAAACCAACCTTAACTACCCCATCCGGAGTCTTACCCTTGCGCCTCATCCCTTTCCATGGCTCCCTGACCTGCGCCGCTATCCTCAGCCTTGCCCTGATCGCCGGCACCCCGCTGGAAGCCCGCGCGCCCAAGGCCAAGGCGTCATCCGCCAAACCCGCCACCGCGATTGTGGTCGAACCGGCGCAGGGCGATGCCAAGGCGGGCTTTGCGCCGCATGTGATGGTGGCCGCGGCCAATCCGCTAGCAGTGCAGACGGGCCTGCGCATCCTGCAAAAGGGCGGCAGCGCGGTGGATGCGGCGGTGGCCGTGCAGGCGGTGCTGGGTCTGGTCGAGCCGGAAAGCTCGGGGTTGGGGGGCGGCTCCTTCCTGCTGTTCTATGACGCCAAGACCCGCAAGGTGACGGCCTATGACGGGCGCGAAGTGGCCCCCAAGGGTGCCAGCCCCAGCCAGTTCATCGGCCCCGATGGCAAGCCTCTGCCCTTTGCGCAGGCGGTGGTGGGCGGCATTGCCAGCGGTGTGCCGGGCGCGATCGCCATGCTGGAAATGGCGCAAAAAGAGCATGGCCGCCTGAAATGGAACCAGTTGTTCGGCGAGGCCGCCGATCTGGCCAGCAACGGCTTTACCGTGACCGGCAAACTGGCCCGCGCCATTGTGAGCAGCGCCCCGCAGGCGCAGGGTGCCGATGCCCATGCCTATTTCTACAAGGCCGACGGTTCGCCCTATCAGGCGGGCGAAAAGATTATCAACACCGCCTATGCCGCCTCGCTCAAGCTGATCGCGGATAAAGGCTCCAAAGGCCTGCTGACCGGTCCCATTGCCGAGCATATCGTCGCCAAGCTGACCAGCGGCACCTTGCCCAGCACCATGACGCTGGCCGATCTGGCCGCCTACAAGCCGCGCAAGACCGAAGGCCTGTGCCTGCCCTATCGCAGCCATATCCTCTGCACCCCGCAGGCTCCTGCGGGCGGCGTGGCGGTGCAGGCGGCGATGGGCATGCTGGCCCATACCGACATTGCCACGCGTAACGCCAAGGACCCCGTGGCATGGCTGCAAATCGCGCAGGCGCTGCGGCTCGCCTATGCCGACCGTGACCATTATGAGGGTGATCCGGCCTTCGTGCCCTATCCCGCCGGTCTGCTGGCGCCGGACTATATCGCCGAGCGCGCCAAGCTGATTGGTGACCAGATCCTGCCTGTCTCCTATGGCACGCCCAAGGCGGCGCCCAAGCACGGCAAGGACGCTACCGCCGAGCCGGGCGGCACCACGCATATGGTGATCGTCGACGCGGCAGGCAACGCCGTGTCGATGACCACCACCGTGGAAAGCATCTTCGGCAATGGCCGTATGGTCGATGGCTTCTTCCTCAACAACCAGCTCACCGACTTCTCCTTCAGCCCCACCGAGCGCGACGGTTCCCCCGCCGCCAATGCGGTGGCCGGTGGCAAGCGCCCGCGTTCCTCGATGGCGCCCGCCATCATCCTCAACAAGGCACGCGGCTTTGAAATGGCGCTCGGCTCGCCCGGCGGCAACGCTATCATCTCCTATAACGTCAAGGCGCTGGTCGCCATGCTTGACTGGAAGATGAAGCCGCAGGATGCCGTAACCCTGCCCAACCTCGTGGCGCGCGGCGATACGTTCACCGCCGACCCCTTCCCCACCGACATCATGGTCGCGCTGGCGGGCAAGGGCCTGCCACTGCAAACCGCGCGCGGCGAGAATTCCGGCCTGCACGCCATCGTGAAGCGGACGAAGGGATACGAAGGCGCTGCCGACCCGCGGCGCGAGGGTGTCGCGCGGGGGTTCTGAGGTTTTCAGGAAAGTGGCCTCCGGCGGGCAAAGGGCCATCGCCCTTGACAATCCCCATACTGTCGGTGTGGCGCATCGGGTCATCGTTACGCAACGCCGCACCGCCGGAGGCTTTAAATTGCCTGCGGCGCTGCAACCTCGCGCAAGGTTGCGGCGACGCGCAACAATGACGGTACGGGGATTGTTAAGGGTGTAACACCCTTAACCCGCCGGAGGCACCCCTCCCTTAAAACTCACCCTTTGCGCATGATGAACTCGTCGTCGCGCCAGTCGCCCACCTTGAACTGGTATTCGCCCACGATGGCGAAGCCGCGCGCCTTATAGACCGCCTGCGCGCGCAGGTTGAGCGACCAGACGCCGAGCCAGATCGGGCGGTCCAGCCCTTCCAGATAGTCCAGCCCGACATCGAGCAACTGGCGCCCCAGCCCCGCCCCCTGCGCGCGGCGCAGCAGGTAGAGTTGGTAGAGTTCGCTATCGCCCTCGCGGAAATCGGGGTGGGGCAGTTTGCCCGGGCCGACATGGCAATAGCCGACCAGTTCACCCGCGCTGTCCTCCACCACCCATGTGCGGTGGGTGGTGTCGGCGATTTCGCGGGCCACGGGTTCGGGGCTGTAATTGGCATCCTCGAAAGCGATTCGGTCAGCCTCGGGATAGGGAATGGCAAAGCCGGTCGGCCCGAAGGTCTCGGTGAAGCAGGCGCGTTTGAGCGCGGCGAGCGGGGCGGCATCCTCGATACGGGCCGCGCGCAAAGTGTAGCTGTCAGTCATGGCAGCGCTTCCTAAACATCTGTCCGGATTGATGCAATCGTCGACAAGTCTTGTCATTTTCTTGCCACGCCTGCCTGCAGCACTGCGGGGGGGCCCTACCACGAAATCCTGACGCTCTTCGTTGTAGCACAAGTTACCAATGCCCGATTTGGGGAGATTTAATCGTGCGTATCGGCATTCCGGCCAAGTTTCTGGCTTCTTTCACCATTCTGCTGGCCGTAACGGCAGCAATGGGCACATTCGCGGTCATCAAGATCGGCGAAGTGAATGCGCTTTCGGCGGAAATGCGGGATCGCTGGCTGCCTGCATCGCAGGCGATCGGCGACGTTCACGCCTTTGTCTCGCAATACCGCATCAAGCAAAGCGCGCATATGGCGGCCAGCGAGCCAGCCAAGAAGGCGCGACAGGGCAAGATGATCCGCGCAGCACAAACCGCCATCGACGAAAAGATGGGCGAGTACGAAAAGCTGCTGGCGAGCAACGATCAAAAGACCGCCTTTGCCAAGCTGAAAGAAGACTGGGGCGCCTACACCACCCAGAATGCCGCGCTGCTCGAGCAGTCGGAACAGGATCCCGCCGCCGCCAAGAGCGAATTCGAAGGTGCCTCGCAAAGCGCCTTCTACACGGTGGAAGACGATATTCTGGCCCTGATCGATCTCAACACCAAGGGCGCCTCGGCCGTGTCCGAGCGTTCGGCGCAGATCTATGAGCAGGCCCGCAACTTCATCATCGGCGCGGCTGTGGCCGGTGTGCTGGTGGCGCTGGGGTTGATGGCAATGATGATGCAGACCATTGCCCGCCCGATTGCCCGCATGGCCGATGCCGTGGGCCGTCTGGTGGAGGGTGATCTGCATGTCGAGATCGCCGGGCTTCGCCGCCATGACGAGCTGGGCAGCCTTGCCCGCGCGCTCGACAGCTTCAAATCGCTGTTCGCCGCCGATCAGGCCCGCACCGCCGCCGAACTGGAACGCGCCCGCGAAACGCAGGTGACGATCGATGCCATCGGCGAGGGTCTGTCGGAACTGGCCAAGGGCAATCTGACCCATCACGTGCCCGAAAACGGCAATGGTCCGCTGGGCCAGTTGCATGTGAACTTCAACGAGGCGGTCAACCAGCTCGCACAGGTGATGGCCGACATCGTACAGGGTTGCGAGGCGATCCGCCGCGGCACCGACGAGATTGCCGCTGCCAGCGGCGATCTGTCGCGCCGCACCGAGCAGCAGGCCAGCGCGATTGCCGAAACCAGCCGCACCATGAACGAGTTCACCGGCACGGTGCGCGTCACGGCTGACAATGCCCGCCAGACCTCGACCCGTCTGGCCAACACGCGCCAGACCGCCGAAAGCGTGGACACCACCGCGCATCAGGCGATCGAGGCGATGCGCGCCATCGAAGGCTCCAGCCGCGAGATGGCCGAAATCATCGGTGTGATCGACGGTATTGCCTTCCAGACCAACCTGCTGGNNCTGCTGGCGCTCAACGCCGGTGTAGAAGCCGCCCGAGCGGGTGATGCCGGCAAGGGCTTTGCCGTGGTCGCCAACGAAGTGCGCGCTTTGGCCCAGCGCTCGGCCGACGCCGCCAAGGACATCAAGGCGCTCATCACTACCTCGACCGAGCAGGTTTCGGGCGGTGTGGCACTGGTGGCCTCCTCGGGCGACGCGCTGCGCCGCATCGTGGGCGAAGTGGCTGCGATTTCCGACCTTGTGGACGAAATCGCCGAGGCCGCCCAGCGCCAGTCGTCCGGTGTCGAGGAAATCTCCTCGATGGTTACCAGCATGGACGAGTTTACCCAGCAGAATGCGGCGATGGTGGAGGAAAGCTCGGCCAGCACGCATAACCTGTCGGATGAAACCGCGCGCCTGATGGACCAGCTTGGCCGCTTCCGTCTGGAGCGCAGCGGCTCGTCCACTTCGGGCGGCTACAGCGCGCCTGCGGCCCATGCCGTCGCGCACCGGGCGCCTGCACACAATGACTTCGAGGATGATGTCGCCCTGCCCACTTTCGGCAAGCGCAGCGCGCCCGTGCCGCAGGTTTCGGGCAACAATGCGCTCAAACTCGAGGACGATTGGTCAGAGTTTTAACCCCCTAAGGATCTTCACCTAAGACCCTGAAAGAATTCGGATTACCACGAATTTTAGGCTCATTTTGTCCACTCTCATCCATAGTCGAATTCTCGCTTGGACACCCAACGAAAAACGAAAGGCGATACGATATGAAGAGCACCATCTCGAAAATTTCCCTCGGCCTTGCCGGCGCCATGATGTTTGCCGCGCCCGCCTATGCCGAAAGCCCCGACTGGGTGAAGCAGGTCACCCGCATGTTTGCCTCCAAGCAGACCTACCCCTCGACCGCCCAGATGCGCGGCGAGGAAGGCACTGCCAAGGTGAAGGTCTATATCGGCGCCGACGGCGCGGTGCAGAAGGCCGAACTGGTCGCCGGTTCGGGCTCGGCCAGCCTCGACAAGGAAGCGATGTCGGTGCCCAGCAAGGTTGGCCATGTGCCCGCCCCCTCGGCCGGTGCCACCACGATCACCGTGCCGATGACCTGGAAGCTGGCGTAACGCCGGTCCAGACGCCAAGGGTCACGCCTTTCCCTTCCCGTCTCGAACGGTGTTGCGCCCAAACGGAAGGGGCCGGTCTGCCAGACCGGCCCCTTTTTTCTGCCCTGTTGCGGCGCAGCGTAATTTTCTTGCTTTTGCCCGACAATTGGCCTAAGCACCTTCCCAGCACCATCGGCTCGGGCGTTTCCGCCCGCGCAGGATCAGGCCGCGTGAGGGCTTTGCGGGAATATCCCTGCATCGCTCGCCCCGATCCCGCTCATGGATGGTGCCCCGCTTCACCGCTTCCTCGTCACGCAGGGTCGCGCCTTTTGTGCCACCTGCCCCCGCGCGCGCTTGTCCGCACCGCGCGCCGACGCCCATTTGAAAGTACCCCCATGTCCTATTTTTCCGACCTTGGCCTTGCCGAACCCCTGCTGCGCGCGCTTGAAACCAAGGGTTACAGCGATCCCACCCCGATCCAGCGCCAGGCGATCCCCGCGCTGATGGAGGGCCGCGATGTGCTGGGTCTGGCCCAGACCGGCACCGGCANNGCAAGACCGCCGCTTTCGCCCTGCCCTCGCTGCACCGCCTGCTGGCTGATCCCAAGCCGCGCAAGAGCGCCTCGTGCCGCATGCTGGTGCTCAGCCCCACGCGCGAACTGGCGGCGCAGATTGCCGAGAACATGCGCGGCTATGCCAAATATGTGCATATGAACATCCAGTGCATCTTCGGCGGCGTGCCCGCTGGCAAGCAGGCCCGCGCGCTGGTGCCCGGTTGCGACATTCTGGTGGCCACCCCCGGCCGCCTG
>DDES01000020.1 GCA_002336765.1 Novosphingobium sp. UBA1948 | reverse complement strand
CGTCGAGCAGTTGCAGGCCGTCCAGCCGGCTGCCCTGCATCCAGATATCCAGGAACACCAGGCTCGGCCGGCGCCGGGCGGGATCGTTGAGGCCGGAATCGGCGTCGTGCGCCTGCCGGGTCTCGTAACCCTCGTCCTCCAGGATACCCGCGATCAGGTCGCGGATGTCGTCCTCGTCGTCGATGATCAGGATGTCGAGGGCCATCAGGTGTTCTCAACCGCTTGCAATTGCGGCTCCTTTGGTTGTCCGCTTTCAGGTTCTGCCCCACCCGCTGCGCCGTCGTTCAGTTCACCGGCGGCCTGCTGCTCCGCCTGTACGTCCTGGGAAGCTGCTGGCTCCCCCTCCTCCGCATCCCCAGCACGACGCAGCGGCAGGGTGAAGGTGAAACAGGCGCCGATGCGCCCATGCTCGTCCGGCTCGGCGTCGACCAGGTCGACCTTGCCGCCGTGTTGTTCGATGATCTTGGCGACGATCGCGAGCCCCAGCCCGGTGCCCTTCTCGCGCGTGGTAACATAGGGCTCGACGATACGTTCGCGGTCCTGCGGCAGGCCGATGCCATTGTCGGTGATGGTCGCCGTCACCGCCTCCGCGTCGCCGGTCAGGCCCAGCGTGATCTCGCCCTGATAGTCACCATCTGCGGCTTTCTGGCGGGCCTCGATAGCTTCGGTGGCGTTTTTCAGCACATTGGTCATCGCCTGCCCGAACTGGTGCCGGTCACAGGCGATGAGGCCCACATCGCCGCCCTCGAAATGGAAGCGGATGTCGGTGCGCGCCACTTCCTGCAAAAACAGCGACTGGCGCGCCAGATCAAAGGGATCCTCGGTGCGGAACACCGGCTTGGGCAGGCGGGCAAAGCTCGAGAACTCGTCCACCATCTTGCGCAGATCGCCCACCTGCCGGATGATCGTGCCGGTCAGATCCTCGAACAATTCGGGGCTGTCGGTGATCTGCTTGCGATAGCGGCGCGAGAGGCGCTCGGTGGCGAGCTGGATCGGGGTCAACGGGTTCTTGATTTCATGCGCGATACGCCGCGCCACGTCGGACCACGCGGCCTGCCGCTGGTCCAGCAACTGACGGGTAATGTCCTCGAAGGTGATGACATGGCCGGTCACGGTCTTGCCGGTCCGGTTGGCCGTAACCTTCACCGCCAGCGTCAGCAATTCGCCGCCGCGTTCGGATTGCACGCCATGTTGCACCACCCCGCCACCGCCACGCTCGGCGTTGCTCTCGGCCAGCATGGCAGCGATCTGCGGCGAGATCGCGGACAGCAACTGCCCCACCGGCGCGCCATCGCTGCGCCCCAGCAACAGCTTTTGCGCCGAGGAGTTCATCAGCCGCACCGCCCCCTGCGCATCCAGCGAGATCACCCCCGCCGTCACCGATTCCAGCACCGCCTCCATCAGCGCGCGGCGCTCGTCGATCTGCTGGTTGGCGCGCACAAGAGCTGCGGTCTGGCCCTCGATTTGCTGCGTCATGCGGTTGAAGGCGCGGTTGAGCAGCCCGATTTCGTCGGTGCCAAAGCGCCCTTCCACGCGGATGGCATAATTGCCCGCGCCCACCCTTTGCGCCGCCCCCACCAGATCGTAGAGCGGCTGCACCTGCCGGTCGGCAAAATGCAGGGCAAACACCACCGAAAACCCCACCAGCACGAGGCTGAGCACAAACAGCGCGATGTTGAAGCGCAATTGCAGCACGCGGGCGCGCTGGGTCAGCACCTGATAGGCGCGCACGATATTGTCGGCACGCCGCCCCTGTGCCAGCGCCAGAAGGTCGGACGTGCGCGCGGTGTAGAGATAGAGCCCTGCCTGCCGGTCGATCGATGTCACCGCCTCGATCCGGTCGGCCAGCGCGCTGACCACGATCGGCTCACCCGCGTCGATGCGCTGGCGCTGCTCTAGGCTGATGCGGATGCGCGTGTCATTCTTGGCGGGATCAACGATGGCCACGGTAATCATCCGCCCGCCCGCGCCCTTTTGCTGGATCGCCACCTCGTCCAGCCCGCGCTGGAGCACCTGATAGGCCAGCGCCTGTTTGAATTCCATGCTGGCGATGTTGGTCTGGCCGAGGATGTAGCGCAGGTCACTGGTCATCGCGATGGCCTCGTTCGACACATCGCGCTGGGTCTGCTCATAGTAACCGCGCGCCAGCTTGTTGGCATTTTCCAGCATCCCGCGCGAGGAATCGGAAAACCAGAATTCCACGCCCGACTGGAACAGCATCGAGGCGAAAATCACCACCAACAGCGTCGGCACCGCCGCGATCACCGAGAACAGGAACACCAGTTGGGTATGCAGCCGCGCCTTGCCCCCCGCGATCCGCGCGCCCCGCCGCAACGCCATCGCGCGCCCGATCAGCACCAGGATCGCCATCGCGGGCACCAGCATGCCCACGAGCAAGGTGGCCGTCATCCCGCCCGACAGCAATTGCCCCTTGGCTGCCTGATCGCTGACTGTCAGCCATGACGAAAGCGCGGCGGCGACAAAGGCGAAAATCGCAGCCGCCCAAATCCACGGCAACAGGTTGGCCCGCCGGACATAGACCAGCATCCGCCGCCACCAACGGGGCCAGATACGCTGTGCTGAAAGGGGCAGGCTTGCCATAGTGGCCGTGTTACAACACCGCTGTTGCACGATTGCAAGGGTGAATCGCGTGCCGAGCCTATGGTCGCAAGGGCGGAATCACGGGCGGCGCAGGAAGGTGTCAGGATCCAGCGCCAGTTCGCCCAGCCGCTTGCGCAAAGTGTTGCGGTTGATCCCCAACACCTGCGCCGCACGCAACTGGTTGCCGCCGGTTTCCAGCAGGATCTGAGCAAAAAGCGGGCGCTCGAAGGCGGCCAGCGCCGTATCATAGACCGTGCCCGCAACCGGCGCATTATCCGCCAGCCAACGCGCCAACGCGCCCGCCAGATCGACCGGGCTGTTGTCCACCTCCTCGGCGCGGACGGAGGAGGCCAGCATCGGCTCCAGTGCGGCGGCATCGATCACATCCTCGCGCGCCAGCAAGGCAAGACGGTAGATGAAATTGCGCAGCTCGCGCACATTGCCCCGCCACGGCTGACGCGCCAGCACGGCCACCGCATCGCCTGCCAGTTGACGGCGCGGCAAACCCTCGCCCGCCGCCAGCACGAGGAAATGCCTGGCCAGTGCCTCGATATCGTCGGCCCGCTCGCGCAGCGCGGGCAGATGGATCGGCACGACATTCAGCCGGTAATAAAGGTCCTCGCGGAAGGTGCCAGCCGCGATCATCGGTTCCAGATCCTTGTTGGTGGCGGCGATGATGCGGGTGTCGATGCTGACTTCCTCGCGCCCGCCCACGCGGCGGATGCTGCCCGATTGCAGCGCACGCAGCAGGCGGGTCTGCGCCTGCATCGGCATATCGCCGATCTCGTCGAGAAACAGCTCGCTCTCGATCAGATCGGCGGGAATGGCCGCCGTATTGACCGCCACGAAAGGCCCCTTCTGCCGGTGCCCCAATTGATGGATCGCCTCGGCCACCAGCTCCTTGCCGGTGCCG
>DDES01000228.1 GCA_002336765.1 Novosphingobium sp. UBA1948 | reverse complement strand
TCGAGCCGCGCGGTCAGCTCCGCCAGCGCACGGTCGATCTCGGCGCGGCGCCTGCTGGCCAGATCGCTCGGCTCGGGCGGCAAGGGTGTCGCCTGCCAGTTGCGCAGCAGGATGCGGCAGCCGCCCTCCTCGGGCGTCACCTCGATCCATGCGCGCACCTGATCCTGCCCGTCCTGCGCCACGATGGGCCGCGCCAGCTTCAGCCCGAAGCCACGCGCCTTGGCGACCAGCGCCTGCAATTCGGGGACCGCGATCACACCGGGGATCGCCCCGCCACAGCGTATTTGCAGCCCCGCCAGCGGTTCATCAGCCGCCAGCAGCCGCCCTTCGGCATCGCACAGCGCCGTAATCCGGATCTTCTCGGGCAGGCTCACCAGCCGCCCCCTGCGGGCAACGCCATCTCGGCCAGAATCTCGCCCGCCCGCTCGGCATGGATACGCGCCAGTCCCTCGGGCATCGCCCCCAGCGGATGTAGCAGATGCACCACCTGCGCAATCGCCGGAACGCCCAGACCGCCCGCGCGCAAGGCCAAGGCAAGCCGCGCCTGCTGCCCTTCCTGCATCGCCAGCACGGCATGGTCGCGCGCCAATCCGCCCGCCTGCGCCAAAGCGCCCGCAAACAGCGCCACGCCCGCATGATCGAGCGCCAGCGCCGCCACGCTACCCGCGCCCAGACCGCTCACCAGCCGCGCCAGCAAAGCCAGACGCGATCCGGCCTCGTCATAGCCCGCCCGCAAGTCCTGAGGTTCAGCAGCCAGAGCGCTGACATCATGGAACAATTCGGCAGGCAACTCGCGCAGGGCGAGTTGCATCCGCCGCGCCCCTTGCGCAAACCGCGCCTGCGCCGCCAAAGCCTGCATCGCCAGTGCCGAAGTCTCGGCATCGCTGGAGGCCACCAAGGCCTGCATCAGCGGCGAGAGCACAGGGTCCAGCCCGATCCGGTCCTGCAACCGCACCGCCGTCGACCATTCCAGCGCCAGCCCGTGGAGATGCGCCAGCAATCCGGGAATGTCCACCAGCCGCGGCGTCAGATCGGCCACGCCCAATCCATCGGGCGCCACCTGCCGCGCCAGATCGCCCAGCATAGCGCGCAGCCGCGCCATAATATCGTCGCCAAACAGCGCCTGATCGCCATGCGTCAACAGATGGCGCAGCACCGGCCCCACCGAACCGATCACAGCATCGCCCCGCGCCACGCACAGGCGCAGGCCGGATTCCGCAGAATCTCTGGCCTTTGGCGAATCCCCGCCGATTGGATCGTTCAGACCATCACGCATGGCCAGCCTATAGCCCAAGGCGGGTTAAGCTGTCGTTAGCTGACTTGCGCGGCGGGCGGCAACCAGACCTGTTACCAACAAGCCCACCGCCATCGCCGCCACCGCCAGCCCCAACAGCCCGCCCATCGCCGCCACACCCAGCACCACGCCCAGCACCGCGCGATCCGACAGCCATGCCGACAGGCGGCGATCGCCCAGCACTTGAGGCACCAGCCGGAGCAGGCCCAGCAGCATCAGCGGCGGAAAAATGCGCCCGATAATACTCTCGCCCGCGCCATGGCCCTGCAAGGCGAGGAGCAGGAACAAGGCGCCATCAAGCAGCCAGCCATAGATCACCGTGGGCGCGAAAGACGGGCGCGGCAGGAGCAGCGAACGCCGCTCGAACCGGCCAAACAGCGAGGCCGTTTCAAACAGCACCGCCGCCAGCACACACAGGCCCAGCCCCAACGCGGCATGGGCAAACCACCCCGCCACCAGCGCCAGCGCGATCAACACACCCGCCGCCATGGCCACAACTGTCCCGCTTGATCCGGCGTGGAGCAGCGCCGGGCCAAAGCTGCGCACACCCCAACCGGCGATCCACGCCGACGGGGCGCTGTTGCGGTCACTGGCAGCGTGCAGCGCGATCCAGCGCGGCTCGACCGCCTGCGCCTCGGCCTCGTTGCGCACCAGCGACCAGCGCCCGTTCTGCACCGCATCCCCGGTCAATTCGCGGCGAGGCACGCCCCACTGCAGCGCAAGCCTCTGGAGCGTTGAGAAAATATCGATGTCGGCAGGCATTTGTCCGAGCGCTTCGAACAGGCGGCCCGGAATGCGCATGGCGCTGGCCGAGGCATGGTTGAAATCGAGCCGCTCGAAACCGGCCGTCAGCCCCATCTCCACCGGCTGCACCAGCACACCGGGGCTGGCCAGCAGGCTGACCGCCATATCCGGCCACGCCAGCAGCCCGTCGCCCAGCACCAGCACATCATCCTGCGCCGAAATCAGCGCCAGCAGCCCGTGCAAACCAGTCACCCGATGGAACAAGACGCCCGCACTCTCGGTGGCGTGATGCAGCGCGATCAGATCGCCCCCCGACCCTTCATGGGCCAGACAGATCACCCGCTCGGCCCCCAAGGCCAGCGCCAGCGCCAGTTGATGCCGCGCCAGCGTATGGCCGCCGACGCGCAAGGCGCCACGCGGAGCCCTGTCATCGGGCAAAGCGCCTTGATCGGCTGCGCCGCCCTCGACAGGCTCGATCATGGATAGCAGGGCGACGCGCAAAGTGTTCTCCGTATCCCCGCAAGGCAGGGCCGGAACTATGTAGGCGAGCGCAATGCTGCTGCCAACCGCTTAGGTCAAATCAGGCTTCGATATCCGAGAATTCGGCAACAAAGCCCTGCAACTTGCGGATGACCACCGGCTCGCCCGGGGCGCAGAGCAACGCCTCTTCGGCCAGTGCCAGCAAAGGCCAGACCTGAAAACTGGCCGCCAAACCCTTGATCCGCATGGCCGACACCTGCCAGTTGCCGTCGCAGCGCGCACGGCCCAGCAGATCGACATGGGTCTTCAAACTTTCAACGAAAGCGTGGCGCAACTCCGCGAACAGCGCCGGATCATCACCGGCAGCAGCGGAAAGCGTCGCGTCAAGGGCACCTGCTTCGTAAGCCATTGCGCCATGATAAAGGCCAGAGGTTAACGCCCTGTTTCCCTTTTGGCGCGCTGTGCTATTCCTTGGCGATGGCTAGCACCCCGATCATCGACCTCGATCCCGCAACCGAAGCGCACGAACCCCAGCGCATCGCCCCTGCCCTGCCCGTTCTGGACAGCGACGAGGGCGGCGAAGCGCCCGTTCAGGACGAGATGGCACGCGCCGGCATCGGCGCATTTCTGCCCCCTGCGCTGGCGATCATGGCGGCCACCGGATGGAGCGTGCTGTTTCTCACCGCGCGCCATGATGTGATGGCGGCGGGTGGCACGGCGGGGCAATGGGTCGATTGGCTGCTGCAATGGAGCGGGCCGCTCGCGCTGATCGCGGTGCTCTATCTGATCCTCATCCGCTCCAGCCGTCGCGAGGCGCTGCGTTTTGTCGATGCGGCGGCGGCCTTGCGGCGCGAATCGCTGGCGCTGGAGGGGCGGCTCTCGGCGGTGAACCGCGAATTGAGCCTCGCGCGCGAATTTCTGGCCGCACAGGGCCGCGATCTCGATTCGCTGGGCCGCGTGGCGGTGGAGCGGATCAGCCAGCATGCCGAAAAGCTCGAGACGCTGGTGCAGACCAACAGCGCGCAGGTCGAGACTTTGGGCAGCGTCAGCAGCGCGGCGCTCGCCAATATGGAGCAGTTGCGCGACCATCTGCCGGTGGTGAACACGTCGGCCAAGGATATGGCCAGCAACATCGGCAATGTCGGCCGCGTGGCGCAGGCGCATTTGCAGGATATGGTGAAGGGCCTCAACCGGCTCAACGATTTCGGACAGGCGAGCGAGCGGCAGGTGGTGTCGATCCGCGAGCGTATCGAGGATGGTCTGGCCACGCTGGAGGCGCGCACGCAGCAACTGGACTCGGTTATCACCGGACGGTTCGACGCGCTGGAGGAACGCTCGGCGGGCTTCTCGATCGATCTGGAGCGCCACGAGAGCGAGGCGCGCGAAGCCTTGCGGAGCCGCGCCGCCGCGTTGGGCGAGGAAGTGGCCGCCGCGCGGCTCAAGCTCGACGAGAGCGAGGCCGAGGCGCTCACTTCGCTGCGCGCGCGCCTTGCCGCCC
>DDES01000210.1 GCA_002336765.1 Novosphingobium sp. UBA1948 | reverse complement strand
CATATTGCCCGAGCTGGACCGGCCGACCGGAGCGCCGCCGCTGCTGACGCCAACGCCCAAAGGCCCGCGCGGATTGTCGAACTGGGTGGTGATGCCGCCCTGCGGGTTGCCGGTGCCGCCGCTGCCGCCCAGACCCTTGCCCACGCCGCGACCGGCACCCAGACCCGAACCGGCCCCGTTGCCGCTGCCTTCGCCGTCGCCTTCATTCACCTGCGCGGCAAGGCCATTGGCAGTGCCCGTGCCCTTGGCCAGCCCCAGCGGCGTTCCCACCGAGGCATTGAGATCCTTGGGACAACCGCAATCGGGCTGGCGCGTCCATCCCATCACCGCGAGGATCGCCGCGCCGATGGCCACGCCCGTCATGAGCCAGTTCTGCTTCATAATGCTCAACCTGCCTTGAAATTTCAGCAGGTCTTATGCGCCACAAGGGGTTGAAGGCCGGTTAATCCGGCTTTCACCTTGTTGAAATGGCGGGGCAGTGCTTCAGTTTTTGCCCAGCCGCAGCGCGATATCGCTCATAAAGCGCACATCATCGCCCTTGGCCAGCCATTCGGCCTCGGCGGCGATGGCGCCCAGCATATCGGCCAGATCGTCCATTTCCGACTTGGCATAATTGCCCAGCACATGGCCCGTCACACGGTCCTTGTGGCCCGGATGGCCGATGCCGATGCGGATGCGGCGGAAATCGGCGCCCAGATGCTTGTCGATCGAGCGTAGGCCATTGTGCCCCGCCGTGCCGCCGCCCTGTTTCACCTTCACCTTCATCGGGGCAAGGTCGAGCTCATCGTGAAAAACACTCAGCGCCGACAGGTCGAGCTTGAAAAAGCGCAAGGCCTCGGACACCGCGCGTCCGCTCTCGTTCATGAAGGTGGCGGGTTTGAGCAGGATGATGCGTTCGGTGCCAATGCGGCCATCCTGCACCCAGCCTTGAAACTTCTTTTGCACCGGCCCGAAACGGTGGACATCGGCGATCACATCACAGGCCATAAAGCCGACATTGTGCCGGTTGAGCTTGTACTGATCGCCCGGATTGCCCAGACCTACCCATAGCTGCATGGCCGATGCTCCGCCCCATTAACAAGTGTCTCGTTCACAAGAAAGGGCGGGAAAGCCGGACCCGAAAGTCGCTTTCCCGCCCTGATCTGTTGGCTGCGGTATTTCCACAGCCTCCTAACGCATCAAGCGCGCAGGAAGTCCACGTGCAGCGGACGGTCGGTCACCGGATGGAACGCGACGTCCTTGGCAGTGGTCTTGATGGCCTTGCCATCGAGGACAACCTCGATGGTGCCGTCAAAGAAAGTGCCGGTGTTCAGCTGACGCACCAGTTCCTTTTCCTCGACATGGGCGGCAACCGGTTCGGCGCCATTGCCATAGACAACCACGGGCACGCGGCCTTCGCGACGCAGAGTTTTGCTGGCTCCCTTGCCAGTCTTCGCGCGCGTTTCGGCCGGCAGGGTAAGCGTATCGCTCATAACTCAAGCCTTTCAAAACTTCTGGAACTCATGATAAACCCGCCACGCCTCCAGGGATGACCATAGACGGGAAGCGGCGGCCCTTAAGCGCAAAGCCGCGCGAAAGCAAGCCTTACTGCACCCGCGTGACGCGATAGCCGCGCGCCGCCAGCATCGCGGGCAGGCTGTCCTCGCCCGCCAGATGCGCCATGCCCACCGCCACAAAGGGCTTGCCACCCTGCGCCATGATACCGGCGATGCGCGCCGCCCACGCGCGGTTGCGCCCCGTATAGAGCGCCTCGCGCAGCACCGGATCGGCCAGCATACCCTTGCGCGTTTCCGCCGCGATGGTGGCAACATCGCCCTTGCGCCACGCGTTCGCCAAAGCTGCGGGATCGCCCCCAACGCCAGCCACAGCCTCGGCCAGCAGGCGGCGCTGGGCCGCTTCGGGCAGGCGGTCAAAGATCGCGAACTGGTGCGCGGCGCCTTCCAGCTCCACCACCGGACGCGATCCCCGCGCGGCCAACACCGCGCGGTCAATGCCATGGACCGGATCGCCGGCATCCTCCGCCTTGGCCAGCATCAGCGCGGCGGCCCATGTCTCGGTATCGGAAAAATCGCCCGCGCTGCGCCCTGTGCGCGTGATCGCGGCCAGCAGGGCGGGGCGCCGCGCAGGCTCGACACGCTGGTCGAGCGGGGCCAAGGTTGCCACTTGGGCGGGCGTATGCGCCAGCGCGTCAAAGGCGCGCGCCATGCCCGCATCATCGCCCAGCGCGGCAACTTCCACCACGATGCGATCCGAGGCCTCCAGCGCGGCATCCACCTTGGCTCCGCGCCATGCCGCCGGACGGGGCAGGGCATGGATCGTGCCGAACAGATAGGCTTGCTGGCCATTCGCGCCCTCCACCCGCCACAGGGCAGGCGTCGCCGCATCGGGGCGCAACAGCGCGCTATAGGCCAGCCAAGTCACCGCCAGCGCGGCGGCCAGCGCGGCCAGCAGGATCGGGAGTCTGCGTGTCATTGCACGCGGTTAGCGGTGATCCCCATGCGCTTCAACTGGTCCTGCACGCTGCCCTTGCCCGCCAGATGGCCGGCACCCACGGCGATGAACACCGTGCCGGGCACGTCCAGCCGTTTGGCGATCCATTGCGCCCAGTTGCGGTTGCGCCCGATCAGCAGCACCTCGGCCAGCTTGGCGTCGCTCTCGTCGGCATTCATCAACCGCGCCAGACGCGCCGCATCGCCCGCTTTCCACGCCGCGATCATCGCGCCCAGTTCCCTGGTGATTTTGGGCGCGCCCACCGCCACCTCGTTGAGGTAACGCTTTTGCGTGGCCAGCGGCAGCGTGCCGAACAGGCCAAGCTGGTATTCGGGCGTCTCGAGCGCCTCGTGCGCCAGCCCCTTGTCCTTGGCCAGCGCCGAGAGCTTGCCATCGACACCATTGGCCGGATCATAGCCCGACTTCATCAAGGGCAGGGTGGAAAGCGCAACGGCCGCATACCACGGCTGGAACCGGTCGAGCATGGCAGGCGGCAGACCATTGGCCTTCAGCGCCTTTTCCACCGCCACGCGGGTTTTGGCCGACAGACCGTCGCGCAAGGACTGCCCCTCGGGCAGCATCGCCTTGGCCAGCACCACGGCGCGCATTTCCTCCGGCTTTTGCTCGATGATTTCTGTCACCAGCAGATCGGAACTGTCGAAAGCCTTGGCCACCGGCCCGTTGAGCCAGTCCACTCCCTTGGGCAGGGCATGGACCGTGCCGAACAGATAGATCGTGCTGTCGCCCTTGGCGAGCTTCCACAGGGCGGGGTGCGCCACCGCAGGCGCTGCGGCAGCGGGCGCTGTGGCCGCGCGCTGCGCCGCGTGGTGGCGCGTTGCCGCTTCCGCCGATTGGAAACCGAGAGCGAGGCAGGCCGCAGCCATCCAGCCCGTGATGCTTTTGCCGACAATGTTCATACCGCCCTCTATACCGCGCGCTTACCAAGTGTCGATTGCCCGCTATGGTTGATTTGGCGTGAATGGCCGCGCCCGCTTGCTGGCCACCCTTGACCATAGGGGCACCATCGGCCAAAGACGCGCGCCATGAGCAACGCCGGTTCCACAGGGCGCAAGCCCCTCAGCTTTCAGGCCATGATCCTCACGCTCCATGATTTCTGGAGCAAGCAGGGCTGTGTCATTCTGCAACCCTATGACATGCGCATGGGCGCGGGCACATTTCACCCCGCCACCACCCTGCGTGCGCTGGGTCCGCAGCCGTGGAAGGCCGCCTATGTGCAGCCCAGCCGCCGCCCGACCGANNACCAGTATCAGGTGATCCTGAAGCCTTCGCCGGAGAATTTGCAGGAACTGTATCTGCAATCGCTGGCGGCGATCGGCGTCGATCTGCTGGCCCATGACATCCGCTTTGTGGAGGATGACTGGGAAAGCCCGACGC
>DDES01000027.1:3321-9080 GCA_002336765.1 Novosphingobium sp. UBA1948 | reverse complement strand
GGTGAAGGGCCGCGTGCCCGCACCTTTGCCGCCACCGGCAGCGCCTCCCGCACCGCCGCGCCCGCTGGAAAAGCACGGGCTGGACGGCGGCTGGGACAAGCGTCTGGCCAAGGGCGTGGTGACGCCCGACTTCACGCTCGACCTTCATGGTTGCACGCTCGAAACCGCCTATACGCGGCTTGAGCACGGACTGACGCTGGCGCTGGCACAGGGCGCGCGGGTGGTGTTGCTGGTGACCGGCCGCGCCCGTCCGGCCAGTGGCCCCGCCGATCGTGGATCGCAACGCGGGGCGATCAGGGCCAAGTTTCTCGACTGGCTGGCGCATGGCGCACATGCGTCGCGCATCGCGGCGGTGCGGGCGGCGCATCCTCGTCATGGCGGGGCAGGCGCGGTTTACATTGTGTTGAAGCGCGGGAAGTAGTGCGACGGCGGGTTTAGACCCGCGTTACCAGAATCTGTTCGATGGCCTCGACCACCTGCGCCTCGCGCGCATCCCAATCGCCCTCCACACGGCGGTAGGGAACGTCAGCCCGCACCAGCATCGCTTCCGACACTTCGGCAAAGCGCGCGCGTGCCTCATCCGAACCGAAGAAGCGGGTGCCATCCTCGATCCACGGCACATCGGGCGCGAACAGCAGATAGAGATCGGCCTTGGTATAGTCGAACAGCACGTCGGGCACGGTACCGAACAGCATTTCCGCCCAGGCGGCCGTCATCAACGGGTCCGTGTCGAGGACCAGTACCTCGGGCCTGGTTGCGGCGGCGGCGCGCATGGCCTGATCCTGCCCTTCGGCTATCGCCAGAAGGTCGGCCATCGTGAAATCAAGCCCGTGGGTCTCGGCATAGTTGCGCCCGTATTCTGCCACCACCGGCCAGCCGAAGCGCCGGTGCAGCCGCTCGGACAGCACAGATTTGCCGGTGCTTTCCGCCCCGTGAAAGCAGACGCGGATCACGCCGCCACCGCCTCGCCCTGGCGCGCGGCCCGCGCCCATTCCTTCAGACCCAGCGCCGAAAGCACCAGAAACCCGCAGTACAGCATCGCCGTGGGATAGAGTGCGCGATTGATATAGATGCCGATCGACACCACATCCACCGCGATCCACAGCACCCAGTTTTCGACCCTCCGCAATCCCAGCAGGATCTGCGCCGCGATGCTGGCTCCCGTCACGACGGAATCGGCAAAGGGCATGATCGCGTTGGTAAAGCGGTGCAGGATCCAGCCCAGATTGAGGCTGAGCGCCAGCGTGGCGGTCAACCAGATCGCGCGCTCTGGAAGCTGCATCCATTCCACCGTCACGCGGTTTTCCTGCCCCCCGCTGCGCGCCCACAGCCACCAGCCCCAGCCCTGCGCGGCGAAGAAGAAGAGTTGCAACATGCTTTCGCCATAAAGGCGCCGTTCGAAGAAGATGGCGAAATAGAGCGCCACCATCACCATGCCGAACAGATAGTTCCACACCGAGCGCCGCACTAGCAGCATGATGTTCACCACGCCAAAACCGGCGGCGGTCCACTCGATAATCGGAAACCATTCAGGGGCGATGGTCGGCATAAGGGATTAGCCCAGAGCAACGGCCCATTCGGGCGCCTTGAAGCCAACCAGCAGGCCCGTGCCGCCCTTGGTGTCATATTCCACAATCGGGCGCTTGATCATCGAGGGCTGCTCGACCATCAAGGCAATCGAGGACGTATCATCGAGCATGGCACGCAGATCCTCGGGGATCTTTTTCCACGTCGTGCCCGATTTGTTGAGGATCTTGTCGAGCCCCGCTTCCAGCACCCAGTCCGTGATCTTCCCGGCGTCGGCACCGCCCTTTTTGTAGTCATGGAAGGTGTAGGTGTAGCCATTCCCCTCCAGCCACCTGCGCGCCTTGGCGACAGTGTCGCAATTGGAGATGCCGTAGAGGGTGATGGTCATTTTGCGGTTCCGATCAAAGTTTGGCTCGCGCTAGACGCCTTTATCCAATCCAGCAAGAGACATGCCTGATCATCGCCCTCCTTAGCATTGGCCAGCAGTACTTCGGCAACTTTGCGCTTTACGGCTTCATCGCGCTCTAAATGATGGCGGGCCCAGATTGTGCAGGCGGGAGATAACAGGCTATGCTCCATATATTGCGACAGAAAGCCTAGGGCAGCGGCGGGCAAACGGAGAAATGATGCCTCGGCTGCAAAATTGGCCTGAAGCCTGCCGAAGCGCTGCTCCTCGCGGATGATTGCTCCGTATATATGGTTTGTCGTCAGATTGCGTTTATCACTGACGCCCAGCACATCGCGGCGGATGGCCACATCGCAACCGCGCGTGTCGCCAGTATCGGGCCGCTCCCAGATATGCGGCTGATGAAAGCCCGGCGCCCAAACGGGTATGCCCCAATCCTCGCCGATCATTTCCACCACTTTCCCAGCCGCCAGATCGGCCTCCGAGCGTGCATCGAAAAATCTTGTCCAGAACAGCGCGCCCGTCGCCCCAGCCAAGGGTGCGCCGAGAGTTGCCATGAAGAGCGCTCCGCCGCTAAACCAAGCGAGCGCGGGCCGTTTTTTGAACCAGACCACCAAACAAAATCCCCTTTACCGCAAACCCTAACAGTGGACTTTTGCCCATACAATCGCCAAAGGAGGCGCCCATGAGCTGGAACACTTTTGGCCGCATTTTCCGTTTCACCACCTGGGGCGAGAGCCACGGGCCGGCGCTGGGCGTTGTTGTCGATGGCTGCCCGCCTGAACTGGCGATCAGCGAGGCGATGATCCAGCCCTATCTGGACGCACGTCGCCCAGGCCAGAGCAAGTTTACCACCCAGCGCAACGAGCCGGATCAGGTGAAGATCCTGTCAGGCGTGTTCGAGGCCCCAGATGGTGTTCAACGCACCACCGGCACGCCGATCAGCCTGATGATCGAAAACACCGATCAGCGCTCCAAGGATTATTCCGAGGTGGCCAAGGCCTATCGCCCCGGCCATGCCGATTATGCCTATGACGCCAAATACGGCTTCCGCGACTATCGCGGCGGCGGGCGGAGTAGCGCACGCGAGACGGCGGCACGTGTGGCCGCTGGCGGCGTGGCGCGGCTGGTGATCCCCGAAGTGTCGATCATGGCCTATGTCAGCCAGATCGGCGGCGACCGCATCGATCCGGCCAATTTCGACGCAGGCCAGATTGGCCAGAACCCCTTCTTCTGCCCCGATGCCGAGGCGGCCAAGCGCTGGGAGGTGCTGGTGGACGAGGTGCGCCTTGCCGGTTCCTCGATCGGCGCGGTGGTGGAATGCGTGGCCACCGGCGTGCCCGCTGGCTGGGGCGCACCGCTCTATGCCAAGCTGGATGCCGATCTCGCCGCCGCCATGATGGGCATCAACGCCGTGAAAGGTGTGGAGATCGGCGATGGCTTTGCCGCCGCCACGCTGCGTGGCGAGCAGAATGCCGACCCGATGCGGCCGGGTTCGGGTGCTCCGCAGTTTGACGCCAACCATGCGGGCGGCATCGCGGGCGGCATCAGCACCGGTCAGCCGGTCGTGCTGCGCGTGGCCTTCAAGCCGACCAGTTCGATCCTGATCCCCGTGCCCACCATCAGCAACACCGGCGAGGCCAGCGAAATCCGCACCAAGGGCCGCCATGACCCTTGCGTGGGCATTCGCGGTGTACCGGTGGTGGAAGCGATGATGGCGCTGGTGCTGGCCGACCATAAATTGCTGCATCGGGGCCAGACCGGGCGTTAGGCCGCGTGGCCTAAGCCTTCGCCCTGCGATCAAACTGCAACAAACCTGTTCCAGATCAAGGACGCGGGCGGCGTAACGGCGCCTGATGCTTTGGCAAAGCGCGCGGGGTGTACCTGCCGTGCTTCAATCGACTTTTCCGATCAAATCCACTCATTGCCATCGTCAATCTGATTAATCGGAAATCCGCATTTAGCGAATCAGCCTCCAGCGCCTATCTCCTCCTCAACGAGTTTCAACACGAGCATCCAACAGGAGAGTTTCCCATGTCGCTCATCGGTTATGAAATCCAGCCCTTCACCGCCACCGCCTACAAGTCGGGCGCCTTTGTCGATGTCACCGAAGCCGACATCAAGGGCAAGTGGTCGGTGTTCTTCTTCTACCCTGCCGACTTTACCTTCGTGTGCCCGACCGAGCTGGAAGACCTCCAGAACGAATATGCGACCCTCAAGTCGCTCGGCGTGGAAGTCTATGGCGTGTCGACCGACACCCACTTCAGCCACAAGGCTTGGGCCGACACCTCGCCCGCCATCGGCAAGATCGAATACTTCCTCGTGGGCGACCAGAACCACGACCTGACCAAGCAGTTCAACAACCTGCGCGAAGGCGTTGGTCTGGCTGACCGTGGCACCTTCGTCACCGATCCCTCGGGCACGGTGCAGCTGGTGGAAGTGACCCCCGAAGGCGTGGGCCGCAACGCTGCCGAGCTGGTGCGCAAGATCAAGGCCGCCAAGTACTGGCAGGAGCATCCCGGTCAGGTCTGCCCCGCCAAGTGGGAGGAAGGCGCCGAAACGCTGGCTCCCTCGATCGATCTGGTCGGCAAGATCTGATCTGGTTTGAAGGCAGGAATACCGCAGGGGGTGTTACACCCCCTGCACCCCCCAAATGTCTCCCGACGAGAGGTTTGCGGCTGGTGGCCCCGAACGCCCCGCCGCCCCGCCGGAGGCTCTTAATGCCGCTACGCGGCAGCAATTTCATCCGCTAGATTGCGCCCAAAGCCGCCTTTTCGTCGGGAGACGTTAAGGGGAGCGCGAGGGGCGTGCCCCTCGTAAGAACCATCCGAAGGATCATTCCCATGCTCGACGCCACCCTGACCGCCCAGTTGAAGCAATATCTCGCCCTGCTGCGCGAGCCGATCGCTCTGGTCGCCAGCCTTGGCGAGGATGCGAAATCCACGCAGACCCGCGAATTGCTGGGCGAAATCGCCGCCTTGTCCGACAAGGTTTCGGTCAGTTTCGACGGCGCGGACAGCCGCAAGCCCAGCTTCACCATCAGCCCCGCCGCCGCAGCGCATGATCGCGTGCGCTTTGCCGGCCTGCCGCTGGGGCATGAGTTCACCTCGCTGGTGCTGGCGCTGCTGTGGGCCGGTGGCCATCCGCCCAAGGTGGCGGACGAAACCTTGGCCCAGATCGACGGACTGACCGCTGCCCATACATTCGAAATGTATTTCTCGCTCACCTGCCACAACTGCCCCGATGTGGTGCAGGCGCTGACGCTGATCGCGCTGCGCAACCCCGCTTTCAGCGCCACGCTGATCGAGGGTGGTACGTATCAGGCGGAAGTCGACGAGCGTGGCGTGATGGCCGTGCCTGCGGTCTTCAAGGATGGCCATATGTGGCTGTCGGGCAAGAAGACGCTGGAGGAGATCACTGCCAGCCTCGACAGCGACGCCGATACCAAGGCAGCCGCTGCGATCAATGCCAAGGATCCCTTCGAGGTGCTGGTGATCGGCGGTGGCCCCGCTGGTGCGGCGGCGGCGATCTATACCGCGCGCAAGGGCATCCGCACCGGCGTTGCCGCGCAGCGTTTCGGCGGGCAGGTGCTCGACACGATGGGGATCGAGAATTTCATCTCCGTGCCGCACACCGAAGGGCCGAAACTGGCCGCCGCGCTCGAAAACCACGTCCGCGATTACGAGGTGGACATCATGAACCTCGCGCAGGCCGAAAAGCTGATCCCCGCCGCAGAAAAAGGCGGGCTGCACGAGGTGGTGCTGGCCAATGGCGCCAGCCTGAAGGCGCGCAGCATCATCCTGTCCACCGGCGCGCGCTGGCGCAA
>DDES01000027.1:0-3243 GCA_002336765.1 Novosphingobium sp. UBA1948 | reverse complement strand
GCGGTGATCGGCGGCGGCAATTCCGGCGTGGAAGCGGCCATCGATCTGGCCGGTATCGTTGCCCATGTCACGTTGATCGAATTCGACACCGCGCTGCGCGCCGATGCCGTGTTGCAGGACAAGCTGCGGTCCTTGCCCAACGTCACCATCCTGACCAACGCGCGCACCACCGAGGTGCTGGGCGATGGCAGCAAGGTGACGGGCCTGACCTATGAGGATCGCGCCAGTGGCGAGATCCGCAAGGTTGAGCTGGAAGGCATCTTCGTGCAGATCGGCCTCGTGCCCAACACCGAATGGCTGAAGGGCACGCTGGCGCTCAGCCCGCGCGGCGAGATCGAGATCGACGCCAAGGGTGCGACCAGCGTGCCGGGCGTATTTGCGGCGGGCGACTGCACCACCGTGCCCTACAAGCAGATTATCATCGCGATGGGCGCGGGGGCGACGGCGGGCTTGTCGGCCTTTGATTACATGATCCGCAATTGACCAAAGGGCGGTAATTTAACCAAGGGCAACAGGGGCTTGCGGCGCAAGCCTCTGTTTACCGCTTAAGTTTTGCCATCAAAATATAGTTCAGCGCCAGATCGTCCGACAGGTGCAGGCCCTTCATCGGGTTCCACGCGATACCCATCGGCTGGCCCACTTGCAGTCCGGCGTCTTCCAGCAGGATGGCCAGTTCGGCGGGCGTGATGAAGTCATCCCAATGGTGCGTGCCGCGCGGGACCATGCCCAGCCTTTCGGCGGCCTCGATCATCAGCCATTTGGACTGCGGCGTGCGGTTAGGGGTGGAGAGCACCATCAGGCCATCGGGGGCGAGGGCGGCCACCAGCGCGGCGATGAAGCCCGCCTTGTCGGCCACATGCTCGATCACTTCCATGCTGGACACAAGATCGAAGCCGGAGAGGCCAAGCGAGCCGACATCGCCGCAGCGATAGGTGATGGCAAGGCCGCTGCCCGCCGCATGGGCGCTGGCCGCCGCGATGTTTTCCTCCGCGGCGTCTACACCTGTCACACTGGCGCCAAGGCGGGCGAGGGGTTCGCACAGCAGCCCCGCGCCGCAGCCGACGTCCAGAGCGCTCTTGCCAGCCAGCGGGCGGATCGCGCGGGGATCACTGCCCCAATGCGCATCGATGGCATCGCGGATGAACCCCAGCCGCACGGGGTTGAGCCGGTGCAGCATCGCCGAGGAGCCTTTCGGATCCCACCATTCTGCCGCCAGCTTGCCGAAATGGGCGGCTTCCTCGGGGCGGATGGTCGTTGTGCCGGAATCGCTGTTAGTGGTTGCATTGCTCATGCAGCCTACCTAAAGCGCCTGCGCTAAGCGGGGCAAGAGGCTTCGCGCAATTTTGTTTCAAGTAAGGAGCCAGAAACCAGTGGCCCGGATCGTGATGAAATTCGGCGGCACCTCGATGGCCGGCACCGAGCGCATCCGGCGCGTGGCGGGTATCGTCAAGCGCCAGCAGGAAGCGGGACATGAGGTGGCGGTTGTGGTGTCGGCCATGTCGGGGGAAACGGACCGTCTGGTCAATTTCTGCCGCGAAGCCAATGCTTTGTATGACCCCGCCGAATATGATGTGGTGGTCGCCAGCGGCGAACAGGTGACAAGCGGGTTGCTTGCGCTCACCCTTCAGGCGATGGGCGCCAAGAGCCGTTCGTGGCTGGGCTGGCAATTGCCGATCCACACCGACGATGCCCATGCCAAGGCCCGAATCGAGAGCATCGACACCGACGAGATCCTGGCCAGCATGGCCAAGGGCGAGATCGCGGTGATTCCCGGCTTTCAGGGTGTCACGGCCGACAAGCGCATCACCACACTGGGCCGTGGCGGTTCGGACACCTCGGCGGTGGCCGTGGCGGCCGCGCTCAAGGCCGATCGCTGCGATATCTATACCGATGTCGACGGCGTCTACACCACCGATCCGCGTATCGTGGCCAAGGCCCGCAAGCTCAAGAATGTCACCTATGAGGAAATGCTGGAACTTGCCAGCGTCGGCTCCAAGGTGCTGCAAACCCGCTCGGTCAGCCTTGCCATGAAGGAAAAGGTGCGCGTGCAGGTGCTTTCCTCGTTTATAGACGAGAACGCCCCCGCCGCCGATACGCTGCCCGGCACGATGATTGTCTCTGACGAAGAATTGGCCAAAATCGAACAGGAAGGTCTGGATATGGAACGCCAGCTCATCACCGGCATCGCTGCCGACAAGAACGACGCCAAGGTCATCCTGACCGCTGTGCCCGACCGCCCGGGCGCGGTGGCCACCATCTTTGGCCCGCTGGCCGCGGCCAATATCAACGTCGACATGATTATCCAGAATGTCGGCCGCGAGGATACCGACACCGACGTGACCTTCACCGTGCCTGCCGCCGATCTTGATCGCACCGTGGCCGTGCTGGAGGAAAACCGCGGCACCATCGGCTACCAGAAGCTGGCCACCGATCCCAAGGTCGCGAAGATCTCGGTCGTGGGCGTGGGGATGCGCAGCCACGCGGGCATCGCCGCCACCATGTTCAAGGCGCTGGCCGACCGCGGGATCAACATTCAGGCGATCTCGACCTCGGAAATCAAGGTCTCGGTGCTGATCGATTCCGACGAGACGGAACTGGCCGTGCGTTTGCTGCATACGGCTTATGGGTTGGATGGGTAACGTCGGTTTTCGGGGTTGATCGCTTTCAGCGATTTTTGCCTCCGGCGGGCAAAGGGACTTGTCCCTTTGCAATCCCCGTAATGGGTTTGGGAATCCGGCGTGGCGCGATGGCGTGGCGCCGGATTTTCTTTTTGCCGCTTTGCGGCGATTAAGCTGTGTGGGTTGAGCCGATGTGCTCTATGCAGACTCGCTGTCGCGACATTTCCTGCTTACGCTCATATTTGTGCCATGCCGCCAGCAACAAGGGTATGCTCACAGCAATCAAAAATGCTCGACTATTTGGTGCGTGACGAAGGCGAAGCAGCCATATCGCCCCAGCAAAAAGGCTGATGACTGTTGCTAGGTACGAAAAGCTCTTTGCCCAGTTTTCGGGCTGACATGGCGGTCGTCCGTAACCCAGAAAAAACAATGCGCCTGCTCCCAGCGCGGTGAGAAGCATCACAAACCAAAGGATGGTTGCTAAAGTGGGAACTATCCAACGCTCAAACATGGAAACAAATTAGCAAAAGCCTAATCGCGCGCAACTTTGCGTTGGAACTTCATGCCCAGCTGATACGCACACCTCCCACTCCCGCGATTGCAAAGGGCGATGGACCTTTGCAAT
>DDES01000083.1 GCA_002336765.1 Novosphingobium sp. UBA1948 | reverse complement strand
GCGCCACGCCTTCCTGACTGGACAGCGCATATTCCTTGACCAGCCCTTCCACCCCGCCGCGTTGCCCCTTGGCGCGCAGGCCCGCCGCCAGCGCACGGGTGGTTTCGGTCACCTTACCGGCAAGATCGTCCGACAGGCGCGCCTGTGCGAGCAGCGGGGCAAGGCATTCCGCCTCACCCCGGCGGGTGGCGGCGGTGATCGCGGCGCGGAGCGGAGAGGTGCTGGACAGCGGCGGCGCGAAGGCAGTGAACGGCATCAGGGACGGCTCCGTCAGATATGTCGGACAACATCCTAACACGAACTGCGGCGGCGGTTTTCCCGAAGATGGATCCGTGATAGACCAATCGCATCGAAATTCTCGGAATTTTTAATCCATATGCCTAGCGAAAGTACAAATTCCGGTCCAATCGACGCGATCGACCGAAAAATCCTTGAACATCTGCGGCTTGACGGGCGCCTGTCGGTCACCGAGCTGGCCCGCCGCGTCGGCCTGTCGAAAACGCCTTGTCAGGTGCGGCTGAAACGCCTGACCGAGGAGGGCATCATCCGCGGCTTTCGCGCAATGGTCGATCCGGTACGGCTGGGCCTTGGCCATGTCGCCTTTGCCGAGGTCAAGCTGGCCGACACGCGCGAGACCTCGCTCGAAGCCTTCCGCCGCGCGGTGTTGCAGGTGGAAGAGGTAGAGGAATGCCACATGATCGCCTCCAGCTTCGACTATCTGCTCAAGGTGCNNCGCGAGGTCGAGGAATGCCACATGATTGCGGGGCGTTTCGACTATCTGCTCAAGGTGCGCACCAGCGACATTCTCGCCTATCGCCGCGTGCTGGGCGAGAAGATTTCTAGCCTGCCGCATGTCTCCTCCACCTCCACTTTTGTGGTGATGGAAACGATTATCGACCAGTAGGCTTGCCTGCGCCCTGCGCCTGTGGAACATGGCTGCGGGGTTCGCGAAGGGTAACGGGGCGTGGCGAAGACGATTCTGGCGGCAAGTGGCGTGGCTTTGGCTCTGGCGGCACCGGTGGTGCAGGCTGCCGAGCAGGATGTGCCCGCCGTCCAATCGCCTGCTGTCGCTCCACCGGCCGCTGTTCCAACGGTGGTCGAGGCGCCAACAGCCCCGTCCGCGCCGCCAGCCGAGGCCGCCCCGCCCGTCAATCCAGTCCCGCCCATCAGCCCCGCGAACCAACACGAGGATAGCGAGACGATCACCGTCTCCTCGCGCCTGCCCGGCGCCAAGATCGACCCGCTGCGCGGTGTGAACGAAGTGAGCTACAAGGTGGTTCAGGCGGTGGACGACAATGTCGTCGGGCCGCTGGCCGCCGGTTATGAAAAGACCGTGCCCCTGCCGATCCGCGACGGGCTGCACAACGCGCTCTACAATTTGCGCGAGCCTTTCGTGGCGATCAATTTCGCGCTCCAGTTGAAGCCGGTGAAGGCGGTGCGCACGGTGGTGCGTTTCGCGCTCAACTCCACGGTGGGCATCGCAGGCCTGTTCGATGTGGCCCGCCGCAAGCCCTTCAAGATGGTGCGCATGAGCAACAGCTTTGCCAACACACTGGGCTATTATGGTGTGGGGCCGGGTTTATACATGTATCTGCCGCTGTTGGGGCCGACCACGGCGCGCGATCTGGTGGGCCGCGTGGCCGACCGCATGATGCTGCCCCTCGCGCTGGGCAGCGGCACCGTGCCGACCGAGGCGGCGGTGCCGATCATCGTGGTGGGCGTGCTCGACCGCCGTCTGGTGAATGACGAGCGGGTGGAGATGCTCAAGAACGGCAAGCCCGATCCCTATACCGCCACGCGCGAGGATTACCTCAAGCGCCGCAAGGCCGAAATCGAGGCGCTGCACGGCAAAGGCCCGCTGCCACAAATCGGCAGCATGGACTGATCGCTCAGCGCTTCTTCGCCTTGGTGACGCTCGCCGTGCCGGAACCTGCCTTCGCTGTCGCGGGCTTCACCGCGGATGCCGCCGCGCCCGACCACACCACCAGCTTGTAACGGGCGCCTGCCTTGAGCGCAGTGGTTTGTGCCGGCAAGGCGTTGAGCACGCGGAAGCGTTGCTCGGCCATGTCGCTATAGGCCATACGCGCGGCCATCGACTGGACCGTATCCCCGGCCTTGGCGCTCACCACGTCGATGATGCGCGCGCGGGTGGCGGATGCCTCGGCGGCCGATATGCGGCGCAGGCTGTTCACCATCGGCGCCAGATCGCCTAGCCCCTGCCCCTGCGGCTGTTTCACCGTGAAGCCATAGACCTTGCCCGGCGCGACCTGAACCGCCACAATGGTCACGTCGAAACCCGTGCCATCGCTGCCCTTCGCGCCCGCGCTGGCCGCGGCGGCGGGCATGGTGTTGATGGTCAGGCTGGTCGGCTTGATCGAAACCGCAGTCTTGTCCTTGGTCAGCGCGGTAAAGGCGCGCGACAAATAATCGTCCAGACTGCCGGCAAAGGCCCCGCCGGAAAATTCCGCCTCGCCGCCCTGCCCGCTCTTGGGCGTGATGGTGACGGCGGTGGCGCCATTGGCCATGCCATAGCCATCGGGCACGGTGAAACGCAGTTGATCGGGCGGATAGATGAAGTTTTGCCCGTCCAGCACACCCTGCTTGGGATCATCGCCATAGAGCATGCCCTTGAGCTTGAGCAGGAAGGCCTCGTCCACGCGTCGCCCTTCGCCGCGCGCGGCCGCCATCGAGCGCGCCAGTTCGAGCGAGCGCGTGACCCGCGCCGCCGGATCGGGATGCGACATGGCCCAGCGCGGTGTGGTGCGTGCATCGCCCCGCACCTGACTGTCGAGCGCGGTCTGCGCCGCCAGCGAGGAGAGCATGGTGGAACTGGCCAGAGGATCGTATCCGGCCTTTTGCATGAAAGCGATGCCCAGATCGTCGGCCTCGAACTCTTCCCCGCGCGAGAAGGCCATGACATGGCCCACCATCAACCGGTTGATGCCCGCCTGCCCCAATTGCTGGCCGAACTGCCCGATCGCGCCATTGCCCAGAACCTGCCCCAACACCGCCTGCCCCAGTGCGCCGAGAACCGCGCTGCGCTGGGTGACCTTGTTGCGCTTGTCGGCATGGTGGGCGGCGATATGGCCCGCCTCGTGGCCCAGCACAAAGGCCAGCTCGTCCTCGTTATTCATCAGCGCGAGCAAGGCGCGCGTGGTGTAGACATAGCCACCCGGGATGGCGAAGGCATTCTCCACCGGTGAATCGAGCAGGGTGAAGGTGAAAGCGGTGCCCGAATTGGCAATGCCGGTCTGCGCCGCCACTTTCAGCCCGACCTGACGCACCAGATCGCTTTGCGACCCGCGATAGGGGCCGCCGAATTCCTCCAGCATATCGGGATGGGCCTGCGCGCCAACGGCCTTGTCCGCCTCGGAAATGCTTTGCGGGCCAGGCAGGACCGGTGGCGTCGCCGCCGTCAACATCACACAGGCAAAAGCCAGACCAACGCGACCGATCATCCTGCCGAACTCCCCCCGTTCGCCCGCCACCGGCGGGACCCTCCGATCCCCTTGGTTTATGCTTGCCACATCTCCTTGTCGAGGGGGCTAGCGCCGGTCTGGGCCGGATATCAGCAACTTGGCCTGCGCCACCGGAGCGCCCGCGATCTGGATCGTGTGGCGCCCTTTGGTCAGTTCGAAATCGACCATCTTGCGGATACCGCTGCAATCCGGCCCATGGCTGTGGGTGAGCGAGGTGAGCGCCGCGCCCTCGGGCGACACCACATCAAGCCATGCCGCCGCGCCCAGCGCGATGCGATAGGTGCCCGCTTGCTTGACCTCGAATGCGAGCAATCCGCTGAAACCCTCTGGCCCGCCGGCTTTTTTGGGTGTGGCCACGAAATGGACCTGCGGCGTGGGCAGAAGTGCGACAGCGACCGTCTTGCCCGCCGCCAGTTCGGGCGCGCTGCCGCCCTCGCCGGATGCGACGAGCGGTGTAGCGTTGGCCCATGCCGCCAGCGCACCGGTGGGGACGATAGGTGTGGCACAGGCCGGTTTGGGCGGAGCGGGCGCATCACCCTGCGCCAGCACGGGGGAGGAGAGCAGCGACAGAAGCGGCAGCAGGACGCGGAGCATGGGCACCTCGAAAGCGAATCTATATCTCAAGGAATATAGTAATGCACTCCACCGGCAAGCCTCTTTCCCGCCGCCACCAAGCCACAACATGGTGGAAATCCGCGCGCGCGCACCTCGCGACGCTTGACCGGCGCGCGAGGTGCCAATACCCGCCTTAACCATGCACGATATCAAACTCATCCGCGACAATCCCACAGCCTTTGCTCTGACGATGAGCCGCAGAGGCCCTTTTTCGATCGACCCGATCATCGACCTCGACCTGAAATTGCGCGGCTTCCTCAAAGAGCAGGAAGATTTGAAGGCTGAACTCAAACGCCTTTCTGATGAATTTGGCAAATGTAAGCGCCAGCAGCAGGTCCCGCCAACTGAACTCGTTGAGAACATCACTTGGCACAAGGAACGCTTGGAAATCATTGAGAGTGATTCCAATCAGAATCCGAAGGAGCTAAAAAAGCGGTTGGATGCGATTTTGGCCACGCTCCCCAACCTGCCCGCGCCCGAAGTGCCGCAGGGCGCGGACGAGGCGGGCAATGTCGAGCAGAAGCGCTGGGGCACCCCGCGCGAGATCGAGGGCGCGAAAGAGCATTTCGACATCGGCGCCCCGCTGGGCCTCGATTTCGAGAGCGCGCAAGTGGTGTCGGGCGCACGCTTTGCCTATCTGCGCGGGCAAGTGGCGCGGCTGAACCGCGCGATCGGCGCCTTCATGCTCGACACGCATACCGAAAAGTTCGGCTATCAAGAGGTCGTGCCCCCCGTTCTGGTGCGCGACGAGGCGCTGTTCGGCACCGCGCAATTGCCGAAATTTGCCGAGGACCTGTTCCGCACCAGCGACGGGCGCTGGATGATCCCCACCGCCGAGGTTTCGCTCACCAACCTCGTACGCGAGCAGATCATTGACGCCGAACTGCCCCTGCGCTTCACCGCCCTCACCCTGTGCTTCCGCAGCGAGGCGGGCGCGGCGGGGCGCGATACGCGCGGCCTCATCCGCCAGCACCAGTTCGACAAATGCGAACTCGTCTCGATCACCATGCCCGACCAGAGCGAGGCCGAGCACGAGCGCATGACGGGGGCTGCCGAACATATCCTCGAAAGCCTCGGCCTGCCCTATCGCCGGATGCTGCTGTGCAGCGGCGACATGGGCTTTTCGGCGCGCAAGACCTTTGACCTTGAGGTCTGGCTGCCGGGGCAAAAGCAGTATCGCGAGATCAGCTCCTGCTCGAACTGCGGCGATTTTCAGGCGCGCCGCATGAATGCCCGCTTCCGCCCCGCTGGCGAGAAGGGAACGCGTTTTGTCCATACGCTCAACGGCTCGGGCCTTGCCGTGGGCCGCACGCTGGTGGCCATTCTGGAGAATTACCAGAACGCCGACGGCAGCGTGACCGTGCCCGAGGTACTACGCCCCTATATGGGCGGACTGGAAGCGCTCACACCCGCCGGAAAGGCCTGATCCATGCGCATCCTGCTCACCAATGACGATGGCATTCACGCACCGGGCCTGAAGGTTCTGGAGGCGATTGCCCGCCAGTTTTCCGACGATATCTGGATTTGCGCCCCGTCCGAGGAGCAATCGGGCGCGGGCCATAGCCTGACTCTCACCCGCCCCGTGCGCCTGCGCCAGCATGGCGAGCGCCGCTTTTCCGTGACCGGCACCCCCACCGATTCCGTCACGATGGCGCTGAAGAAGGTCATGCCCGACCTACCCGATCTGGTGCTGTCAGGCGTCAATCGCGGCGCCAATCTGGGCGATGATGTCACCTATTCGGGCACGGTCTCGGCGGCGATGGAAAGCACGCTGGCCGGTATCCGCTCGATCGCGCTCAGTCAGGTCTATGCCAAGGAAGGCGCTGGCGATGGCGTATCTTTTGACGCCACCGAACAGTGGGGCGCAAAAGTCTTAAGACCCTTGATCGAAATGCCGTTTGCGGCAAGAACTCTGGTGAATATCAACTTTCCTCCGATTGCCGGTGATGAAGTAAAGGGTATTCGCGTGGCTCGACAGGGGTTCCATGATTATGCGCGCGGCTCCGTGGTCGAGAGTACCGACCCGCGCGGCTATCAATACTTCTGGTTCGGGCTGCATGGTATCGAACATACGCCGGGCCATGAAACCGATCTGGAAGCGATTTCGGATGGCTTCGTTTCGGTTACCCCCTTGCAGCTCGATCTGACGCACGGGCCTTCGCTGACCGCGCTGGCGGAGCGTTTCGCGTGAGCGCGCGGCGCGCGGGATGGCTGGCCTCGCTCGCGGTGCTGGCGCTGAGCGCGCCGGTGCAGGCGGCGGAAAAAAGCGCTTCGGGCAAGGTACTGACCGCCAAGGCGCCGGTCTCGACCCTGCCCAAGCCGCCCAAGGCAGCGCCCAAACCGGCCCCTAACAAGCCCGCCGCGAAGGATGATAGCGCCACCCCGCCCGAGGAAGAAAGCGAGCATGTGGTGCGCGAGGGCGAGACGCTGGGCGGCATCGCCAACCGCGCGAAAGTGCCCCGTGTGCTGATTATCGAGGCGAACAAGCTGAAAGCCCCCTATGCCGTGCGCACGGGGCAGAAACTTTTCCTGCCGCGCACCCGCCACCATATCGTGAAAGCGGGCGAGACGGGCTTTGACATCGCCTACAAATATGGCGTGCCCTTTGGCGAGATCGCGGTGGCCAATGGCCTTTCCGCCGATGCCAAGGTGAAAGTGGGGCAGGATCTGCTGATCCCCACCGTGCTCAAGCCCAAAACCGATGGAACCAAGAGCGACGACACGCCCGCCGAGGCGCCCGCAGCCAAGGCGGTTTCCGCTGACAGCAAGTCCGCCGACAGCAAGTCCACAGCGCCGCGCCTGCTTTGGCCGGTCGAGGGCAAGGTGCGCCGTGGCTTCACCCCGCGCAGCAGCAGCGACGAGACCGGCGACTATCACGATGGTCTCGATATCCCCGCCGCCATCGGCACCGCCACGCGCGCTGTCGCCAGCGGCACGGTGATCTTTGCGGGCCGTGAGCCGGAAAGCTTCGGCAATCTGGTGGTGATCGATCACGGCAATGGCTGGCAAAGCGCCTATGGCTTCCTGTCGAAAGTGACGGTGAAGAAGGGCGATGCGGTCACCGCGCACGAGCGCGTGGGGCTGGTCGGCCATACCGGCAAGGCGGGGCGCGACGAATTGCATTTCGAGCTGCGTCAGGCCAACCAGCCGGTCGATCCGCTGCCCTATCTGCCCAAGGTGAAGGCGCCTGCGAAAAAGGTCGAGGCCACCAAAACCGAGCCGAAGAAGGCCGAGCCGAAAAAGTCTGGCAAGCCCAAGGCCTGAGGCCAGCGATCAGCGAAGCGCCCAGAACACCGTGCCCATCGCCATGAAAGCTGCGAGGACATAGCCTGCGTCCACCGCCGCATCGCGTCCGCGCAGCCCGTGGCGGCCATAGAGTGCAAAGCCCGCCGGCAGCACGATGAACAGCGCGAAACCGCCCGTCATCATCCAGTAGAGATGCGGCTTGGCAGCCAGATGTGCGGGGTCCAGCCGCGCGAAATTATGGCCCATCAACACGGCGGGCAGCAGCATCGCCACGAGCCGCGCCGGATGCGGCGCCCGCAGGCGCCACAGGCGATACCACGGGAACGCCACAGCCGCCGCCACCAGCCCCGCCAGCACCACCGCGATCCAGTTGACCTGTCCCATCGTCCATTCTCCTGACGCGCGATGCGCCACAACTGGCAAAGCGACGCATTTGCGTGTAGGGCGCCCCACGATGACAGACAAGAGCGCCATGACAGACACCACCCCCACCCCAATCTCCCCCAGCCCCAAGGTCGGCATGGTCAGCCTCGGCTGCCCCAAGGCGTTGGTGGACAGCGAACGCATTCTGACCAAGCTGCGCGCCGATGGTTATGATTTCGCGCCCGACTATGTCGGCGCCGATGTGGTGCTGGTGAACACTTGCGGTTTCCTCGATTCCGCCAAGGAGGAATCCTTGGCCGCCATCGGCGAGGCGATTGCCGAGAATGGGCGCGTGATCGTGACCGGCTGTATGGGCAACGAGGCCGAGGCGATCCGCGCCCGTTTTCCCGATGTGCTGGCCGTCACCGGCGCGCATCAATACGAGGCGGTGGTGGAAGCGGTGCACGAGGCCGCCCCGCCCTCGCGCGGGCCCTTTGTCGACCTGATCCCTGCCGGTGAAGATGGCGAGGTCAAGCTCACCCCGCGCCATTACAGCTATCTCAAGATTTCCGAGGGCTGCAACCACGCCTGTTCGTTCTGCATCATCCCGCAATTGCGCGGGAAACTGGCCAGCCGCCGCATCGACGCTGTGCTGCGCGAGGCGGAAAAACTGGTGGCTTCGGGCACGCGCGAATTGCTGGTGATCAGCCAGGACACGTCGGCCTATGGCGTCGATGTGCGGCATGAGACTCGGGTCTGGAAGGGGCGCGAGATCCGCACCCATATGACGGACCTCGCCCGCGAACTGGGCGCATTGCGCTGTCCCGATGGCAGCCAGCCGTGGGTTAGGCTGCATTATGTCTACCCCTATCCGCATGTGGATGATGTGATCCCGCTGATGGCGCAGGGGCTGATCACGCCCTATCTCGACATTCCGTTCCAGCATGCCGCGACCAATGTGCTGCGCGCGATGAAGCGCCCCGCCAACGAGGCCAAGGTGCTCGAGCGCATCAAGGCATGGCGCGCGATTTGCCCCGATCTGGCCATCCGCTCGTCCTTTGTGGTGGGCTTTCCCGGCGAAACGGAGGAGGATTTCCAGTATCTGCTCGACTGGCTGGACGAAGCGCAGCTCGATCGCGTCGGCGCTTTCCGGTTCGAACCGGTAGAGGGCGCCAGCGCCAACGACCTGCCCGATGCCGTGCCCGAATCGGTGAAGGAAGAGCGCTTTGCCCGTCTGATGGAAAAGACCGAGGCGATTTCGGCGGCCAAATTGCAGGCCAAGGTCGGCCGCGTGATCCCTGTCATCATCGACGAAGTGGGTGAGCCTGACGAGGATGGTGATATCGGCGCAACGGGTCGCTCTCAGGCCGATGCGCCCGAAATCGACGGGCAGGTTTTGCTGCGCGAAGTGCCAGAAACTCTGAAATCGGGCGATATTGTACAGGTTTACGTGGAAGATGCCGATGCCCATGACCTGTTCGGCGTGGTGGTGCGGCAGGGCTGACCGTTCTGTTTTAACCAAAGCGAACCCATAGAGTTTAACCAGATTGCATTTTCTGCAAATAGATGCGCCGCTTTCGCACTTGCGGCAGCAACCGGTTTCCGGCTTAAGGAGCAGGCCTTTCAGGCATCCTCTCCCAAAACTTCCAAAGTCCGGCTCCGGCCGGACTTTTTTTGCCCGCCGGTCCGGTCGGGGCGTTATGGCCCTTCCACAGCTTTGCCCCTTGGCCCGCCTTGCCCCGCGCGCCCGCGCAGGCTAGCCACGGCGCTATGGCAGAAACCTCCGGCTCGAGCGCCCCGCACCGCATCTACACCGCCGCTCTGGTGGTGATCGGCGATGAAATCCTGTCTGGCCGCACGCAGGACAAGAATATCGCCCAGATCGCCAGTTGGTTGGGGGTGCAGGGCATCCGCCTGAAGGAAGTACGCGTGGTGGCCGACGATTTTGCCGCCATTATCGAGGCGGTGAACACGCTGCGGCTGCGCAACGATTATCTGTTCACCACCGGCGGCATCGG
>DDES01000086.1 GCA_002336765.1 Novosphingobium sp. UBA1948 | reverse complement strand
GGGCATGATGCCGCATCCCGAACGCTTCATCGAGGCCGCCCACGGCGGGATCGACGGGCGGGCCCTGTTTGAAGGCGTGGTGCGCGGGCTGGTCGCGGCCTGATCCGGCCCACCGGCAGCAATGAAAGGCGGGGCTGATTACCCCGCCTTTTCCATGTGCTGCGGGGCGAACAGGCGCTCGACAGCGCTACGCTCCATCGCCTCGCCATAGGCCAGACCTTGCAAGCGGCGACAACCGAGCAAGCTGGCAGCTTCCAGTTCCTCCTCGCTTTCCACACCCTTGGCGATGGTGGTCATCTCCAGACTGTCGGCCAGCGCGACCGCCGCGCGGATCATCGCCACACTTTCGGCATTGCCGCGCGCCGCGCCCTTGATCAGCGCACGCTCCAGCTTGATGGCCGAGAAATGCAGCGAGCACAGGAAGCTGATCGAGGCATGGCCCGCGCCGAAATCATCGAGCGTGACCGAGCAACCCAACGCCAGCAAACGCTCGATTGTAGCGCGCGCAGCGTCCGGATCGCGCTGGAACACGCGCTCGGTCACCTCGATCTCGAGCCGCTGGGGCGCAAGGCCGCTGGTGGACAGAGCGGCCACCACATGGTCGATGAAGGCCGGATCGAGCATCTGGCGCTCCGACACATTAACCGAGACACCGAGCCGCCCCGGCCATGCCGCCACCTGACGGCAAGCCTCGCGCAGCGCCCAGGCGCCGATTGGCATGATAAGCCGCGTTTCCTCGGCCAACGCCAGAAAACGGTCGGGCGCCACCTGCCCCATCTCGGGGCTGTTCCAGCGCAGCAGGGCCTCGAACCCGACCAGCCTTTCGCTGCGGGCATCGACCACCGGCTGATAGAACAGTTCGAATTCCTCGTGCTCGATGGCGCGTTGCAGCGACGTTTCCAGTCGCGCGCGCGCTTCGGCCTCGTCTTTCAGTGCCTCGTCAAAAGCGGCATGACAGCCGCGCCCGCCGCGCTTGGCGCGATAGAGCGCGAAATCGGCGTTGCGCATCACTTCTTCTGTGCTGTCGCCATTGTCAGGCCCCAACGCCGAACCGATGCTGGCGCCGATCGACAATTCATGGCCGTCAACGAAATAGGGCGCGGAAAGATCGGCAATGATCGCCTGACACAGGCGGTGCAACTCCGCCTTGTTGCTGGCATCGCGCATCACCACGCCGAATTCGTCGCCGCCCAGTCGCCCGAACAACAGGTTGCCGTTGGCATACTGGCCCAGCCTTTCGGCCACCAGCGCCAGCAACTGATCCCCCACCGGATGGCCCAATGTGTCGTTGACCGCCTTGAAGCGGTCGAGATCAATCATCAGGAAAGCGCATGGCCGGCCGCTGTCATGCGCCGCCAACAGAGCCCCACCAATGGCATCCATTACCATCATACGGTTGGGCAGGCCGGTCAGCGTGTCATAGCGCGCCAGCCACGCGATCTTCTCGGTGCTTTCCTGTTGTTCGGTCACATCGGAGGCCACACCACGGAAACCCGCGAATTTGCCGCCATCGTCATAGCGCGGCGCGCCCGACAAGGACCAGTAGCGCCGCTCGCCGCGCACCATCACCCGCACCAGCAGGTTGGAAAAACTCTCGCGCTCGCTCAACCGCTGGGCCAGCACCTGCATGCCCGGGCAATCCATCCGCGCGCCTTCCGACAGCGCCTTGACGAGATTGACCCCTTCGACATCCTCGCGGCGGCAACCGAGCGCTGCGGCAAAGCGCGGTGTCACATCGCGCACGCGGCGCATGGCATCCACCTGCCACAGCCAGTCGGCATCCTCCTGATCGAACTCGCGCAGCAGCAGGCTCACCACCTCGTTGCGCTCCTCCATCCCGGCAGCGGCCAGCCGCGAGACGAGGAAATGGCGCGAGGCCTCGATGGTACCCATCGCGATGCAGGCCACAAACAGCGCCGCCACACCAGCCATGCCCGGCTGTCCCAGAACCACGAATTCCAGCACCGAGGCGCCGCCCACAATCGAGGAAAACAGCAAGGTTGCCAGCGGAACCGTCGGCACAATCACCGCCGAAACGGTCATCAGCATGGCCAGCACCGTCCATAGTTCGAAACGCTGGTGCACCGGCGCATGCGGCCCGAACAGAAAAATCGGCACCGCCCAGACAGCGCCGTTGATAACCGTGCCCAATGCCTGACGCCGGAATTCCTCGGCGCTCATGCGGCGGCGGTCCGCATTGCCCAACTGGCTGTCATAGCGCAGCGAATAGGTGAGCGAACCACACAAGGCCCCCAGCCAGCCCGCGATCATCCCGTGGCTGACAATCGGGGCGAACAGCAGCACGGTGACCGTTGCCGCCAGCGCCTGCGCCAGCAGCCGCGTGCGCGCCACCAGCGCCAGTTGGGCATATTGGAAACCGCGCAGCCGCGACCATTCCTCGGTGCCACGACCGCTCAGGCCCAGAACGGACCAGATGCTCAGTTCGTCCGGACGGGGAAATGGAGACAGGGACTTCATGGTCCCGCCGGTATATGGGAAAAAGTTTAGCGTGATGTAAAACGATTGTGGTAAAGCCCGGATTAACCGGAACCGGAGAATGGCTGTTTTCCGCGAGATTCGAGATTTTCGTCGCGGGTGAAATTACATAAATTCACCCCTACCGCGGCAAAGAATCTCACGGGCGATCAAGCCGTCCCGAACCTTGCGCTTTCGCGGCCGGTCCTGCCCCTCGCGACACCGGCAAGCATCCGAAATCCGCATATACCTGCCCTATGCAATCGATTGTTGCCATTGTCTCCGGCACAGGTTAGTCTGATATCAACCGATGCGCTCCCGCCACACGAGGCGCGCCCGTGAAAGGATGCACATGGCCCCCTCCCCAACGGCTGCCGCAACGGCCGAAAACTCCGGCACCGCGCCGCGCAAGCCGCATCTGCCTTTGCTGCGCATTATCGAGATGAACCTCGGTTTTCTGGGAATCCAGTTCAGTTTTGGCCTGCAACAGGGCAATATGGTGCCGATCTATTCATGGCTCGGCGCCGATGAAGCGAGCCTGCCGGTGCTGCAACTGGCCGGCCCGATGACAGGCCTGCTGATCCAGCCGCTGGTGGGCGCATTGTCGGACCGCACCGATTCGCGACTGGGCCGCCGCACGCCCTATTTCCTGATCGGCGCGTTGCTGTGCAGCCTCGGCCTGCTGTTGATGCCCTATTCCTCCAGCCTGCTGATGGCGGCCAGCCTGCTGTGGCTGCTCGATGCGGGCAACAACACCACGATGGAGCCCTATCGCGCCTATGTGTCCGACCGGCTGAACCCCGACCAGCACGGGATCGGCTTCCTGAGCCAGAGCGCCTTTACAGGGCTGGCGCAGTTTCTGGCCTTTCTCAGCCCCTCGATCCTTGTCTACTGGCTGGGTTTTGACCGCAACGCGGTGGATGAACACAATATCCCCACCATCACCCATATCAGCTTCATGGTGGGCGCCGTCCTCTCCATCAGCACGATCCTGTGGTCGGTGCTGCGCGTGCCCGAATTGCCCACCTCGCCCGAACAACGCGCCCATATCGCCGCCGCGCCAAAATCCGCAACGGCGGCGCTGGGCGAAATCTGGTCCGCGATCAAGGTCATGCCCGGCCCCATGCGCCAGATGGCATGGATGAGCCTGTTCCAGTGGTATGGCATGTTCACCTACTGGAACTACGCCAGCCTGTCGCTCGCCCGCTCGCTGTACCATACCAGCGACAAGGCGAGTGGTGCCTTCCGCGATGCAGTGCTCACCACGCAGCAGCTTGGCGCTTTCTACAATCTGATCGGCTTTGTCGCCGCCTTCGCCATGGTGCCGGTGGCGCGGCGGATGGGCGCGCGGCTCACCCATATGGTCAGCCTTGCCCTGTGTGGCGGCGGCCTGTTCTTCATGGCTGGTCTGGACGACGGGGCCAATGCGCCGCCCGCGCTGCTGGCCGCGCTGGCCATGCCCGAGCTGGGGAGCCATCTGGCTCTGATGGTGCCCGCACTGGGGTTGGGGCTGGGCTGGGCCAGCATCATGGGCAATCCCTATGTCATCCTTGCCGGATCGATCCCGCCAGAGCGAACCGGCGTTTACATGGGGATCTTCAACATGATGATCGTGATCCCGATGCTGCTCAACGGGCTGACCTTCGGCTGGATCTATCGCCATGTGCTGAACAGCGATCCGCGTCAGGCCATCGCCTTTGCAGGCGCAATGCTGGCTTGCGCGGCCATCACCATGCTCTGGGTAAAGGCGCCGGAGAGAGCTGCGCCTGTCATCTGAACCCTCGCCAGCTATTGCCCTTTAGCGAGAGTGCCCGACTAGATATGCAATCCTTTGCATTCTCTGTTGACCGAAATTGCAATCGATTGTTAAATGCCTGTCACGCAAGAGCAGGCCCATCGACGACGCCTGAACGGGAGAGAGAACTTGTTGCATCGCCCCGCCTTTCAAACCTCGCTGTGGCACGCCGACCATCTGCGCGCGCTGGGTGATCTGGCGCGCAACACGATCCCTCTTATCGATCCGGCAGCCAACCCGCCGATCCTGCCCGGCATCGACCTGTGGGATCTGTGGCCGCTGCAACAGGCCGATGGTTCGACCGCGCTGTTTGATGGCGCCAGCCTGTGGTTCGTGCTTTGCGCAACCGCCCTGCCCGATCCCGAGGCGCGGCATGACATCGTGCGCATCCGCCTGATGAGCCGCAGCGCGCATGGGCAATGGCGCGATCATGGTCATGCCCTGCCCGACGGGTTCAACCCCGGCAGCCGCGAATGGGCGGGCAGCGCACTGTTCCATCCCGAAACCGGCGATGTGACCCTGTTCTACACCGTGGCGGGTTATCGCGGCGAAGCCAAACCCTCCTATGCCCAGCGCCTGTTCCAGACGCGCGGCCACCTCTCCATCGCGCCGGATGCCATCACCATCACCGACTGGACCGGCCCCGACGAGAGCTTCGCGAGCGACGATCATGCCTATATGCTGGTCAACCAGCGAGACGGGGCGCCCGGCGCGATCAAGGGCTTTCGCGATCCCGCCCATTTCCGCGATCCCGCCACAGGCGAGTGCTACATCACCTTCACCGGATCGATCAAACCGACCGTCAGCACGCATAATGGCTGCATCGGCATCGCCCGCGCTAAAGACGCCTCGCTTGCCAACTGGGAACTCCTGCCCCCGCTGGTCAGCGCCGACGGGCTGAACAACGAGATGGAGCGTCCGCTGCTGATCGCGCGGGGCGGCTTGTATTACCTGTTCTGGTCCACCCAGCGCAAAGTCTTCGCGCCCGATGGTCCTTCCGGCCCCAATGGCGTCTATGGTATGGTGGCCGATCAGGTGTCCGGCCCGTGGCGCCCGCTCAATGGCAGCGGGCTGGTGGCCGCCAATCCCGAAAGCGCCCCATTTCAGGCCTATAGCTGGTGGGTGGACGCCGACCTGACCGTGTGGGGTTTCATCGACTATCCCGCCTGCACCGAAGAGACCAAAGAAGACGATCCGGCATGGCGCCGCGCCCATTTCGGCGGCACCCCAGCCCCCGCCTTCCGCATCGCGCTGGAAGGCGATAGAGCGTGGATTGCGTGAGGACGGGAGAGGTAGTATGGCACAATACGGTCTGATCGAAGCGGGCGGCACCAAATTCGTGCTGGGCGTGGCCGACGAAGCGGGGGGCATCGCCGCCCGCCACCAGATCCCCACCACCACGCCGCAGGACGTGCTGGGCGCCAGTATCGACTGGTTCCGCGCGCAAGGCTTGCAGCCCGCAGCGATCGGCATTGCCAGCTTTGGCCCACTCGATCTGGACCGCGCCTCGCCCACATGGGGCCATGTTACCTCGACGCCCAAGCCGCACTGGAGCGGCGCAGATCTGGTCGGCCCCTATTCCGCAGCTTTCGGCTGCCCCGTCGGCGTCGAGACCGATGTCAATGGCGCGGCTCTGGCCGAGGCGCGTTGGGGGGCGGGCAAGGGACTTGGCTCACTGCTCTATCTCACCATCGGCACCGGTGTTGGCGGCGGATTTGTGGCCGATGGCAAGTTGCTGCATGGATTGTCGCATCCCGAGATGGGCCATATCCGCATGCCGCGCCATCCCGATGATCTGGCGTTTGCCGGCCATTGCCCGTTTCATGGCGACTGCCTCGAAGGTCTTGCGGCTGGCCCCTCGATCATCGCGCGCTGGGGCGCTTCCCTGTCAGACCTTCCCGCGGGGCATCACGGCGCGGACATCATCGCATGGTACCTCGGGCAAGCTGTGGTGACGTTTCAGGCGATCATGGCGCCCGCCCGCATCGTGCTGGGCGGCGGAGTGACGGCCACGCCAGGCCTGATCGACAGGATCCGCACCGTGGCGCAACAAGCCGGAGGCGGCTATTTCGTGGGCGATCCGGCCGAGGTGGTGGTCAGCCCCGCTCTGGGCAGCAATTCGGGCTTGCTGGGGGCGCTGGCTGTGGCGCTTGACCTGTAATCCCCGTCAGGCCGAAGCGCGACGCACCAGTTCGGGCTGCATGACAACGCTGGGCGCATCCTCGCCCGCGATGCGCCGCATCAGCAGATCGACCATATGTTCGGTGCCGCCGAGCAGATCCTGACTGATGGTGGTGAGCTGCGGCACGGTGTTCTCGCCCATCGGCAGCCCGTCATAGCCCACCACGCGAATGTCATGGGGCGCGCTGAGCCCCAGTTCGGACAGGGCGCGCAGCGTGCTCATCGCGATCACGTCGGAGGCTGCGACAATCCCCTGCGGCCTTTCGGCGGCCGAGCCGAGAAAACGGGCAATATCGGGATGCGCCGCCTCGGCCACCAGATGGGCTGGCACCACTTGTGGCTCGCCCAGCCCTGCCCGCGCCATTGCATCGCGCGCACCGGCCAGCCGCTGCTCGATCTCGCGCGCGCGGGGATCGCCCAGAAAGGCGATGCGCTGGCACCCCAGCGCGATCAGATGGCTCGCTGCCAGATCGCCTCCCTTGCGGTTGTCCGACCCGACCGAGCAATGCACCTGCCCCGCGCTATGCCCGCCCCACACCACCAGCGGGCGATAGTGCGCCGCAACGGCATCAAGCGTTGCCGCCTGATCCGACTGGCCGATGACAATCAGACCGTCCACCCGTCCCGAGGTGGCAAAACGCTCCAGCCAGGCATCATCCTTCGGGATCACGCGGCTCAGCAGCAGATCATAGCCCCGCTCGGTCAATTTATCGGCCAGCAGACCCAGCATGGTGATGAAGAAAGGGTCCGAAATATGCTGCCCCTCCTCATGCCCGAGCGGGATCAGCACGCCGATCGTGTTGGTGCGCTGGATACGCAGGTTGCGCGCCAGAATATTGGGGCGAAAGCCGTGTTCACGGGCCAGCGCCTGAATCCGTTCGCGAGTATTCCGGCTGATCAGTTCCGATCCGGCCAGCGCGCGCGACACCGTGCCGGTCGATACACCAGCCAGTTCGGCAAGCGCCTTGATATTGCGGATTTTGGTCATCGCAGTGCGAAGCCCTTATACTCGGGGGAGCGGTCTTGTCGGCGGCAACCTTCGCCAATGCAAGATCAATTTGTCATAAAGCCGATCGCGGCCGCCCCCTGCATGCGCCGCGCCGCATTCGGGCCGTCATCCATAGCGGGCCAAAACCTCGCCATGGGCAGGCAGGCGCGCCGCCTCGGCCGCCATCGCGCCGCGCAATTTGGCCAGCCAGTCGCGCGCGTCCAGCCCGCGATAGTCGATCAGCGGATCATGCCCCTGCGGGATATTGTTCTGGCCAATATGCACCGCCAACCACGACGGCGGCGCGAAGAGATCGAGATCGCGCGCGATCAGCCGCCCGTGCCGCCGGAAATGCTCGATCTTGAGCGCCAGCGTATCGGGAATATCCATCGCCGAAACGTGGCGCCACAGTTCGGCATCCTGCCGCTGGGTCAGCTTGTAATGCAGGATGATAAAGTCGCGGATGCGTTCCATCTCGCCATGGGCGATGCGGTTGAACTCGTCGCGCGTGGCCGGATCGAAGTCGCGGTCAGGAAAGAAGGCGAGGATTTTCGAGATATTGGCCTGAATGAGATGAATCGAGGTCGATTCCAGCGGCTCGA
>DDES01000059.1 GCA_002336765.1 Novosphingobium sp. UBA1948 | reverse complement strand
TCTACCCCCGCCACCGGCACGCCCGCCGCATGCAGCCGCGCCACGATCAGCCCCGCCAGTTCGCGCCGCTTGCGCACGAGGATCATCACATCGCCCGCCCCGCCCTTGCGCGGCGGATCGCCTGCCTTCACCCCTTTCACCAGCGGGAAGCCGCGGATATGCCACTCGCGCACCTGCGCCGCGATGCGGTCGGCCATCTCGCGCTCGGGCTTGGAGAGCCAGTTCTCGGCGCCCTCATCGGCTCCGGCATCAACTCCCGCGTCGGCCTCGTCTTCCACCGCGTCGCGCTGGCTCGACACGGGGCGCAACAGCACCACCGCCCCCGCGCGATCCTGCCCCTTGTGGCGCTCGGGCAAGCTGGCCAACCCGAAAGCCTCCGGCCCGACATGGGCAATCGCGCGGTCGACAAAATCCAGCACGGGCGAGGCGGTGCGAAAGCTTTGCTCCAGCCCCAGTTCGACCAGTGCGCGTGGCCGTGGCCCGCCGCGCGCCTGCGCCGCATTCTCCGCCGCGCCCGCCATCAGCGCCTTGAAAGCCTGCCGCGCGCCTTCGAAGTTTTCCGGCGAAGTGCCTTGAAAACCGAAGATAGCCTGCTTGTAGTCACCCACCACAAACAAAGTGCGCGCCAGTTCCCCCCGCGCGCCCTCGCCCGCAAAAAACTCCTCGGTCAGCGCGCGGATGATACGCCATTGCGCCGCATTGGTATCCTGCGCCTCGTCCACCAGAATATGGTCAAACCGCCGGTCCAGCTTGTAGCGGATCCAGTCGGCCATATCGCTGCGGCCCAGCAGATCGGCAGCGCGGGCGATCTGGTCGTCGAAATCGATCAACCCCTCGCGCTGCTTGGCCTCGTCCCACGCCAGTGCATAGGCGCGGCCCAGTTCCAGCGCGGGCGCCAGCCAGCCCGCCAGCGCGATCAGCGTCCGCAAAGCGCGGATCGCCTCGATCCGCTCACCCACGCGCGCGACATAGTCGGGATAGGACGGGTCGATCTTGTCCAGCGAGGTGGAGGAACGCGGCTCACCCTTTTGCGTGAAGAACACCGCCCACAGATCGTCGAGCCCCGCCAGCCGCGCCGCCTCGTCCGCCGCCAGCCAATTGCCGATGCGGTTGGCGTTGGCCTCGCCGGTCTTGCCCTTCCATTGCTGGTTGGCGATCATCGCCGCGCGCAGCGAGACGGTGTCAAACGCGCCATCCCCGCATTGGGCCAGCAATTGCGCCTCGTCGGCATCGGCGGCCAGCCCCAGCGCCTGTTTCAGGCGCGGCATCAGCGGCGGCACCCAACTGCCCGTGCCGAGCCACACATCGCGCGCCTGCGCACAACGCATCAGGAAGCGCTCCACAGCATCGGCCCCCATCCGCAAGGACAGGCTCTCCACCGCGCCCAGCATCGCGCGATCATCCCGCGCCTCGGCATCCAGCAACAGATCGGCCAGCACCTGACGGCTGAGCAAGACCTTCTCCTGCTCCTCCATCGGGCGGGCGCCTGCCGACAGCCCCGCCTCCTCGGGGAAAGCGGCCAGCAGCCATTGCGCGAAGGCGTGGATCGTGTCGATCCGCAGCCCCCCGCCCGGGCAATCGAGCACCGAGGCAAACAGGGTGCGCGCGCGGCTCTGTGCCTCGGGCGTGATATCCGCGCCAATCGCCTGCAATTCCAGCGCCAGCCGCCCCGCATCGGCCCGCACCCAGCGCGCCAGCGTGGCGTTGATGCGCTCGGCCATTTCGGTGGCGCCCGCCTTGGTAAAGGTCAGGCACAGGATCTGTTCGGGCCGCACATGGGGCTGGAGCAACAGACGCAGCACGCGGGCCGAGAGCACCTGCGTCTTGCCCGTACCCGCGCTGGCCGACAGCCACACGGTATCCTCGGGCGCGACGGCGCGGGCCTGATTGCCCGCCAGCGGATGGAGCGCGCTCATGACGGCTCCTCCCCGCCCAGCCAGCCGATCCATTCGTCCAGTCGCATCAACTGGTCATAATCGTTAAAGCCGCCAATATCGGGGCGCAGCAGCGCGGTAAAAGGCTCGCTGCCGTTCAGCCACTTGCCAATCGCCTCGCGCAGGAAATCCTCGGTGCGGATCAGGAAATCCTCGCGCGGAATGCCCGATTTCTTGCGCCCTTCCAGCACCGGTTCGTCGCGCCAGCCAAAGCCGCTATCCTTGGATTTGCCCAAAGACCAATATTCGAAATGCGTAGGATCGCCCGCCACCCCGTCAAACCCGCCATCGGCCGCGATCATGCCGATCAATCCCAATTGCAGCGCAAAGCCCGAAGCCACCATCTTGCCGGACGGCGGCGATCCGGTCTTGTAATCCACCACGGCAAGGCTGCCATCGGGCATTCGGTCGATCCGGTCGGCGCGGCCGTGGATGCGGATGCCATCGACATGCATCTCGCCGCGCGCTTCGGTGGTCAACACACGGCGCCCCTCGGCCTTCAGCGCCGCCACCTCGGCATCGATCCATTCCAGCGCCGCCAACAGACGCGGCCGCCACAGGCTGCGCGCCAGCGGATGGGCGCTCATCGTATCAAGCACCTGATTGGCTGTTGCCACCAACTGCCCCTGCGGCGCGCCCAGCTTGTGCCAGCGGTCGAGAATGTCATGCACCGCTGTGCCGCGCCATGCGGGGCTGGGCTCTGCGTCCAGCGCGTCGAGCTTGCGCAGGCCAAGGATCGCCTGGGCGTAAAACTGGTAGGGATCGGCGCGCAGCCGGTCGAGCGCGGTAACGGCAATCGCCACCTTGCGCTGCTCGGGCGATGGCATGGGCTGGGGGCGCGGATGCGGATCCTGCTTGCGGCCGACATCAATGGCCCGCGCCAGCGCCAGAGCCTGTGTCTCGCGATGCTTCTCGGCCAGCGCCTCGCCCAGCATGGCCGTCACCCGCAGCACAAAGCGGCTGGGAATCACCGGCGAGCCTTCATCGCGCCGCGCCCAACTGAGCACCACCTGCGGCGCGCCAAGGCATCCGGCAAGGTCATGCGCGGCAAGGCCGATGCGAAACTCCGCCCCCGCCACACCCAGATGGCGCAGCACGGCGGGCGGCAGCAAGGGATCGGGCGATGGCGCGGCGGGCCACGAGCCTTCGGTCAAACCGCCGCAAATCACCAGATCGGCGCGGGTCATGCGCGCTTCCAGCAAGCCATAGATCGCCACACGCGGATGCCCGCCCCATGCCGGACGCACGGCAATGCCATCCATCGCATGGCGCAGCGCCGAGACCAGATCGCGCTTGGGCAGCAGTGTCCCCTCGGCCAGCGCCGCGCCGCGCAGATCATCGACAAAGGTCGAGAGCGAGCGCCCCGGCCCTTCGGCCCAAAGCCCCTGACCATTGGGGGCCTCACCACACAAAGCCTCGCCCGCCACCACCAGCGCATCCATCAGACCGGCGAGCGGAGCTTCCTCGGGCAGGTCCATCAGCGGCGCAAGAATGGCCGAAACCCCTTCCCACCACTGCGCCATGCGGCCATCGGCCTTCTTGGTGATCCGCGCGATCAGCGCCGCAATCGGCGCCAGCCCCGCATCGGGCCGCGGGCCGCGCAAGGCCAGATCGAGCCGCCGCGTATGATGGAGCCATGCCGCGCGGCTCTCGCCACTGCCGCCCACCAAAGGATGGCCCAGCAACGCGATCAGCGACACCGGCGGCGCCCCCTCGCCCGCCACCTCGGCCAGCAGCAGGAGCAA
>DDES01000205.1 GCA_002336765.1 Novosphingobium sp. UBA1948 | reverse complement strand
GGCTGCCATGCTGCGCGGCATGGCGGCCTTGCGCGGCGCCGATCTGGCGACGCTGGGCGCGGCAGGGCGGGCGGCTACGCGGAACAGCGGCGCACGGCGGGCCGGACAATGGGCGGCGTTGCTTAACCGGTTGGCGACGGACCGGCGCCGCGCTGCCTGAACTTTTGCGCTTTTCCCGCCAATGCGCTAAGCGACCTGGGTGACGGGGGCAGGATAGGTCAATGGGTTTCGGTTCGGCGAGTTTGTTCGCTTTGCTGTGGATCGGTGTGTTGTTCACCGTGGCCGCCTGGGCCGAGGCGCAGAGCGTGTCGCGCGGGCGTCCGCGCCTGCCGCGTTTGCGGCATCTGGCCTATATGCTGGCGCTGGGCGTCTATTGCTCGAGCTGGACCATCTATGGCGCGGTCGGCTCGGTGGTGCGCGACGGGTGGAACTATCTGCCGATCTATCTTGCGCCGCTGTTGATGCTGGTGCTGGCGCCGATGTTCCTGCGCCGTCTGGCCGAGGCTGTGGCCGAGGAACAGGCCACCACGCCTTCCGACTTTATCGCCGCGCGCTTTGGCCATGATGTGAAGGTGGCCCGTCTGGTGACGGTGATCGCGCTGGCGGGCAGTGTGCCTTATATGGCGCTGCAATTACGCTCGATCGGCAATGCGCTGGCGATTGTGACCGGCCTGCCGGTGGTGGTGCCCACGATGGTGGCGGCGGCGGTGCTGCTGGCGGTGTTCGCCATCCTGTTTGGCGCGCGCCGCTTTGAGCGTGCAGGCCGTAGCGAGGGCATGGTCTATGCCATCGGCCTTGAATCGGCGATCAAATTCGTGGCGCTGGCGCTGGTTGGCTTTCTGGCGATCTCGATGCTCACGCAAGTCTCGCAGGTGCAGTTGGAAACGGGATTGGGGCGGCTGGCCGAGCGCTTCCATCCCTCGCGCCTGTCGCTGGAAACATGGGTGATCGCGCTGATTTCGGCTTGCGCCGTGATCGTGCTGCCGCGCCAGTTTTATATGGCGCTGGTGGAGGCGCAGCAGCCTTCCGACCTGCCCCGCGCGCGTTGGGGGCTGGCGATCTATCTGGGGGTGATGGCAGTTCTGGTGCTGCCCATCGCGTTGGCGGGGGTGATCGTGCTGGGCGACCATGTCTCGCCCGACTTCTATGTGCTCAACCTGCCGCTGGTGTCGGGCCATGCGATGATTGCGGCAGCGGCTCTGATCGGGGGCATTTCGGCGGCGGCGGCGATGGTGATTGCCGATGCCACGGCGCTGGCCACGATGGTGTCGAACGACCTCATTTTCCCGACACTGGTGCGCGCCGACGAGGCGACCGAACTGGGCGCGGGCACGCTGGGGCGGCAGATGCTGCTGGTGCGGCGCACCTCGATTGTCGGGGTGATCGTGCTGGCACTGGCCTGGGCGCTGCTGGTGTCGCCCAGCCAGTCGCTGGCCTCGATCGGGTTGGTCGCCTTTGCGGCGATGGCGCAGTTCACGCCGCATTTGCTGCTCGCCACCTATGGGCGCCAGCGCGATGCCAAGGCGGCCCGCGCCTCGCTGACAGCGGGTTTGATGCTGTGGCTCTACACTCTGGCCCTGCCGCCGATCCTGCCGGTGGAGATCCGCTCATGGCTGGCCTCCGGCCCGCTGGATCCGCTGCGTCTGTTCGGCATCGGCCATGCCGGACCGCTGGTGCATGGCGTGGTGTGGAGCCTTGGCGTCAATCTGGCGGTCTATGCGGCGGTGGCGGCGCGCAAGGTGCAGTCCAATCCGCTGCCATCGCTGCTGGGCTGGCAGAAGCAGGTTTCGGATATGTCCGACCTCAAGGAACTGGCGGCCAGCTTTATCGGTCACGAGCGGGCGGAGCGCGAGTTTCCCACGGCGCGTAGCGGCTTGATGATCGACCGTCATTCGGCGCAGCGCGCGCGCAAGCTGATCGCCAGCGTGGTCGGCACCAGCAGCGCGCGCGCTTTGGTGGCCAGTGCTCTGGCAGGCGGTCAGATGAGTCTGGCCGATGTCACGCGGCTGCTTGACGAACGCGGACAGAGCCTCAGCTTTTCACGGCAATTGCTGGCGGCCACTTTCGAGAATATCGAGGCGGGCATCAGCGTGGTGGACAGCGACCAACGGCTGGTAGCGTGGAATTCGCGCTATGAGCAATTGTTCGATTATCCGGCGGGGCTGCTCTATGTGGGCGCGCCGGTCGCCGATCTCATCCGCTATAATGCGCGGCGCGGCGATTTTGGCGCCAATGCCGACGACACACAGGTGGAATTCGAGGTGGAAAAGCGCCTCGCCCATCTGCGGCGCGCGCAGGAATACACGTTCGAGCGTTATCGCCCCGACGGGCAGGTTATCAAGATGGTGGGCGGGCCGATGCCGGGGGGGGGCTATGTCACCAGCTTCATCGACATCACCGCCGAGGCGCAGGTGCGCGCCGAACTGGAACGCACACTGGCCACGATGGAGGTGCGCATTGCCGAACGCACCCGCGAATTGTCCGACGCCAACCGCCAACTGGCGCAGGCCGACCGCGACAAGACACGCTTTCTGGCCGCCGCCAGCCATGACCTGTTGCAACCTTTGCATGCCGCTCGCCTGTTTTCTGCGGCCCTCGCGCGCGAAGTGCCCGAGCGGTCGCAGATGCTGGTGGGCAGGGTGGACAATGCGATCATCGCGGCGGAAACCTTGCTGCGCGCGCTGCTCGACATTTCCAAATTCGATGCCGGTGGCGTAACCGCGCGGCCCGAGCCCTTGCTGCTGGGGCCGTTTCTGGCCGATCTGGTGGACGGCATGCGCCCGATGGCCGAGGCCAAGGGGCTGAGCCTGCGCGTTGGGCCTTTGGGGGATTCGCGCGACCGGCAGCCGCGGTTGGTGCATAGCGATCCGGGCCTGCTGCGCTCGTTGTTGCAGAATTTCCTCGCCAATGCGCTGCGCTACACGGTTGAGGGCGGGGTGATTCTGGGCGTGCGCTGGCGGCGCTCGAAGTCTGGCGATGAATTGCGCATCGATGTGATCGACACCGGTGTCGGCATCGCGCCCGACAAGCAGGACGCGATCTTTGGCGAGTTCACCCGCCTTGGCGAAGTGGAGGCCGAAGGGTTGGGGCTGGGGCTGGCGCTGTCGCGGCGCATTGCCCGCCTGCTGGGCGCGCGGATCGAGGTGGCCTCGCGCGTCGGGCGCGGCAGCCGCTTCAGCCTCTATCTGCCCGCTCTGCACGAGGGTGAGGTGATGCCGCTGGCTTTGCCGGTGAGCGCTGCTGTGCCCAATCCCAGCGGCGTGATGCGGCCACTCAACCTGTTGGTGCTCGACAATGATCCGCTCACGGTGGAGGCGACGAGCGCCTTGTTGACCGCCATGGGCCATCATCCTTTTGGCGCCGAGGATGGCGATGCCGCCCGCGCTATCCTGCGCAAGGAGTCGATCGACGCCGTGCTGGCCGATTACCGGCTCGATACCGAGGAGGACGGGTTGAGCGTTGTCAGCACTTTGCGCAAGCGGCGCAAGGGCTTGCCCGCCTTGCTCATCACGGCGGAAACCAGCCCCGAAATCCGCGACCGGGCGGTGGCACTGGGCGTGGCGATGCAGGCCAAGCCTGCCTCTGCGGCGGGGATCGAAGCCTTTCTGGCGGGGGTAGAGGCCTAGGCCGAAGCCCTTGGTTTAGTGCTTGAGGTCAAGCCCCAGCGAGCGTGCCACCAGTGCGGCTTGCGTGCGGTTTTTCACATCCAGCTTGCGCATGATGGCGGTCATATGCGCCTTCACCGTAGCCTCGGCGATGCCCAGCGTATGGGCGATCTGCTTGTTAAGCTGGCCTTCCAGCACGGCGAGCAGCACCTTGAGCTGGGTCGGCGTCAGGCTGGCCACCTCGCGGCGGATCGTGTCGAGCTGGGGATCGGCGGCGGTGGGTGCGATGCTTTCCGCGGCAGGAGGCGTCTTGGCGCCCACCACCTTGGCAATGGTCGCCTCGATCACCGACAGGTCGCTATCCTTGGACAGGAAGCCGATCGCACCGAAAGCCCGCGCTTCCTGCGGGGCCGAGGCGCCATCGGCGCTGGAGACCACGAGGATCGGCACTTCGGGCTTTTCAGCGTGCAGCAGGGCGATGCCCGAATAGCCCACCGCGCCCGGCATTTTGAGATCGAGCATCACCAGCACGAGGTCATCCGCCTCGGCTGCCGCCTTGGATGCGGCGGCCAGAGTGCCCGCCTCGATAATGCGGGCTTGCGGCAAGACCCTGCTGACCGCCAGACTTAAAGCCTGGCGGAACAGCGGGTGGTCATCGGCAATCAGAACCGTTTGGGTCAGAACGGGCGCGCTCACAACTTTCCGATCATCGTCTCGAGACAGGAACGCGCCTTCTGCCAGACGGATCAGGCCGACGCAAGCTGCGGGCGATTGGCCACCAGATGATCGACCACGCTCGGGTCGGCCAGCGTGGAAGTGTCACCAAGGCTCGAAACATCGTTCTCGGCGATCTTGCGCAGAATGCGGCGCATGATCTTGCCCGA
>DDES01000076.1 GCA_002336765.1 Novosphingobium sp. UBA1948 | reverse complement strand
GAAGCCATCGCGCTGCCCACCGAGTTCTCGGCGCGCATCGCCCGCAACACCCAGATCGTCATTCAGGAAGAGACCGGCATGTGCAATGTCGTCGATCCCTTGGGTGGCAGCTATTACATCGAGAGCCTGACCCAGAGCCTTGTCGACAAGGCGTGGGAAATCATCGAGCGCGTCGATGCCGAAGGCGGCATGGCCAAGGCGGTTGCCGCCGGTTGGCCCAAGGCGATGATCGAGGAAGCCGCTGCTGGCCGTCAGGCGCGGGTGGACAAGGGCGATGATGTCATCGTCGGCGTCAACAAGTATCGCCTCGCCAGCGAGGACCACCTCGAAACGCTCGAAGTCGACAACCATGTCGTGCGCGAAGGCCAGATCGCCCGCATCAAGGCGGTGAAGGCCGCGCGCGACGAGGCCAAGTGTCAGGCCGCTTTGGTCGCTCTCACCGAGGGCGCGAAGGGCAATGGCAACCTGCTCGAACTCGCCGTGGAAGCCGCACGCCATCGCGCCACACTGGGCGAAATCAGCGATGCGATGGAGGCTGTGTTCGGCCGCTATGGCACCCAGCCGACGCCGGTGAAGGGCGTTTATGGCGCCGCCTATGCGGGCGACAGCCGTTACCAGCAGGTGCTTGATGGTGTGGAAGCCGTCAGCCGCCGTCTGGGCCGCAAACCGCGTATGCTGGTGGCCAAGATGGGTCAGGACGGCCATGACCGCGGCGCCAATGTGATCGCCTCGGCCTTCACCGATATGGGCTTTGACATCACCTCCGGCCCGCTGTTCCAGACGCCCGAGGAAGCCGCCGCGCTGGCGCTCGACAAGGATGTGGACGCGGTGGGCGCCTCGAGCCTTGCCGCTGGCCACAAGACGCTGATCCCCGCGCTGATCGGTCTGCTCAAGGATGCCGGTCGCCCCGATATCAAGGTGGTGGCGGGCGGTGTGATCCCGCCGCAGGACTATGACTTCCTGCGCGAGGCGGGGGTGCAGGGCATCTATGGGCCGGGCAGCAATGTGGTGGAATGCGCCGCCGATATGCTGCGCCTGCTGGGCCATAACATGCCGCCGCTGGGCGAGACGGTCTGATCGATGGCGCTGGGCTTCTCTGTAGAGGCGCTGGCCCGAACCGCGCGTGGGGCTGGTGCCCTGCGCATGGGGCTGGTGCGCCTTGCGGAGGAGGAATGGCTGTGGCCGGAGTTTGACCGGTCGCTGCGCGCGCAGGCCTTTGCCGCGCATCCCGACAGCATTGTCGTGTTGGAGGGTGCCGAGGCCGCCGCGCGCGAGGCGGCGCTGCTGGTGGCTGGTGTCGAGGATTTCGGTACGGCGGCGCGCAATGTGTGGGAAGACCTGTGCATCATGCAGCAGGATGGCGAGGGCACCTATCGCCTCACCGCCGCCGCGCTGGCTTTCCCGACCGACTGGTATCTGGCCGACAAGCTGGGGCAGGGTATGAGCGCGATCCACGCCCCGATCCACGGCTATGAGGAGCAACTGGCCGCGGGGGTTGGCAATTTCTTCAACCAGTTGGTGGCGGGGCCGCTGTTTGGCCGCTCGAACTGGTTTGTGGTGGCCAATGATGATGCGCGCTATTTGCCGCAGGATGATCCGGCCACGCGCTTTGCCCATGTGAATGCGCAGAATGCGGGGCAAACGCTGTTTATCCGCTGCGAACGGCAGACCTTGCGGCGCCTGCCGGAAACGGGCGCGGTGCTGTTCACCATTGGCATCGCGGTCGAGCCGCTCGATGCCTTGAGTGTCGATCTCGTCTCCCGTATCGCGGCCAGCGTGACGGCGCTGGGCTCTGGCGAGCATGAGCGCCGCGCTGCCCCGCATTATGCGGACGCGCTGGCGACCTATGCCGCGCGCCGCGCCGAATTGGAGAGAGCCGCATGAACGCCCCCGAAACCAAGCCGCGCAACGACTGGACGCGTGACGAGATCGCTGCCCTGTTCGATCTGCCCTTCACCGAACTGGTGTTCCGCGCGGCAGAGGTGCATCGCGCCAGCTTCGACCCGGCGGAAGTGCAGCTTTCCACGCTGCTGTCGATCAAGACCGGCGGTTGCGAGGAGGATTGCGGCTATTGCAGCCAGTCGGCCAGCGCGAAATCGGGCGTGAAGGCCACCAAGCTGCTCGAAGTGCAGAGCGTGTTGCAGGCCGCCGCCCGCGCCAAGGATCAGGGCAGCACCCGTTTTTGCATGGGCGCGGCATGGCGCAACCCCAAGCAGCGCGACATGCCCGCCATCATCGAGATGGTGAAGGGCGTGCGCAGCATGGGCCTTGAAACCTGCATGACGCTGGGCATGCTGGAGCCGGAACAGGCCGATATGCTGGCAGAGGCAGGGCTCGACTATTACAACCACAATATCGACACCTCGCCCGAGCGTTATAACGATGTCATCACCACCCGCACGATGGACGACCGGCTCGACACGTTGAGCCAGGTCCGCCGCGCGGGGATCAACGTGTGCAGCGGCGGCATTGTCGGCATGGGCGAAACGCGCGCCGATCGCGTGGGCTTTATCCATACGCTGGCCACGCTGCCCGACCACCCGCAGAGCGTGCCGGTCAATGCGCTGGTGCCGGTCAAGGGCACGGTGCTCGGCGATATGCTGGCCGACACGCCGCTGGCCAAGATTGATGACGTGGAATTTGTGCGCACCGTCGCGGTGGCGCGTATCACCATGCCCAAGTCGATGGTCCGCCTCTCCGCAGGCCGTGAGAGCATGAGCGAGATGACGCAGGCCATGTGTTTCCTTGCGGGCGCCAATTCGATTTTCACCGGCGACAAGCTGCTGACCGCGCCCAACGCGGGCGACGATCATGACGCCGCGATGCTGGCGCGCTTGGGGATGAAGGCGATGGCCGTGAGCCAAAGCCAAGCCGAGGTCGAAGCGCTGAACATGCCCAAGGGCTGTGTGAAGCTGGAGGCGATGGTGTGATGGTCACGCTGCTCCTTGCCACGGCTGTTGCCGCAGATCCCTGTGTGGGCCATCCGGAATGGTCGCATGCCGACAGGAGGGCTTGCGCATCGCGGGAAGCTGCTGCGCTTGATTCTGAATTGGCGGAGCAAGTGGCCGTGGTGGCGCGCAACACCAAGGCCAGTGGCGGGCTGGCCGCTCGGGCCAATCGGTGCAATTTCGGAAGCGATCAGGGCGTCACGCTGGGGCAATATGCGCGGCTGCGTCATGATCTTGTTGAGGGGCAGCGGAGCTTTATCCGCTACCGCGACGCCCATTGCCGCTTTGAGGGCATCACTGCCTTTGGCGGCACCGCGCAGGGTGATGTTGTTACCCAGTGCCGCATCGCGTTGACGCGGGAGAGGATCAGGCGCTTGCGTGCGCTTGATGTCGATCCACGCCATATCGACACAAGTTGTGTTTCCAAATCAAAGCCTAGTCACTGAACGGAGGGGCTGTGTTCAAGAAAATCCTCATCGCCAATCGTGGTGAAATCGCCTGCCGCGTCATCAAGTCGGCGAGGAAGATGGGCATCAAGACGGTCGCGGTCTATTCCGATGCCGACCGCAACGCGCTGCATGTCCGTATGGCGGACGAGGCGGT
>DDES01000084.1 GCA_002336765.1 Novosphingobium sp. UBA1948 | reverse complement strand
GGGTGCGGTGGTCCCATGCGCTCCATGCGCGGTGGTGGAGGTGGGCGGGGTTGGAGCTGGGGAAAGGCTCGCGGGAGGGGGCGCTGCGTCTGGTCATGGCGGGGCAGGATACAGGATCGGGGGTGTGTAGGAAAATGGCGGTTTCCGCCGTGCTTTCGATGCCGATCTGGCCGATGTTCTTATAATGTTCTTTCCTACTCGCCCCTGCCTTTGCTAGTCTGGTGATCCCCTGCGCCGAGGGACGGGCGCGTTGTGATGGAGTGCAGACGATGGCGAAGGCGGCGGACCGGAGGGGCAAGGCAGGCGAAGCGGGGGCGCGCAAGGATGGCGGCGCGCGCAAGGGCGTGCGCTGCGCTTCGAAGCGGCCCAACCGGCGCACCAGCCGCACCGCCTTTGCGGGGGACGAGCCGGAAGAGGAGGATCCCTTGCTGGGGTTTGCGCCTTATGAGCATCGCGCGCCGCGCCGCAATTTGATCACGCCGGATCGCCAGCGGGCTTTTATCGCGGCGCTGGCGGCCAGCGGCATTGTGACTCAGGCGGCGCGGCGCATCGGGGCCAGTCTGGAGGCGCTGTACAAGTTGCGCAACCGCGCGGGGGCGGAGGGGTTTGCGCAGGCGTGGGATGCGGCGGTGGATCGCGGCATGGCGCGGCTGGAGGATTGCGCGCTGGAGCGGGCGATTGCGGGCGAGGAGCGGCTGGTGATGCACGAGGGCGCGGTGGTGGCGACGTGGCGGCGCTATGACACGCAATTGCTGGTGTTTCTGCTGCGCAACCGGCGCCGCGAGCGCTATGACGCGGGGGTGCCGAGTTTGCGCGCCTTGCGGGGTGGCGGGCGCGGGTCGCGCGGGCCGTGGTGGTCGAGCGAGGAGGCGCGCCAGCAGGCTATCGAGGAGGAGGCCGAGGCCGAGGCGGTGCTCGAAGGGCTGAACCGCAAGCTGGAGGGGATGCGGCAGAACTGGCTGGCGGCGCGGGGTTTGCGGGATGAGGATGAGGACGGGGATGATCCGGCATCGCCATGAGAGCGCAGCGTTGCGCAGAAGGGCTTTGAAGGTTTCCGCCCGACTCTATACCAGCGCCGGATTGGTTGCCGCCACCGACTCGCGCCCGGTTTACGCACCGGCAGGTCGCATCAAGGCAGATCGTCAGGACTTTGAATTGCCATGAATTACCGCCATTCCTTCCATGCCGGCAACAGCGCCGATGTCGTGAAGCACAGCCTGCTGATCGCCCTCGTGCGGGCCTTGCAGCACAAAGAGAGTGCCGCTGACCCTGATCGACACCCATGCCGGTTGCGGGATGTACGACCTTAACGGCGATGCGGCCCAGCGCACCGGCGAGGCCATGCAGGGCGTGGTGCGGGCCTTTGCCGATACGAACCCCTTGCTGGATGACTATCGCGCCGCCGTGCAGGCCGTGAATGGCGGGGCTGTGAATGGCGGAACCGGACCGCAACTCTACCCCGGCTCGCCGCAGTTTCTGGCGCAGCTGTTGCGGCCGCAGGATGGGCTGGTGCTGAACGAAAAGCATCCCGAGGATGCCTATGCCCTGCGCGGCGTGATGCGCGGCACATCGGCTGCCGTGCATGAGCGCGACGCCTACGAGCTGTGGTTGGCGATGGTGCCGCCCCGCACGCCGCGCGGCGTGGTGGTGGTCGATCCGCCCTATGAGCAGACGGACGAGCGCGCGCGCATCACCGCCACCCTCGCCGCCGCGCACCGCAAATGGGCGCATGGCGTGACGGTGATCTGGTATCCGCTGAAAGAGCGGCCCATGCATGCGCAGTGGAAGCACCAGTTGCGCAAGCTGGGCATCCCGAAATTCCTGAATGTGGAGCATTGGCTGTACGACCGCGATCAGCCCGGCATCTATAACGGCGCGGGCCTGTTCATCGTCAACCCGCCCTATGCCTTCACACAGGCGCTGCCGCCTTTGCTGGAAGCCCTGCGCGCCGCGCTGGCGCCCGAGGGGCATCGAGGCACGATCGCGGCCAATTGGTTGGGCGATTAGGGTCTAGCCCCTCACCCCCGCCCTGCCCGGCCCGATCTTAACAGCCGCGCCCGCGCCGTTAACCGCGCGGCGCAACGCGGGCTTCACCCCGTTTTGCGAAACAGGGCCATCCGGCGCGAATCCCGCGGCGGCGGAGCAAGGGGGCCTGACGATGCGACTCTTCCGTGATGGATCTGTCCCGCGCTGTGTGATGCGCGGCGCGCTGATGATCGCGCTGGCCCTCGGGCTGACCGGCGGCGCCCTGCCCGCAGTGGCAATGCCCGCGATGGCAATGCCCGCGCTGGCCCTGCCCGTCGAGCATCCGCAAGATGCCCTGTCCCGCACACCCGAAGCCCCGCGCTGGCGCCTGACCACCGATATCGTGAGCGAGAATGCCATGATCGCGCTGGCCCATGATGCCACCGCCACGCCGGTCAACCACCGCCTCGATGTTGCCTATGTCCGTTATGAACGCCGCATCGGCGCGCCCGATCCGCGCGGCAATCTGCGCGTGGCGCTCGATTTCCAGCATGGCGGACTGATGACGCCCGACGGCTCCGACTTCGTCAGCCGCCCCACCGACCATTATTCCTTCACCATCACCCGCGAAATCTACCTCGGCGCCAGCGTGGCCCTGCCGCTGCGCGCGGATACGGCGCTGGTGCTGGGCGGGGGCGCGCTGCGCACCGAAATGCGCGACAATTTCGCCACCGGCGATGCCACCCGCGACCGTGACCGCACCCTGCAAGGCTGGCGCCTGTCGCTCGGCGCCGAAAAGCGCATCCCCGCCGGTGTCCTGCGCGCCGAATACCGCCTCGCCCGCGAGAGCGACGCCCAGCGCGGCACCATGAGCCTCGACGGTCAGGCGCGCGGGCGGCTGATGCTGAGCCTGATGATGCGGTTCGACTGAAACCGGTGATGGCGCGGGCGATGGCGCGGGCGATGGCGGGTGTTTCTGCCGCGCCACCGGATGGTTTGGCCTCCCCCGTTTTCCCGCAAGCACCGGTCCACGCCGCCTGCCCCCCTGATGGAACCGCCCTTTCCGCGCGACCAAGGATCGGCGCTGGCTGGCATGCCTTGGAAATGGAGCCATTTCAGGTTTTGATAGGGAGCGAAAAACCCTAGGCTTCCGCCAGGTTTTTCATCTCGGGGCGGGCATGGCGCAAATTCTGAATTTCGAGGATCCGGAGTTTTCCCTCTCCGCATTGCCTGCCCATGATATTTTCATTGTCGGTGGCGGGGCGGCAGGCCTGACACTGGCGCGTGAACTGGCGCGCAAGGGCATGAAGGTCTGCGTGCTGGAAAGCGGGGATTTGCAGGAAACCCCCGAGCATGAGGCCCTGAACGCTGTCGATGGTCGGGGTGAGCTGGAAGACGCCGACCTGCAACAGGCACGGCAGGCGTGGCACGGCCCGCAATTGCGCTTCTGGACCTCGCAGGTCCAGAAATTCGGCGTGCGTTGCCGCGTGCTGGGCGGATCGACCGCCGCCTGGGCCGGCAAGGTCGCGCCGTTTGATCCGGTCGACTATGCGCGTCGGGACTGGATCGCGGAATCAGGCTGGCCGTTTGATAAGCCGGTGCTCGCGCCCTATCTGGATCGGGCGGCGGCCTATCTCGATCTCGGGCCGCTGGTGCATGATGATTCGTTCTGGAGCGCGGCGGGACGCGCTGCCCCTGCGCCACTCGGTAAGCTGCGCTCCTTCACCTCGTTTTTCTGGCAATTCGCCCGCTCGCGGCTGGTGGTCACCGATGTGATGCGGATCGGCGATGAATTTCGCGCGACGAATCCCGCAGGCGTGACTGTGCTGCTCAACGCCACGGTGCAACGCATCGTGATCAAGGACGGAAGCGTTACCGGTCTTGCGCTTGTGTCCTCGCGCGATGGCGCGCGGCGCGAGACTATCGCGACGGATCGTGTGGTGATTGCATCGGGGGCGATCGAGAACGCGCGCCTGCTGCTGCTTTCGGGCGTGGATCAACCCGGCGTAGCCCAGAAAGATGGCTTGCCCGCCATCGGCCATTATCTGATGGATCACCCCACCGTCAGGATCGGGCATATACGCGCCGAAAATCGCGAGGATGCCTCGCGTTTTCTCGGCTTCTTCCCGCTCCGTCAGGGCTATCGCATCTTTATGTATGCCCATGGCTTGACGTTAAGCCCTGCGGCGCAGCAGCAGCACAGGCTGCCCAATATGGCGATCTTCGGCTCGATGGTCTTGTCCAAGGACGATCCATTGCTGGCGGTGAAGCGGCTGATGTCCTTCAAGAGCGAGGCCGTCCTGCGCGATTTCGCGACGGTGGCCGGTAATGTCGGGCTGGTGTTCACCGGCCTCGGGCGCAAGGTGCTCGAAAGCTCCAAAGTGCCGACGCCTGTCAAGCGGATGATGACCGACGCGGCGGTGTGGCTCAACGCCAATTTCGTGGCGCGCGACTATCTGGCGGACGGCGGCGGCCGCAAGATGGACGAGTTCAATCTCGAGATGATTTGCGAGCAGCCGCCCGCCTTCGACAATTGCATCACCCTGGGCACCGGGCAGGACCGGCTGGGCATTCCCCGCGCCATGGTCGACTGGAAACTGGATCAGGCCACCCGCGAGGCCATGGTCAAGGCGGGCAGCATCGCACTGGCAGAGTTGCAAGAGGCCGGCATAGCAGGCGTCGAGGCGGAACCGGCCATTGCGATGAACAAGGCTGAATTGCTGGTGCCACGGGATATGGCGCATACTGCCGGCACCACACGGATGGGGGCCGATCCGGCCACCTCGGTGGTGAATTCCGATTGTCAGGTGCATGGTGTGGCGGGTCTGTATGTGGCGGGCGCCTCCGTGTTCCCCACGGTGGGGCATGCCAATCCGACCTTGGTCATCATGGCGGTCGCCTTGCGTCTGGCCGACCATATTGTCGCGCAGGTCGCGGAAAAAACCAAGATGGAGCATCAGGCCTTGACCCAAGAGCATCGTGATCCTGCCCGCCCGCTGGTGCTGGTGACGGGCGCCACCGGCAATCTCGGGGGGAAAATGGTGGAAGCGCTGCTGGCGAAGGGCTGGCGGGTGCGCGGCCAGTATCGCCACCGCCTGCCGCTCGATCCCAGAGTGGAATGGCGGCAACTGGATTTCGCCTCGCTCGATCTGACGGATGCCGATTTCGACCATCTGCTCGAAGGCGTGGGTGCGGTGCTCCATTTCGCGGCGAGTCTGGCCGAATTTCCCGCAGAGGCGGAAGCCAGCAACGTCATTAATCTGGAACGGCTGGCCGAAGCCTGCGCCCGCAACGGCGTGAAGTATTTCGGGCAAGCCAGTTCCATGGTGGTCTATGGCTCGCCAACCAGCAGTCTGGTCAACGAGGAAAGCCCCTTGATCGACCCCGCCGGTAACCTGAGCCACCAATATCATGCCGATGCCATGATGCGCAATTATGCCCGCACCAAGCGGATCGGCGAGGATATTCTGGCGCGCTATGGCGACCGGATGAAGGTCGATCTGAACCGCATCGCGGTGGCCAAGGAGAACGAGCTCCAGAACGCCTTGCAATGGGGCAAGGGGCGCAGGCTGTTCTCATCCTATCGCAACAGCCATTTCATCGCGCCCGCCACCGTGGCGCGGGCCTTTCTGCATTTGATGGAACGATCCCTTGCGGCCGGCGCCACCGGTGTTGATGCCTACAATATTTGCGAGACAGGATCGCCAAGCTTCTACCAGTTCCTGAAAGAGGCGGAAGGCAAGGGACATTTCCACCTTCCCCTCGTGATGGATTGGGTCAAGGGCGTCAAAACGGCGCGCAGCCTGTCGCTGCGGCGGCCGCAGGGCGCGTTCCGTATGGATGATGCAAAGCTGCGCGCAACCGGCTTTGTCCACCATCCCTGACGGGGTGGGGTAAGCCGGTTTTCAACGGATCGCTCGTGGTGGCGACGCGCGGCGACGCGCGGCATGCCCTGTCGTGCAAGATTGCGGGGCGGCAAGGGCACCGCCCAACTGACACCACCCAACCGGCACCGCCCAACTGGTGATGGACATTTGCCGAAAACGGAACATAATAAGAACAATATCCGTGATTCGCATCGTAAGTCCCTATGTCCCCACATCCCGCATATGACAGATTCCTTGCGCCTCGCGCGCCTTGCCAACGGGCCTCCCCCTCGCTCGCACAGGGGCAGTTGCACGAAATCCACGCCTGTGTGGATGACTGGGCGGCGGCGCTGGGCTTTGCCCTTGCCCCTCCGGAGGCCAGGCGGCGTGGCCCGACCGTGCTGCTCCGTAGCCGTGCCAGATTGGCCAGCCGCATGCCGCTCCATGGCGAAGGTCTGGCGGGATTGGGCATCGATCCGGCCAGCCTGCTGATTGTCGAGACGTCCGACGAACAGGCGCTGCTCCGTGCCGCTCACGATGCGGCGCGCTGTGCGGGGCTGGCCGCTGTGGTGCTGGAAACATGGGGCAACCTGCCCCGCTACGACCTTACCGCCAGCAGGCGGTTTGTTCTGGCGGCCGAGCGTTCGCAGGTGAGCCTTATCCTGTTGCGTGGCGATGCCCATCCCCGCGCCAGCGCGGCCCATACCCGCTGGTCGATCCGCAGCCAGCCCTCGATCCCGCTTCCCGGTCAGGCGCCGGGCGGGCCGGTTATGGAGGTCGAATTGCTGCGCCAGCGCGGCGGGCCGGCGGGCATGCGCTGGCGGTTGGCATGGAATGACAAAAATGGATTCCTCCTCGA
>DDES01000182.1 GCA_002336765.1 Novosphingobium sp. UBA1948 | reverse complement strand
TCAATTCTCAGTGCAACTCAACACCCTTGCCATCGGGCTGATCAAATTTTGCGCCCAGCATGGCTTTTTTGGCTTCGGTGCGGATGCGCGTACGCTTGGCATGGTAGCCGCACTGCGCCGCGATCTGGGCGAGGATGCACCGCTTGGCGGATGGCCAGACGCCGCCAATGATCCGGCACCGCACGCGGATCTGGTGATGACATTGGGTATGACCATCACCAGCAGCGATCCCGCACAGGCATGAGCGCGGTCGATCCTCTCTATGCCCAGTGGCTGATGGCCGAGACGCTCTGGGCCGTCTCGACCGATGCCACGCTGTCGGCTCGGTGGGGATCGACAGGGCAGACCACCGAGCGCGCCACCACTATCGCCAACAAGGCGGACGCGCAGGCCGAGGCGGCGCGCCAGATCGCGTTCCTGTCGGGCGGTGGGCCGCTCGTGATCGACGAGCATCAACTGGTGGGCGAGTGGTGCAGCTATCTCGGCCGCGTGATCACGATAGCGGGTGACCAGCTCGGCTATGACGCTGGCATCGCCGTTTTCGTGATCGGTGTGCAGGATGATCCGGCCACCGGCCTTTCCACCGTCACCGTGATCCGGAGGCTCTGATGGCCAATATTCTGATCCTTTCGCCCGTCTCGATCTCGGCCATTGCGACCTCGCGCGGATCTGGCGGGACGAACCTTCTTACCCGCTCGCCCAAGGAAGTCTGGATGGACAGCGCGGTCGGATCGGCGGCGACCATCGACATCGATCTTGGCGCGGCCCAGTCGATCGACACGGTCTATCTGGGCTATGTCTCGCCGCCAGCCGCTGGCGCTGTCTGGACGATCACGGGCGGACTGGCGGGCTATGCCGAGACCACGCTCAAGGCATCGGGCGCGCTGCGCGCCGTGGACAGCGCCAGCCGCGCGCCGAGCCGCACCCATGCGCTGTGGACCGGCAATGCAGCCAGCGTGCGCTACATCCGGATCAGCGTAACCCAGCCCGCAGGCAACGCGGTGCTGTCGGCCGGTGTAGTGATGGTGGGTGCCGCGTGGCGCCCGACCTTCAACATGGAATTGGGGCATGGGCGCCGCGTGATCGACACCGGCAGCGCCACCTCGCTGGCCGATGGCGGTTTCGCCACGGTCGATGGCGCGCGCAAGCGCCAGTTCAACTGGACGCTGGGAGATCTGTCGATCGCCGAGACCGATGCGCTGGAAGAGCTGGCGCTGAAGCATGGCCAGACGCTGCCGCTGCTGGTGGTGGAAGATCCTGCCGCAACGGTCGGGCAGTTCAACCGCATCCACTATGGCCTGTTCAGCGATCTGAAGGCGTATGAGCGGGCCGATCCGGCACAGACAAAATGGTCCTTCGTGCTGGAAGAGTGGATCTGACCGGCGGGGTGCAAGGCTGTTGCATCCCGCCTGAAAAGAGGATTACAACAGGCCTGCAACACGGGCGCCAGACCCCTACGTCCGTGCAGGGACGTACACCACTTTGCTCGATAGTGAGCAAACCCGAGGCTCTAGTTCTGGAGCCTCCATTGACCCCGCAGCCGCCACCCACATTCCGCAAAGGGACGCTCGCCGCGATTGTCGGATCGCTGACTGCACTCGTCCTGCTCACCTCGACGCCGCAAAATGAAAGCGGGCGCACCGTGGCGGTCAAGCTGGCGCCCGATGGTGCCGCGACAGTGACCCATATCTCCGGCCCACAATACCTGCGAGCCTATCTCGACATTGCCGGTGTGGCGACGGCTTGCGATGGCATCACTGCCGGTGTCCGGCTGGGGCAGGTCTATACCAAAGCCCAGTGCGCCGCGCTGCTGGATCGGGCGCTGGCCGATCATGCCGAGGGTGTGATGCGCTGCTCGCCCGCGTTGAGAGCCGAAGGGCGGGACTGGCAGCGCGTGGCGGCCGTGGACCATGCCTATCAGTTCGGTGTCGCGGCTTGGTGTACCTCGTCCGCGCATAACCTGATCGAGGCAGGCGAGGTGGCCGATGGCTGCGCGGCGCTGCTTCTCTGGAACAAGGCGCGCATCAAGGGCGTGCTCCAGTTCTCGAACGGCGTCCAGCGCCGCTCCCACCGCAGGCAGGAATACTGCCTCACCGGCATGGCCGGTTTTCCCGTTGAAACGCTGCAGGCGCGCCTCGCGCGCTGGAAATAAGGAGTAGAGGTCGTGGCCAAGGTGTACACAGACGGCGGTCTGGTCGAGGGTGTCGGGCTGTTTGCGGGGAATGATCCCAATGCGCTGGCGCCGGTTACCCGCACGAATGCCCTTCCTGTGAATGCTTCCAACATCGTTTCCTACCGCGAAGCCTTCGAGGTTTTTCCCGGTGACGATTGGAGCGTAACCCAAGCCAACGGCGACATCGTGGCTGTTGATGGCAACGCTGCTGGCTCGTCCTATCTGGTGATTTCGAAGTCTCCGTGGACGCTGGGGTCGCAGTCGTACATCGAGAGCCTGTTCACGGCCCCTATGCCGCTGGAAATGGCATTTGGTGCCCACATGAGCCAGCGCACCATCGGCCAGCAGTTCGTGGTTGAATTGGTATCGACCGACACGCCTGCCGCCATCCCTGGGGATCTTGCAATCGCGTCGATCTCGCAGAGCGGTACGACGCTGACGGCCAATATGGTCGCGAACCACAATCTTCGCCCCGGTCAGCGCATCGGCATCTATGGTTGCGCTGATAGCCGCATGAACTATTCGGCGCTGGTCGTTGCTACTACGCCGACCGCCCAGCAGTTCACGGCTACGGCAGGTCCGGGCGGTAACATCCCGACGCTTACGGTTGGACCGTTCGCCAGTGGCCTCGTGACGCTGCGCCCGGGGATGTTGGGCGCCCCTGATGGCTCGGCGATGATCTTCGAGCAAGGCAACGCTGGTCAGGCCAGCTTTTACGTCAAGTCGGCGGGTGGTGACTTGACGCCAATCGGCGGCACTATCGCGGGCAATCATAGTACTACCATCAATAGCACGGCGTCTGTTCAGGCTATTGCAGCGGCCCTTACCTACGCCTTCCGACCGACTAGCGAATACCGCCTCGCTATGATGAGTGACCGCGTTCAGTGGCAAGACGCATCGGTCGATACCACCGGCCAGGCTACGGCGCGTGCTACCATGTCGCAGGTGGCGCCTGATCCTACCAAGACCTACAAGGTCCGCATCCGTGGCGAGAACTACAAATCGCTCACCGCTCCGGTCGGTGCCATCGTTTCGGTGACCAAAAACGGTTCTGCTACCGCAACGGTTCTGATGGACCGACCGCATGGGCTGACGGCTAACGATTGGATCAATAGCTTCGGGGTTCGTGATAGCTCAAACTTCCCCAACCTAAGCGCTGCGACGCAAGTCGCCAGTGTGATCGATGCTACCTCCTTCACGGTTGTCTGGGGCAGCCTCGCAACCGCCACGAGCTATGGCGGTATGGTAGCGCGCGTGAACGGCGGGCAGGTGATGCAGGGTGCGAACGCAACTTCGGTGCAGTCTGCTACACTCGCCTCCGGTATTCTGACCCTTGTTGGATGGGGTGCATGGAGCAATTTCTCTGTCGGTGACTATGTAGATACCATCGGCGTGGTCAATACTGCCGGTGTGTCGCTCGGGGTGGACGGCGCATGGCGCGTCCGCGATATCAATGGCACATCGGCGGTGTTTGAGGCTATTGGCACCACTATTCCGCCTGCCGATTTTACATCCACAAACTGCGGCGGTGCCATTATCAAGCGTACCGATCTTCGCGTCAGCTTTGTGCGACTGTTTGACTTCGAGCGCCTACGGGTGGAGGCGCTATCGCGTCCGGCTAATGACGCGGCTGGGGCAGGGCCTGTAGTCGTACAGAACGCCAGCCTCAATATGCAAGGGGCACAGGCCAACCAATCCAGCCTTGTACCGCCTCCGGTTCTGGTATCCGGCTACGGCGTATCAGCCAACCCCACCACCGGTACCACGGGGCGCCAGCAGTATCTTTTGGCAACGCTGATCGGCGCCCTGATCAGCAAGCCTTACTCGATCCCCGAGGCCGACTGGCGCTATACGGGCACGCTCACCACGAACGCTGCTGTTGCGGCCAAGGCGGCGGGCGCGGCGGGCATCAAGAACTATGTGACCGGCGTGCAGGTGCAGAACACCAGCGGTGTCGCAACGACATTCCTGTTGCAGGATGGCGCCACGACAGTCTGGTCGATCAACCTTCCAGCCAGCATGGCCATGCCGGTCGTGGTGGATTTCCCGACACCTGTGGCGGGCACAGCGGCAACCGCTCTCAACGTCAACTGCGGCACAACGGGCGCAAACGTACTCTGCAACGTGCAGGGTTATCAGGCCCCTTAAGGAGCGACGACCAATGGCTACGACCATCAATGCGAAGACATGGACCGGTGAAGGGTGGCAGGTGCAGGCCACCATTGTTTTGCCGGATGGCACGCGCTCGGGCAGCGAGTTTGTCGAGTTGCCCGAGGATGCGACGGACGAGGAAATCGCCGCTGCGGTGGCGCAGCTTTACGGCGAGTGATGAAAGGGGTGGGGCGGCAAGTTGGTAGCCGGGAGGGTCTCATGCCGCCCCTACTCTAGTCTCCTAGAGCGATGGCGAAGGTGACTGCGGTGAAATAGCTGGTCAAGCTATAATGCGAAATTAACCATGATATTGGTATCAGGTACTTGCAGGGGCGACATCTTCTCCGACGACCACATTGTTGTCGTCCCTGCACCCTCCCAAATGCAGATATTTTCCCGTCTGGGGTGTCCGATAGGTTGGCCGGAAGGCCGCTGTGTCAGGCGCCCCACCGCGCTAATTTTTGGCCAGCTATTTTTGGCCAGAATTTTTGGCCCGCTACACCCGCCGCGCTAATTTTTGTCGCGGAATTAATGTCGCGAATTTTTGGCGCGCTACACCCCGCTCGCAATTTTGCTCTGACAATGCCTTTTCAAACTATCACGCGCGCGTGGCGTCGATCAAGCCATAATTCCAGCCATAGTTCCTGCAGCGGTTTGCCATGATTTTTGGCAACCCGCGACGAACCACGGCGAACTGCCCTCCGGTCCAACCTATCGACAATCCATGATTTTTTAGTTCGCCCGTGTTCACGTGAGGCCGTGAAAGTTCGGGATCTGGCGGAGCGGGAGGGATTCGAACCCTCGATACGCTTTTGACGTATACTCACTTTCCAGGCGAGCGCCTTCGACCACTCGGCCACCGCTCCGCATTAGCTCTGGAAGGCAGGCCCCTAGCGGCAACCGGCGGGTTGCGCAAGTCGTGGCGGCGAGGCACATTGCACCCATGCGAAAAATCCTCGTAGTCCAAGCCCTCGCTTTGGCCCTCGCCCTCCCCGCCGCTGCGCTGTCCGCCGCGCCGCAGGCATCCCAAGCACCGGACAAGGCAGAGCCCCCCAAGCAGCGGACATCGGGCGAGATCGTCAAAGCGGCGCCTGCCAGCGATTGGGCGAGCATCGCGCCCGAGGATCTGCTGGTGATGACACTCGCCCCCGATGCCGCCGGCAAGCCGCGCAACGTCATCATCCAGACCCTGCCCGCGCCGTTCAGTCAGGGCTGGATCGGCAATATGCGCAAGCTGGCGTTGGCCCATTGGTGGGATAATGGCGCGGTCTATCGCGTGCAGGACAATTGGGTGGCGCAGTTTGGCGATCCCGATGAGGATACGCCGCAAGCCAAGCCGCTGCCCGCCGGTTTGGCGGTGGTGCCGGAGAGCGAATATACTCAGCCGGTGATGAACATTGCAGACAAGGCGCTCAAAACCAAAATCGAGCAAGCACTGCTGGCCAAAGCCCGAATGCTTGTGGCCGAAACACCGCCAAACGTTCGAGCTGGTGCCCATAAATACAGTTCATACCTAGGCCTGAAGCTTTCGCCATCTCGTGGTGATGCCTACGCTTCGATGACGGTCAATTGGCAAGGCTGGCCTTTCGCCATCGAAGACGGCAAAATCTGGCCCACCCATTGCTACGCCACCGTCGGCGTAGGCCGCAACAATTCACCCGACACCGGCACCGGCGCCGAGCTCTATGCCGTGATCGGCACCCCGCCCCGCCAGTTGGACCGCAACATCGCGGTGGTGGGCCGCGTGATCGAGGGGATCGAGCATCTCTCCAGCCTGCCCCGCGCACCGGGCAACGGCATGTATAATGACAAGGCGAAGAACACCCCGATCCTCTCGATCCGCCTCGCCAGTACCCTGCCGCCCGCCGAGCAGCCCCGCTTCCAGTACCTCTCGACCGAGAGCCAGACTTTCCGTGACTATGTGAGCGCCCGCGTCAACCGGCGCGATGCCTTCTACATCTATGCTGCGGGCAGCGCCGACATCTGCAACATCCCCGTCCCGATCCGCCGCGCACCTTAACCCGCGCTTCCCAAGCAAATGCACATTCCTATTCAGCGCTGAAATTCGTATTCAGACAGCCCGCAACGCCGCCAGAAACCGCCCCCTTCTCTGGCGCCGCGCCCGCCCGCTTGTTACATGCTGCCCGTAACAAGAAGGGCCGCACGCTCCCTGCCATAAGGAGGAATGCCCCCGTGAATTCCATGACGCATGCCGCCACGCCCGCCGTGACGCCCGAGGGGACACCGGAAATGAGCTTTATCGCTGACAAGCTGCTGCTGTTCGGCGCCACAGGCGACCTTGCCCAGCGCATGCTGCTGCCCTCGCTCTGCGCGCTGCATGCCGATCATCTGGTGCCGCAGAACCTGTGTATCATCGGCACCGCGCGCTCCGATCTGGATGATGCAGGCTTCCGCGCCTTCGCGGCCGACGCGCTCGACAAATTCCTGCCCGAGCATCGCAAGCCCGCCATCCCCAGCTTCCTCGAGCGCCTCTCCTATCAAGCGCTTGATGCCAACCAGACCGCGCATTTCGCCGATCTGGCCAAAAAGGTCGGCACGCCGGACAAAGGCCTCGCGATTTTCCTCTCCACCGCGCCCAGCCTGTTCGAGCCGACCATCGCGGGCCTTCAGGCCAGCGGCCTTGCGGGTGCCAAGGCCCGCATCGGTCTGGAAAAGCCATTGGGCACCGATCTCGACACCAGCCGCCATATCAACGACGCGGTGGGGGCCGCTTTTTCCGAAGACCGCATTTTCCGCATCGACCACTATCTGGGCAAGGAAACGGTGCAGAACCTGCTGGCGCTGCGCTTTGCCAACATCTTCTTCGAGCCGATCTGGAACGCGCATTACATCGACCATGTGCAGATCACCGTGGCCGAAACCGTCGGCCTCGAAGGCCGCGTCGGCTTTTACGACGGCGCGGGGGCGCTGCGCGACATGGTGCAGAACCATATGCTGCAACTCCTCGCGCTGGTGGCGATGGAGCCGCCCAGCCGCTTCGACCCTGCCGCCATCCGCGGCGAGAAAACCAAGGTGTTACGCTCGCTGCGCCCCATCACCGCCGCCGACACCGTGACCGGCCAGTATCGCAAGGGCGCGATCGACGGCAATGCCGTGCCCGGCTATGATGACGAATTGGGTCGCCCCTCGGGCACAGAGACTTTCGTGGCCTTGAAAGCCCATATCGACAACTGGCGCTGGAAGGGTGTGCCCTTCTATCTGCGCACCGGCAAACGCCTGCCCAAGCGCACCACCGAAATCATCGTGCAATTCCGTCCCGTGCCGCATTCGATGTTCGCCCAGCGCGGCGCGGTGGCACAGGCCAACCGCCTCATCATCGGCATCCAGCCCGAGGAAAACATCACCTTCACCACCAATGCCAAGGTGCCCGGCCTTGATCGCGGGGGCGTGCGCCTGCGCGAGGTGGCGCTCGACATCCGTATGGAGGATGCTTTTGCCGGCCCCACCAAGCGCATTGCCTATGAACGCCTGCTGCTCGACCTGATCGAGGGAGACCAAACGTTGTTCGTCCGCCGCGACGAGGTGGAGGCGCAATGGGCATGGATCGACGGCATCCGCAAAGTGTGGACGGAAACCGGCATCACCCCCGCGCATTATACCGCCGGCAGCTGGGGCCCCACCTCGGCCATCGCGCTCACCGCCAAGGATGGCGTGGCGTGGCATGAATAAGCGAGGCTGAAATGACCAAACTGCACCCCGTTGTCGCCCGCGTCACCGAGCGCGTCATCGCCCGCTCGAAAGCCAGCCGCGCCGCCTATCTCGACCTGATGGCGCGCGAGGGCGACGCGCATAAAAACCGCAGCGCGCGCTATGGCTGCTCCAACCTCGCCCATGCCTATGCGGGCGCCGAGGGCGACCAGCCGGTGATGGCCTTCACCAAGGCCCAGAACCTCGCCATCGTCACCGCCTATAACGACATGCTCTCGGCGCATCAGCCCTATGGCCGCTA
>DDES01000201.1 GCA_002336765.1 Novosphingobium sp. UBA1948 | reverse complement strand
GCTGGCGCTGGGCGCCGATGCGGTGATGGTGGGGCGGCCGCAACTCCACGCGCTTGCCGTGGCGGGCAGCCTTGGCGTGGCACATATGCTCAAATTGCTGCGCGAGGAACTGGAACTGGCGATGGTGCTGGCCGGAACCCCGCGCATCGCGGACATCTCCCCCGATGCGCTCTCCCCGCTTGGAGATTTCCCATGCTGATCGTGATCGAGAATGTCCTGTCGCCCGATGAGGTCGCGGTGGCCCGCCAGCGCCTGCTGGAGACGGAGTGGGAGGATGGGCGCGTCACGGCGGGATCGCGCTCGATCGCGGTGAAGCAGAACCTGCAAATGCCCGAGGATTCGCCCGTCGCCATCGAATTGGGGCAGGCTATACTGCGGCGGCTGGCCGATAATCCGCAGTTCATTTCCGCCGCGCTGGCCGAACGGATCTATCCGCCCAAGTTCAACCTTTATCAGGACGGCGGCCATTACGGGTTGCATGTCGATGCCGCCGTGATGCGCAGCGGCGACACCTCGATCCGCACCGACCTTTCCGCCACGCTGTTCCTCAACGACCCCGACGAATATGACGGCGGCGAATTGACCATCGAGGGGCCGTTTGGCGCACAGGCGGTGAAGCTGGCAGCGGGCGATATGGTGCTTTACCCCTCCACCAGCCTGCACGAGGTGACGCCGGTGACGCGCGGTTTCCGCCTCGCCTGTTTCTTCTGGATGCAGAGCATGGTGCGCGACGAGGGTGAGCGGGCGCTGCTTTATGATCTGGACCAGTCGATCCAGACCTTGTCGGCGGGGCGTGCCAAGGATGATCCCGACATCGACCGGCTCACCCATATCTACCACAATCTGCTGCGCCGCTGGGCGGAGGTGTAAATGGCTGCGAAACTCTCTCCCCGCCGCCGGTTGGTGCTGTGGCTGCTGCTGGCCTTGCCTGCGGCGCTGATGCTGCAAGGCTATGTGTCGGGCACGGCGCTGGCGCTCGATCTGGAGCGACCCAGCGGCGAGATGGCGGCGCGGCTGATCGTGTTGGCGCTGCTGCCCGGGCCTTTGATCGAGGTGTTCGGACTGACGGCCTTCCTGCGCGGCTGGCTCAACGCGCGGCGCAATCTGGGGGTGGCGGCCTTCCTCTACAGCCTGCTGCATCTCGCTTTCTATTATGGCGATGTCGGCTCACTGCGCGCCATGCTGGGCGAGATCGGCCTTTCGGGCATCTGGACCGGCTGGCTGGCGCTGGCGTTGTTGATCCCGCCTGCCGCCACCAGTTTCGACCGCGCGTTGCGGCGACTGGGCATGACGTGGAAGCGACTGCAAAAGCTGGTCTATCCTGCCGCTCTTTTCACACTGGCGCATTGGCTGCTGCTGGATTTCGCATGGCACGAGGCCGCGCTGACCGCCGCACCACTCGTTATCGCCTATGGTTTGCGCGCCTATCGGCGCTGGACTTTGTACCGGAGACAGACTGCATGACACCCCTCGCCCGCCTGTTGGTTCTGCCCTGCCTGCTTGTCGCCACGCCGGCACTGGCCGATGGCAATGTGACCTGTGCATCCGGACCGCAGACCGGCTGGAAGCCGATAGCATCCCTCAAGAAGCAAGTGTGGCTGGAAGGCTGGACCCTGCAAAAGGCGCAGATCGAGGGCGATTGCTACGAGGTCTATGCCCAGAACGAGGCGGGACAGGCGGTGGAGGCCTTTTTCCACCCCGTCACCTTGCAGAAATTGCTGGTGCTGCGGCGCGGGCAGGAGGTGTTCCGCGCCAAGGGATTTAAGGGATAATTTCTACTCTAAAGGTGGAGTTTACCCCGCACCAGAATTTCCATAATGTCTATTACGCAAGTTGAGATTAGATAGTCTCCTGACAGACAAGCCGACCATCTCGGCGCTTCAGGGGACTTTCCATGACCATCCGCACCCATTTGCTGGCCAGCACGGCGGCCATCCTGCTGGCTTCACCCGCCCTTGCCGCCGAAAGCGCCGCCGAAGCGCCCTCCGCCGAGCCGCAGGCCGAGATCACCGTCACCGCGCGCCACCGTGCCGAGACCGCGCAGAGCGTGCCGCTGGCGATCTCTGTGGTGGGTGGCGACACGATCGACAAGGTGGGCGCGTTCAACGTGGGCCGCTTGCAGCAGATCACGCCGACGCTGCAATTCTATTCGTCCAACCCGCGCAATTCGGCGGCCAATATCCGCGGCCTTGGCGCCCCCTTCGGCCTCACCAACGATGGCATCGAGCAGGGCGTGGGCATCTATGTCGACGATGTCTATTACAGCCGCGCCGCGTCGAGCACTTTCGACTTCCTCGATGTGAAGCAGCTTGAAGTGCTGCGCGGGCCGCAGGGCANNAGGGCACGCTCTATGGCAAGAACACCACGGCGGGCGCCATCAACATCACCACCCGCCAGCCCACCTTCGACTTCGAGGCCCGTGGCGAGATCGGCCTCGGCAATTATGGCTACAAGCAGGCCAAGGCCGCCGTTTCGGGCCCGATCTCGCAGAATGTGGCCGCGCGCCTGGCGCTCTCGCTCACGGGGCGCAACGGCACGGTCTACAACACCACCAGCAAGACATGGGCCAATTCGCAGGACAATATCGGCTTCCGCGCCCAGGTGCTGTGGCGCGCGTCCGACACGGTGGATGTGAATTTCGCAGGCGATTACAACCGCCAGAACCCGATCTGCTGCGCCACCGTCTATTATGGCTATGGCCCCACCCAGCGCGCCACCGCACGCCAGTTCCCCGCTCTGGCCGCCGCGCTGGCCTATACGCCTGCCTCGACCAATCCCTATGACCGCGTGAGCGATCTCGACAGCGAATTGCGCGCCAAGAATGCCACCGGCGGCGCCTCGATCAAGGTCAAGGCCAAGCTGGGCGCGGGCACCTTCACCTCGGTCACCGCCTATCGCTTCTGGGACTGGGATCCCTCAAACGACCGCGACTTTACCGGCCTTGCCATCACCCCGCTCAGCCAGAACCCCTCGTGGCAGGATCAGGTGACGCAGGAATTCCGCTACAACCTCAGCCACGACAAGTTCGACTGGAACATCGGCGTTTTTGCCTTCCAGCAGGCGATCCACACCCGTGGCACTCAGCAACAGGGCAGCGCGGCCAGCCGCTTCCTGCTGTCGGGCACGCAGATCAACGCCATTTGCCCGACCGGTTCCAGCGCCACCTGTGTGCCCGACATCCTCAACAATCTGACCGCCAAGAACGACATCCGCCTCAACAACACCAGCCTCGCGCTGTTCAGCCAGCTGGCGTGGAAGGTCACCGATGCGCTGACCATCCAGCCCGGCGTGCGCCTCAACTGGGACCGCAAGCAGGGGTGGTACAATTCGGTGGTGACCAATGGCGCGGGTGCCAATGTGGTGGTCAATCCCGCCAATGGCGCCAACACACTGTTGGGCGCGCAGGCCGGTGTGTTGGCGGGGCAGCAATTCGCGCCCAAGTTCTCGGACTGGAATTTCAGCTATGATCTGACCCTGAACTATCGCGTGGCGCGCGACATCCGCGCCTATGCCACCTATGCCAAGAGCTTCAAGTCGGGCGGTATCAACCTCAACGGCGTGCCTGCCGATGCCAATGGCAACCCGCTGCTGGCCGCCGCCACGGTCAAGCCCGAGCATGTCGACCACTTCGAGATCGGTGTGAAGAGCCAGTGGCTGGGCCGCGCGTTGACGGTCAATCTCGCCGCTTTCCGCACCGATATCGACAATTATCAGGCGCAGGTGACCAATGGCGCGCTGGGCGTGATCCGCGGCTATCTGGCCAATGCGGAAAGCGTGCGGACACAGGGTCTGGAGGCCGATCTGGCGGTGCGCCCGTCCGAGCGCTTCAATGCCTATCTCAACGCGGCGATCACCGACGCCAAGTACCGCAAGTTCACCACCGCCCCCTGCCCGCCGGAACTGTCGGGCGGCACTACGGTGGCAGCGGGCCAGACCCCGGGGGCGCCGGGCGTGGCGGGCGCGCTCAGCCCCGCCTTCTGCGATGTGTC
>DDES01000069.1 GCA_002336765.1 Novosphingobium sp. UBA1948 | reverse complement strand
AGACGCATTCGCCGCGCCGGTCGGTGAGCGAGGCGATGGCGCGGGCGCGGAACAAGGTGCCCAGCCAACCGGGCAGATCGCCCCCAATCATGTCGCCATCCTGCGTGAACGCGGCCCAGCGCGCCACCAGTTGCGCCAGCACCGCCGCCCGCCCGCCGAACCCGCCCGAGGAGCCGCTTTGCAGCGCATCCTCCAGATTGAGCAGGCAGAGATAGTTCTCGCGCCCCTTGCGCACCACCACGCGCGGACTGTCGCCCCACACGCGGCGCGCCTCGCGGCGAAGCTGGCGTTGCAGCGCCTTGGTATAGGTCGACACCCAGATCGTGCCGCCGCTGGCATGGGCCCAGAGCGAGGCGGGGGCGAGATAGCCCAGCGTCTTGCCCGTGCCCGTCCCCGCCTCGGCCAGCAGCATATGGGGGGCGCCGCGCTGGTTCCTCGGGGCGAAGATATGCGCGGCCTTGGCGGCATAGGCCTGCTGGCCCTCGCGGCTTTCGCTCAGATGGCCGGTGATATGGTCGAGCTGGGCCAGCACATCGGCTTGCGCCAGTTCGATCTGCATCGGCTGGGGGCGTTCGGCTGTTTCCTCCCATTCGGGCAGGCGGGCAAACAGCCAGCGTTCCGCCCGCTGCGGCTTGTCGATGACCTGATCCAGCAAAGGGCACCACGGCCAGCGCAGCTTGTGCAGGTTTTGCAGAATGCTCCACGCGCCCTCGCGTGCGCTCCAATCCGTCGCGCGGCACTGGTCGAGCAGGGCCGCGGCGGCCTGTTGCAGCAAAAGCGGCACATCGGCATCGCCCACCGGTTCGGCAAGGCCCAGTGCATGGGCCAGTCCCTTGGGTGTGGGCACCATGAAACGCGCCGGATGGACGAAGGCGAAGAGTTCCAGCAGATCCAGCCCCGCCAGATCGGGATAGCCCAACCGGCTGGCCACCAGCGGCGCGTTGAGCATCAACAGCGAGGTATCGGCGGCGGTGACGATAGCCTCGCCCTTGCCCACGCCACGCGCCTCCTGCTTGCCTTCCTTCAGCCAGCAGCCGCTATGGCTGGCATGGAGCGCTGGCAGCGCAAGCGGAGTGGGGGGCTGTTCCATCGCCTTTGCAGATGGCGGGCGGCGCGGCGCGATGCAAGGGTGCGGCGGTCTTTGTCCGCCGCCGTGTAGGGCCTAGAGCGCGCGCTCGAGCAGCAAGCGCTCCAGTTCCGCCACACGGGGAACGCCGGTGATTTCAAAACGCTCGGTCACGCGGTCGCCATCACTGTCGACCCGGCTGTGGGTTTCGATGGATAGATCGCCCACCCCATCGGCGGATTCGCGGCGGCGCATCGGCCCGATCTGCTTGAGCGAGACGCAGTCCAGTTTCGTATCGCGCGCGACCACCAGACGGATCAGGCGTTTGCCGGTGAGCGCCACCACGGTGCGGCGGGCCAACATCATCGCGCGGATCGGAAGCGACAACAGGTAGAAGCCGATGGCGATGAAGGGCAGGCCGAAAATCGGAAAGGCAATGCCGAAACCCAGCGTGAAGGCATCGGGCGTATGGCTGGATTTCAGCCAGGGCAGAATGGTCATGCTTTCCCAAAACAACGCGAACAGCGTCCACGGCACGGCAAAGAACCAGATCGCAAAGCCACGCCCAAGCCGGTTGGCCAATGGCTGTTCCATCCACAGGATGGTTTCGTCGGGAAGGAGACTGGCGTGCAGGGCCTTGGCAACCTGCTGCTCGATGGGGCTCGGGCTGGTGCTTATCACGCCTGCATTTTAAGGCATTCGCCCTTGCCAAAGTGTTAAAGCGCATGAAGCCGCTTGCGAAAGCCGCCCCTTTGCGCAAAAGCGGCGGCACTATGACAGATGAAGCCCTTATCGCCGCAGCACAGACCTCCAAGGCATGGCCTTTTGAAGAGGCACGCCGAATCGCCAAGCGCTATCCCGGTGGCAAACCGGGCGGCGAACCGGTGCTTTTCGAAACGGGCTACGGGCCTTCGGGCCTGCCGCATATTGGCACGTTTCAGGAGGTTTTGCGCACGACTTTGGTGCGCCGCGCCTATGAGGTGTTGACCGGCGCGGCGACGCGTCTGGTGGCCTTCTCCGACGATATGGACGGGCTGCGCAAGGNNGCAAGCCGCTGAGCCGCATTCCCGATCCTTTCGGCTGCTGCGAGAGCTTTGCCCATCACAACAATGCCGAATTGCGCAAGTTCCTCGACCGCTTCGGCTTTGACTACGAGTTCGTCTCGGCCAGCGACCGTTACAATTCGGGCGCGTTTGACGATGCCTTGCGCGGGGTTCTGCGCCATTACGACGCCATTCAGGCGATTATGCTGCCCACCCTGCGCGAGGAACGCCGCAAGACCTATTCGCCGGTTCTGCCCGTTTCGGCCAAGAGCGGGATCGTGCTGCAGGTTCCTATCGAGGTGGTGGACGCCGAAAACGGCCTGATCCGCTTCGAGGATGAGGGCGAGATGGTCGAGCAGTCGGTGTTCGGCGGCCAGTCCAAGCTGCAGTGGAAGGTGGACTGGGCCATGCGCTGGGTGGCGTTGGGCGTGGACTATGAAATGTGCGGCAAGGATCTGACCGACAGCGTGACGCAGAGCGGCAAGATCGCCCGCGTGTTGGGCGGCAACAAGCCCGAAGGCCTGATCTACGAACTCTTCCTCGACGAGAAGGGCGAGAAGATCTCCAAGTCCAAGGGCAATGGCCTGACCATCGACCAGTGGCTGACCTATGGCAGCGAGGAAAGCCTCGGCTTCTACCTTTTCCGCGAGCCCAAGAGCGCGAAGAGCCTGCACACCGGCATCATCGGCCGCGCGGTGGATGAATATTGGCAGTTCCGCGAAAAGCTGCCCAGCCAGCCCGTCGAGCAGCAACTGGGCAATCCGGTGTGGCACTTGCTGCGCACCAATGGCTATCACGGCGGGGAAGGCGACAGTCTGGAGGTCAGCTTCGGCCTGTTGCTCAACCTTGTCGGCGTGCTGGGCGCCCATGCCACGCGCGAGCAGGTGTGGTCCTACCTTGGCAATTATGTCGAGAATGCCGATCCGGCGGCACATCCCGCGCTCGATACGCTGGTGACTTGCGCTCTGGCCTATAACCGCGACTTCATCGCGCCCACGCTCCAGCGCCGCAAGCCCGACGCGAACGAGGCGGCGGCGCTGGCCGTGCTCGACGAGGAACTGGCGGCGACCAGCGACGATGCGGATGCCAGCCTGCTGCAAAACATCGTCTATGAAATCGGCAAGGACCCGCATTACGGCTTCGAGAGCCTGCGCGACTGGTTCAAGGCGCTTTACGAGACACTGCTGGGCAGCTCGCAGGGGCCGCGTATGGGCAGCTTTATCGCGCTCTACGGGATCGAGAACACCCGCAAGCTGATCGCCGAAGCGCTGGCGTAAGGGAAGGGGGCAAACCGCCCCCTTTTCGCGTCAGTCCTGTGCCTGCAAACCTTGCTCGGCCAGCAGGTATTGCGGCGTCCATTTGCGCGAGCGATACCATTTGGTGATGACATATTTCACCCCCGCTTCCACGGGCTTGGCCGCGTGCAGCGTGTTGATGTTGGGTGAACCGTCGCGCTTCATGTTGTTCCATGTCAGCAACATGCCCTGACGCGGGGTGAACGTGATGCCGATATGCATGAAGTCGGTGGCGCCGCCTTCCTCGACATCGTTGAGATAAATCATCGCGGTCCAACTGCGCTGGCCACCGGCGGGCTGCTCGCGCCGGTAGAACGCGGTGCGGGCGCCGAAAAAGTCGCAGTGGGCCTGATATTCTTGCCCGACTTCATAGCGCTGGCCCTGCGATGTCTCGCCAAAACTGGGGTCTATGCCCAGCAGATCGTTGATGCGTCGCTCGATCATGGCGACAAAGGGCTCATAAGGGTTCACATCGCCCGAATAGGAGGTGCGATAGAGATCCTCCTCCTGATTGTCGAACGTGGCCGAGGGCCTCGCATTCTGGTCAACCAGAACCGTGAAGCGCTCGCATTCGGCCGGCGTCAGGAAATCGGCGACGGCATAGGCCTCGATCTCGTCGGTGGGGATGCGCATGGCGGAAGGATCGGCATCGAGCCGCGCGCGCACTGCCGCGCCAACGGCAGCCAGATCTTGCTGCTCGGCCTCGGGATCATAGGTTTCGGGCATAGGGAATCCATCGCGCTGAAAAGGGGGATTACTCTTTTCCTTAGCCGCGCTGCGCCAAACTGCAAAGCCGCCCGCAGGAAATCCCCACAGGCGGCCCTGACGAACGCCGGAAGCGCGCTTACCAGAAGAAGTCGTAGAGCACGTCCACCACTTCGCCGGTGTAGATATCCACCAGCACCGCATCATCCCAGTAACGTACCCACTGATAGGGACCATAGGGATCGGGCAGGCGATAGTTGTAGTAGTCGGTGATGTAATAGGTCGGGCCATAGAACAGCCGGTCGAGATACAGGCCGACGCTCATCCGGCGATAGGAGTGGCCGCGATAGGGCGGGTAATAGCGTCCGACATGGAAGGCCATGCGGTTGTCATTGCGCAGGCGTTGCCAGTCATAGCGGCGATCCTGCCGCCAGTCGTGGTTCCAGCTGTTGCCCCGCCATCCATCGTTGCGCCAACCGTTGTTACCGCGCCAGCCATCATTGCGGGCGCCGTTCCGGCCGCCGTTCCCGCCATTGCCGCGCCAGCCATCGTGGCGCGGGGGCGAACCGCCGCCAACCACCGGCCCGCGATTGTCCTGACCGCGCCAGCCATCGGTGCCATGCCGACCGGGCTGCGTCGCGCCCCAATTGGGCTGCGGTGCGGGGGCCGGTGTCGTTACCGGCGGCGAGGAGGGGCGGCCCCCTCCCTTCCAGCTGGGCTGGGGAACGGGCGTGGTGGCAGGTGTGTTCCCGCGGTTCCAGCCGCCACGGTTAGGATCGCCACGGTGCTCCCATGTCGAAGCCTGGCATCGCAGCATCGATGCCAATGACGACA
>DDES01000018.1 GCA_002336765.1 Novosphingobium sp. UBA1948 | reverse complement strand
TGGCCCGGACCCTTGGGGGCGATCATGATCACGTCGATGTCGGCGCGCGCCTCGATCAGGCCGAAGTGGATGTTGAGGCCATGCGCGAAGGCCAGCGCCGCGCCGGGCTTCAGGTTGGCGTGCAGGTCGTCGGCATAGATCGCGGCCTGATGCTCGTCGGGCGCGAGGATCATGAGGACGTCGGCCCAAGCGGCGGCTTCGGCGTTGCTCAGCACCTTGAAACCGGCGCCTTCAGCCTTCTTGGCCGAGGCCGAACCGGGGCGCAGCGCGATGGCCACTTCCTTCACGCCGCTGTCGCGCAGGTTCTGCGCATGGGCGTGGCCCTGCGAACCATAGCCGACGATGGCGATCTTCTTGTTCACGATCAGGTTGAGATCGGCGTCGGCGTCGTAATAGACCTTCACTGTATTTCCCCTAAGACTCTCCGCAGGGCAGTGCGGAGCAGGATGATCGGATGCCGCTGCGCGGCGCTGTATTTGGCGGGCGTCCTTGCAATCAGGGGCGCCCAAGTCAACTTTTTCGAGCGCGTCAGACCGCGAACTTGCCGCGGGTCATACCCACCACACCGGTACGCGCGGTTTCGACCAGACCCAGTTCCATCATCAGATTGACGAAAGTGTCGATCTTGTCGGGCGTGCCGGTCAGTTCGAAAATGAAGCTCTCGGTGGTGGTATCCACCGGCTTGGCGCGGAACACATCGGCCAGACGCAACGCTTCCACGCGCGCCTCGCCCTTGCCGGTCACCTTGATCAGCGCCAGCTCGCGCTCCACATAGGGCGCGCCCTCGGTCAGATCGACCACCTTGTGCACCGGCACGAGGCGATCAAGCTGGGCATGGATCTGGTCGATCACATGCGGGGGGCCGTGCGTCACGATGGTGATGCGGCTGGTGTTGTGGTCACCGGTGATTTCCGACACGGTCAGGCTGTCGATATTGTAGCCGCGCGCGGTGAACAGGCCCGCGATCTTGGCCAGAATGCCCGCCTCGTTGTCGACGACCAGCGTCAGGACGTGCCGTTCCTCGGCTTCGTGCTTGATCTTCATCATGGTCTTGGCTCCCCCTTACACCAGCGCCTTGGCGTCGTCGTCGATAATCCCGGCCACATCCTGGCCATAGAGGATCATGTCGGTATGCGCCGCGCCCGAAGGGATCATCGGGAAGCAGTTGGTTTCCTTGTGGACACAGCAATCGACAATCACCGGACCATCATGGTCGATCATCGCCTGAATGCCGGCGTCGAGCTGGTCGAGGCTCTCGATACGGATACCCTTCCAGCCATAGGCCTGCGCCAGCGTCACGAAATCGGGCAGGCTGTCCGAATAGGAGTTCGAATAGCGGCTCTCGTAGGTCAGTTCCTGCCACTGGCGAACCATGCCCATCCATTCGTTGTTGAGGATGAACACCTTGACCGGCAGGCGGTATTGCGTGGCGGTGCCCAGTTCCTGAATGTTCATCTGGATCGAGGCATCGCCGGCAATGTCGATCACCAGCTTGTCGGGATTGCCCAGTTGCGCGCCGATGGCGGCCGGCAGGCCATAACCCATCGTGCCCAGACCGCCCGAGGTCAGCCACATATTGGGCTCGAAAATCGGGAAATATTGCGCGGCCCACATCTGGTGCTGGCCCACCTCGGTCGAGATGATCGGGGCCTGCGCCTTGGTAAGCTCGTACAGGCGCTCGATGGCATATTGCGGCGCGATGGTGGATTCGTAATGCGGATAGGCGAGGCTATTCTTGGCCTTCCAGCTATCGATGCGTTCCTTCCACGGCGCCAGATCCTGCGGCTTGCGATCACCCCATGCGGCCAGCATCTGTTCCAGCACCACCGCGCAATCGCCGATGATCGGCAGATCGACGCGCACGGTCTTGTTGATGCTCGACCGGTCGATATCGACATGGATCTTGATCGAGTTGGGCGCGAAAGCGTCGAGGCGGCCGGTCACGCGGTCATCCCAGCGCGCGCCGAGGCAGATGATGAGATCGGCCTGATTCATCGCCCAATTGGCCTCATAGGTGCCATGCATGCCCAGCATGCCCAGCCAGTCCTTATGATCGGCGGGGAAGGCGCCAAGGCCCATCAGCGTGCTGGTAACCGGTGCGCCGGTCTTGGCCTGAAACTCGCGCAGCAGGGTGCTGGCGCGCGGACCGGCATTGATAACACCGCCGCCGGTGTAGAACACGGGCGCCTTGGCCTTGGCGATCAATTCGACCGCCTGCAGGATTTCCTCGGGCGAACCGGCGGTGCGCGGCGCATAGCGCACGCGGCGCTGGATCGCGCCCTCGGGCATGGGCGCCGTGGCGATCTGCACATCCTTGGGAATGTCGATCACGACAGGTCCGGGGCGGCCCGTGGTCGCGATCTGGAACGCCTCGTCGATCACCTTGGCGAGATCGGCGGGGTCCTTCACCAGATAATTGTGCTTGCAGCAGTGGCGCGTGATGCCAACGGTGTCGGCTTCCTGAAACGCGTCCGAACCGATCAGCGGCGTGCCGACCTGCCCCGTGATGACCACCAAGGGAATCGAATCGAGGAATGCATCGGCAATGCCGGTGACCGCGTTGGTCGCGCCGGGGCCGGAGGTGACCAGCACCACGCCGGGCTTGCCGGTGGAACGGGCATAGCCTTCGGCGGCATGGGCGGCACCAGCCTCGTGGCGCACGAGGATATGGCGCATGCGCGCGTCATCGAACAGCGCGTCATAGATCGGCAGCACCGCGCCGCCCGGATANNTGCCGGTCGAGCGCGCATAGCCCTCTGCCGCGTGGGTCGCGGCCTGTTCGTGGCGAACGAGGACATGCTTGATCGAGGGATGATTGAAGAGGGCGTCGTAGATCGGAAGCACCGCGCCGCCCGGATAGCCGAACACAAATTCGACACCCTGACGGGCAAGGCTTTCGACCAGAATATGGGCGCCGCTGCGCTCTTGGGTCACGGGACGTATCCTTTTTTCACTTCGGTCCGGCGCGGGGGTGCAAGCGCTGCATGGCGCGGACAATCGGCCGCCCATGACGGCGCTTTGCCCGCTCTGCAAGCCTTTTGCGTGGACTTTAGGCGGAAAGTCGCAGGTCCACACGCGGTTTGCAGGCATGGCAAGGCCCCACACCGGAGAATGCGGCGTGCCCTAGTTGAGGAAAAATGTCCTGTCAACGCCTAATTGTGAAATAAAGAAACAAACATAGCCTCTGGATCGTAACTTTCGCCGTTCTGTGGCGTCAATCGTCGCCAATCTGCGGGGGGCTGGTGGCGCAGCCATGTGTATTGCCGTTTGGCATAGTTGCGGGTGGCTTGCGCGCCTTGGGCGACCGCTTCCTCCAGCGTTGCCTCGCCGCGCAGACAGGCGGCGATCTCGCGCACGCCGATGGCGCGCATCACCGGCAAAGCGGGATCCAGCCCGCGCGCCAGCAAGGCCTCGACCTCGCCCATCGCGCCCGCCTCGGTCATCAGCCGGAAGCGCCGGTCGCAGCGCTCGTAAAGCCATGAACGCTCGGGCAGCAGCACCAGCGGGGCAAGCGCCACCCGATGGCCAATGCCGCCCTCCAGCCTTTGCTGCCAATGGGCGAGGGGCGCGCCGGTCGAGCGCACCACTTCCAGCGCGCGGGCGATGCGGGTGGTGTCGTTGGCGTTGAGCGCCGCAGCGCGCGCGGGGTCTTCTTGCAACAGCGCCGCATAGGCCTGCTCCACCGGCAAGGCGCGCGCCGCCGCGCGCACGGCAGGATCGATTTCGGGCACCGGCGCGATGCCGTCCAGCAGCGTGCGGATATATAGCCCCGTGCCGCCCTCCAGGATCGGGGTGATCCCCTGCACATGGGCGTCGTCGATCTCGGCCCGCGCCCGCGCCGCCCAGTCGGCCGCCGAGCAATTCTCCGCCCCGTCCCACGCGCCATAGAGCCGGTGCTCCACCCGCGCGCAATCCTGCGGCGAGGGCGCCGCCGACAGCACCGGCAGATCGGTGTAAAGCTGGGCGCTGTCGGCATTGATGATCCGCGCCCGCCGCCCGCGCTTTTCCAGTGCCTCGCCCAGCCGCAGGGCAAGTTCGCTCTTGCCGCTGGCGGTCGGCCCTGCAATGAGGCCCAGCTTCGGCAGTTCGGATGAATCAGGGGATAGATCGGTGCTCATTGCGCGCGTGATAGCAGATGCCAACGGGTTTGCGGCCCCGTTTGCTGAAAGAATTGATGCAGCGCTCGAGGCTCTGGACGAAGCAGGCATTGCCGCCGATGCGCGTGAGCTGGCGGAACTGGGCGTGTGGGAGATTGTGGCCGAGACGGCGGATCTGGCCGCGCTGCGCGCCGTGATCGACGCCCATATTGCCCCCAGCGATGCGCTGATTGCCGACCACAAGCCCCGCGTGCCCAAGCTGTTTATCTCCGACATGGATTCCACCATGATCGG
>DDES01000221.1 GCA_002336765.1 Novosphingobium sp. UBA1948 | reverse complement strand
GCTCTGGCCGATGACGGGCGCCCCGAGGGCGACAAGGCCCGCGACGGCGCCCGCAAGACTGCCGAACTGCTCGCCTTTGCCGGTGTGAAACCGGGCGCCAAGGTGGGCGAGTTGCTGCCCGGCGCGGGCTATTTCACGCGACTGCTGGCCAAGGCGGTCGGGCCTACGGGCGCGGTCTATGTCTGGCTACCTGCCACAGCCTCGCCCGCCTCTCTGGCGCGGCTTGATCCGATCCTGAAAGCCTATCCCAATGTGAAGCTGGTGCAGGGCGAGGCCATCGCGCCGCCCGAGAAGGTCGATATCATCTGGACCACCCAGAACTATCACGATCTGCACCACACCGGCAAAAGCCCCGAGCCGACCAATGCCGCGGCCCTTGCCGCGCTGAAGAAGGGCGGCATCTATCTGGTGAGCGACCATGCCGCCAAGAGTGGCTCAGGCACCGCCGACACCGACAGTTTGCACCGCATCGACCCCGATCTGGTCAAGGCCGAGGTGGTGAAGGCGGGCTTTGTCTTTGCAGGCGCCAGCACAGCTTTGGCCAATGCCACGGACGATCACACCCAGAAGGTGTTCGATCTGCACGACAAGACCGACCAGTTTGTGCTGAAGTTCAAAAAGCCGTGATGGTTTGGTGAGGGGGCTAACCCCTCACCATTTCCTCGACCATTCGGGCAGGGCGCCCGCCCGCGTCGAGCGCACCGCCACGGCGTNNGCAGCCACAGGATCGACCAGTCGCCATTGACCATGCGCTTGGCGAGCCGCAAACCGGCGCGGCGGCAGGCCTGACGCACGGCGGCTTCCTGCGTTTCGAGCAGGCCCGCCAGCAACAGGCTGCCCCCCGGCACCAGCGCGCGGGCGAAATCGGGGGCCAGCGCGATCAGCGGGCCAGCCAGAATATTGGCGATCAGCAGGTCATAGGGCCCGCGCGCCTGTAAAACGGCATCCTCCATCCCGTCGGCCACCACCATGGTCAACTCACCCGCGCGGGCGCCGAGGGTAAAGCCGTTGGTCTGCGTGTTATAGTCCACCACGCCCACGCAGGCGGCATCGATGTCGCTGGCCGTGGCCAAGGCGCGCGGCCACAGTTTCAGCGCGGCAAAGGCGAGTAGGCCGGTGCCGGTGCCGATGTCGGCCAGATTACGCACCACCAGACCTTGCCCGCGCATATGGTCCAGCATGGCGAGGCATCCGGCGGTCGTCTCGTGATGGCCGGTGCCAAAGGCGCGGCTGGCGGGGATCGAGAAATTGACCACATCGGGCGAGGGATCGGGCGCGAAATCAGGGGTGTGGACGCAGAAGCGCCCCGCGCGGATCGGTTCGAGGCCCTGCTGGCTCTGGGTGATCCAGTCGATATCGGGCAGGTGCTCGATCTCCAGCTCCGGCTTGTCGCCCGCAAACAGGGCGAGGATCGCGGCCTTGTCGGCGCGGCTGGGCTTGCGGGGCAGAAAGGCTTCGAGCTTCCAGTCCTCGGGCTGGTCCTTGGCCACTTCGAAACCGGACAGCACGATCTCGAAATCCCAGTCGGGCGCATCCTCATGCGCGATCAGTGCGGCCTCGATAAAGGGCTTGGGGCCGTAGGCGGTGATCTTCCAGTTTTCTTCGCTCATAGGCGCGCCATAGGCGTGGCGCGCCGTGCTGCCAAGAAAACAAACTGCGACCTTTGGCGGGAATGCACGTTCAGACGCTTGCACCCGCGCGCGTTTTGGCTAAGGGGGATGCGCGCGGGAGATTCCCGCATTGCAACATCTGACGCTTCTCGAAGGGGAACCCAAGCGATGGCTCAAGCCAGCCAAGGTCGGAAAGCCCGACCGATTTCGCCGCACTTGCAGATCTGGCGCTGGGGGCCGGGCATGGCGGTGTCGATCCTGCACCGTGCCACCGGCAGCGCGCTGGCCTTCGGCGGCCTTGGTCTGCTGCTGTGCTGGCTGGGTTGCCTCGTGGCTGGCCCCGAGGTTTATGCCAAGTTCCAGTCGCTGGCGGGCAGCCCGCTGGGTCTGGTGATTCTGGTGGGCATCAGCTGGTCCTTCTTCAGCCATATGGTCAGCGGCATCCGCCACTTCTTCCTCGACATCGGCGCCGGTTTCGAGGTGAAGAGCAACAATTTCTGGGCCGCGCTCTCGCCGGTCTTCGGCATCCTGCTCACCGTGGCCTTCTGGGCCTGTGTGCTGTCGCGCTAAGGGGCTGGGAACATGGGTAACGGAACTTCGATCGGTCGCGTGCGCGGGCTTGGCTCGGCGCATTCGGGTTCGCACCACTGGCTGGTGCAGCGTTTCACCGCCATCGGCAATCTGGTGCTGGGCATCTGGTTTGTCGTGTCGCTGATGGCGCTGCCGAACTACAATTATGTCACCCTGCGTGACTGGCTGCTGCATCCGGTGCCGGCCGTGGCGCTGGGCCTGTTCCTGATTTCGACGCTGTGGCATGCGCGCCTCGGCCTTCAGGTGGTGGTGGAGGACTATGTCCACGAAGCCGGCCTGAAGTTTGCCGCCATTGCCGCGCTGAACCTCGCCACTTTCGCGGGCGTGGCCTATGGCCTGCTCTGCGTTGTCCGCCTCGCGCTGGGAGCTTAAAATGACCGCCCCTGCTTACAAGATCATCGACCACACCTATGACACCGTCGTTGTCGGCGCCGGTGGCTCGGGCCTGCGCGCCACGATGGGCAGCGCCGAGGCCGGTCTCAAGACCGCCTGCATCACCAAGGTGTTCCCCACCCG
>DDES01000153.1 GCA_002336765.1 Novosphingobium sp. UBA1948 | reverse complement strand
CTCGGCCAGCGCATGGGCGCGGGCGGAATCGCCGGCATGGACGGCGTCGAGCACCGCATGGACGAACTCGGGGCGCAGCCGGTCGTCCTCGTCGAGCTGGGGCTCGGGGGTGCCGCTATCCATTTGAAGTTCGGTCTCGCTCAAGGTTCGACCTCCCTTGTCGGCCCCCTGCCGCCGCTGCCATTGCCGGGCGCGATTTGCAAGTCGCCGGAAGCCCGCCTAGGCAGGGCGCAAATCGTTCTCAGGAGTCAATTCGTGTCCGAACCCACCAAGCTCGTCATGACCCTCGATACCGGCGACGTGCACATCCTGCTGCGCCCCGACCTCGCCCCCCAGCATGTCGAGCGCATCGCCACTCTCGCCGATGAGGGCTTTTACGACGGCGTGGTCTTCCACCGCGNNGGCTTCATGGCCCAGGGCGGCGATCCCACCGGCACCGGCATGAGCGGCTCGAAGCTGCCCAACCTGCCGGCCGAGTTCAGCCGCGAGCCGCATGTCCGCGGCGTCTGCTCGATGGCGCGCACCATGGATCCGAACAGCGCCAACTCGCAGTTCTTCATCTGCCTCGACGACGCCACCTTCCTCGACGGCCAGTACACCGTCTGGGGCGTGGTGACCGAGGGCATGGAGCATGTCGACGCGCTGCCCAAGGGCGAGCCGCCGCGCAATCCGGGCAAGATCGTCAAGGCCACTGTCTCGGCGGCGTAATTTTAAGGAAAACGCCCGTTTGCAATGCTTTGCAGACGGGCGTTTTGCGTAATGGTTAACGCCGCGATAATATCCTTCGGCGGGGTTCTAACAGGGCGCGCGCAGGAGGACCTTGAACTTTCGACGTTAGACTGCGGGCATATCTGTGGAGAGTATGCCCATGATGTCGCGCATCAAAATTCGTACGATCATTCTTGCCAGCACCGCTGGATTGATCGGAACCATCGGGCTGACCGCCGGAAGTGCCATGTTCTCGGTTGGCGTGATCGACACCAATTTGCACTATGTGGTGGGCAATTCGGTGCCGTCGGTGGTCGCGCTCGGTTCGATCCAGACCCAGATGGAAGTGGCCCGCGTGCGGGCGGCGCGGGTGGCTCTGGCCGAAAACGCGGCGGCGGCAGCACCCGATGTTGCGGCGCTACGCGAAAGTATCGATGCGGTCGAGAATAAGCTGGAGGCTTACAAGCCGCTCATTTCCGACGCGCACGAGCAGGTGCAATACGCCGATCTGGTCAAGCGCTGGGTCGTGGTTCGCGGCCATCTGGAACAGGTTAAAGCACTGAGTCTGGCTGGCCAGAACGCGCAAGCGGCCGCCCTGTTTCGCAACGCGCTGGTGGCTGATGCCAAAGCCCTGCGCACCTCCGCCGATGATGAACTGGCCTACAACCAGAAGCTGGTTTCCGACCAGTCGAAGGCTGCCTCCACTGCTGTGGTGGCGGCCAAGCGCAACAACTTCATCTTCAGCGGTCTGTCGGTGGCTGTTGCCTTCTTTGTGCTGATGCTGTTCTGGCAGCGGGTGCTGCGCCCCGTTGCAAGGCTCAAGGATGCGATGGGCGAGATGGCGGCCGGGCAGCTCGATCTGGACATTCCGGGCGTCGAAAAGGGCGACGAACTGGGCGACATTGCCCGCGCGCTCGATGGCATCCGCGTGGCGGTGGCCACCCGCGCCAAGACCGAGGCCGAGGCCAAGCTGGCCGTGCAGCAGCAGGTGACGGGCGCGCTGGATGAAGGCCTGTCGGCGCTCAAGGAAGGGCGGCTGGATTATCGCATCAACCGCGCCTTCCCGTCCGAATATGAAGGGCTGCGGAACGATTTCAATGCCACGCTGGTCTCGCTGGGCGAACAGATGGAGCAGGTGGCCAGTTCTTCGGGCGCGGTGCGTTCGGGCGCCAGCGAAGTGGCTGCTGCCGCGCAGGATCTGGCGCGCCGCACCGAAGGGCAGGCCGCGCGTCTGGGCGAAACGGCCAACACGGTGCGCGAACTGACCCAGACGGTGGGCGAGCAGCGCCATGCCGCCTCGGGCGCCGCGGTCACCGCGCAGGAGGCCGAGCGCGAGGCTTCGACCAGCGGTCATCTGATGCAGGATGCGGTGGCCGCGATGCATTCGATCGCCGCCACCTCGGAAAAGATGCGCTCGATTGTCGAGATCATCGACGGGATTTCGTTCCAGACCAATCTGCTGGCGCTNNTTGCCACCGAAGTGCGCAATCTGGCCGAGCGCAGCGCGGAAGCTGCCAAGGAAATCGGCGCCTTGATCGCCAATTCCACGGGCGAGGTGAAGCAGGGCGTGCATATGGTTAGCCAGACGCAGGATTCGCTGCTGCGCATCGTGCAGAAGGCCAGCGAATTGTCGGGCATGATTTCGGGCATTGCCGAGGCTGCCGGACGTCAGGCCGACTCGATCGAGCAGGTCAGCGTTTCGCTGTCCGACATTGACAGCGCTACTCAACAGAACGCCGCGCTGGTTGAGGAATCCACGGCTGCTTCGCGCAGTCTGGCGCATGAATCGGAACGGCTGACCTCGGTGGTCGAACGCTTCTCGCTGAGCCAGAGCGGGGGCTCGCGCCGCGCCTCCGCGCCGGTTGAATTGCCCAGCTTCCGTGCTGCCACGCCCAAGGCTGCGCCGCGCCCCGCGCCATCCTATCCGGCGACGCAGGGCAATGCCGCGCTGGCCATGCAGGACGACTGGTCGGAGTTCTAGGCCGCGTGGACAAATTCCGCA
>DDES01000052.1:5019-5302 GCA_002336765.1 Novosphingobium sp. UBA1948 | reverse complement strand
CCGGCCCCGCCAGCAACGCCAGCGCAAGCAGGGCGATCGAGGCGGCGAGCGCGGCCGAACGGTTGGTAGCGCCCGCCGCTTCATTGGCGGCGCCCGCTGAGAACCCTGCGCCCACCGGCATGCCCTGTGCCAGCGCGGCGGCCAGATTGGCGGCGCCCAGCGCGCCCAGTTCGCGGTTGGCGGCCAGCGTGTCGCCATGCTTGAGCGCCAGATTGCGCATCGTGCCCCAGCTTTCGGCATAGAGGATCAGCGCGATAGGCGCTGCCAGTTGCACCAGACGCGT
>DDES01000052.1:0-5004 GCA_002336765.1 Novosphingobium sp. UBA1948 | reverse complement strand
GGCCAGATCGGGCCATGCCAGCGCCACCGGCCCCGCCAGCGCCACGCCCCATGCTGCCGGATCCAGCGCCCAGCCCAGCGCCACCCCGCCCAGAATGACCGCCAGCGCGCCCGGAACATGGGGCCAGCGGCGCAGACCCAGCAGGGCTGCCAGCGCGCCCGTACCGATCAACAGGCTCGGCAGGTTCCATGCACCATGCGCCGCCCCCAGATCGCCCAGAATACGCCACACCGGCCCGCCCGCCACCGCCACGCCGAAGAACTTGGGCATTTGCTTGAGGATGATGGTGAGCGCGAGGCCAAAGGCAAAGCCTTTCAACACCGGCCGCGAGATAAAGCCCGACAGGCTGCCCAGCCGGAAAGCGGCCAGCGCCAGAAAGATCAGCCCGACCAGCGCCACCATCATCGTGGCCGCCGTCGCTCTTTGCGCCGGTTCGCCCAGACCCGCCCCTGCCAGCCCGACCAGCGCGGCGGACAGGATCGCCGCAGAGGACGAGGTCGGCGTGATCACCGCGAAGCGGCTACGCCCCAACAGGGCATAGACAATGCCGCCTGCAATGCCCGCCACCAGCGCGCGTCCGGCGGGCAATCCCGCGATCCCGGCATAAGCCACCGCCTCGGGCAGCATCAGGCCCGCAATGCCAAGGCCGGTCAATGTGTTGCGCAGATCGAAACGGATGGTCCTGCTCCCTTGTCGGCAGGGATGCGCCGCCAAGGGCTGCAAAATCAAGCCCTAATCAATCCAGCGGCTCGACATCCACCTCGACATCCACCCTTTGCCCGCCGCCGCCGAGGAACACGCCGTCCACCGGCGCCACATCGGCATAGTCGCGCCCCATCGCGGTGAAAATATGGTCGCTGGCGGCAAGGCAGGCGTTGGTGGGATCAAACCCGACCCAGCCGAGCGCCTCGCCACACCACAACGCGGCCCAGGCATGGGTGGCGTCTGCCCCGATCAGGCGCGGCTGGCCCGCAGGGGGCAGCGTGCGCAGATAGCCGCTGATATAGGCGGCAGGAATGCCCGCCCCGCGCGCCGCCACGATCATCACATGGGCAAAGTCCTGACACACGCCGCGCCTTTGCCGGAAGGCCTCGCGCGGCGGTGTGCGCACATCGGTGGCCTCATCGTCATAGCGGAACTCGTGATGGATGGCGCGCATGAGCGCCTCGCCCGCATCGATCACGGGTGTTTCGGGCGTAAAGAAAGGCGCGGCCCATTCGGCGATTTCGGCCACATCATCGGCCAAGGGCGAGGCATAGAGATAGGAAGCGGGGCTCATCGCCGAGAGATCGCCGCTCGACAGTGCGGCCGCGCGCAGTTGCGCCACTGTGCTGCCAACAGCCATGTCCAACGCGAAAGAGGGCGGCGCGACCTCCACCTCGAACCGGCTTTCGATGGTGAGGCGCGCCAGTGGCGCGGCGAAAGAGATACGGTGGCGGTTGACGATCCACGGCCCCGCTGCTTCCTCCACTAGCGCAGGGGCGGGGGTGATGTCGAGGTGATAGTCGATCAGCCGCTGGCCCGGCCATGGCGCGGGGTTCAGTCGCAGGTTCATCCGCGCGAGGCTGACCGGTCCCTCGTATTGCAGGCTGGTGGTATGGCGGACGCGATAGCGCATGGCATCAGGCCAGCAGGCTGGCGCGCGCGGCAGGCGCGCTGCGCTCAAGTTGCAGGAAATAGCGCGCGGCGATCGTGTCTGACAGGGCAAGCAAACGCGTCTCGATGGCGGACAGGAAGGTGGTGTCGAGCGCCTCGGCGGTCAGGCTGGCCAGCGGGGCGAGAATGGCGCGCACCTCGCGCAAGGGTGTCTCGGGCAGGCCATCCTCGGCAAGGCTGGGCAGGGCGGCGATATGGCGTTCCAGCGCGGCCACCTGATAGGCAAGGCTGCGCGGATTATCGGGATCGAGCAGCAGCAGGTCAAACACCGGCGCCCGCGCGGGCGCGGCCAGATAGCGCGAGCGATAGGTGATCTGGCTGTCGAAAATGTCGAGCAGCAGGCCCAGCCTTTCCGCATCCTCGCCACCCTCGCCGATCTGGCGCACGAGGCGGCAGATCGACAGCGCACGCTCGATCCGGCGCCCCATATCCAGAAAACACCACGAAGGTCCGCGCACCATATCCTCGGCCTGCAACCCCGACATGGCGGAGAAACGCTCGACCAGATCGCGGGCCACGCGCAGCAGCGCACCGGGCCGCGCATTGTCGAGCGGGGGCAGCGGGCGGCTGGCCACGCGCCAGAAATCGGGGGCAAAGCGGTCCCGCAGCGACAGGCCCACGCTGCGCAAGGTGGCCCGCAGCGCGGCAACCCCGCCCGCCATCGCGCTCTCGCCCAAAGCCGCGCGGCAGGCTTCGGGCGGGCTGAGTTCGGCATCGTCGAAGCGGATCGCGCCCCATTGTGCCAGCAGGCGTACCAGACGCGCGCGCAGGGCCGGATGGCCGCCACCCGCATCCACCTCGATCCCGCTGCCCAGAATGGCGCGGATCAGCCGCACGGTCATTTCCGCCCGCTCGCCATAGCGGCCGAACCAGTAGAGATTGTCGGCAGCCTGCGCCGCCAGAATGCCGCCGCCGCGCCTTACGGGGGGCGTGGTCGACAGGGCGGTGCGCGTGTGGGCGGCATCATAGGCTTCGTCCACCACGCAGACATCGGCCGACACATCGCCTTCGCCCATCAGCGTGGTAGCGATCTCGCCGCTGGCCGACAGGCGGGCAAAGCCGCCGGGCATGACTTGCCATTGCCCATCCGCGCCGCGCGCGACAAAGGCGCGCAGTGTGAAGGCGCGTGGCTCGAAAGCCTCGCCCACCAGCGCGGGGGTGGTGGAGAGATGGACGATCTCCTGCGCGCAATAGTCCATCGGGCGCCGCTCCATCGCGGCCAGCAACGCGGCGCGCTGATCTGCGGTGAGACTTGCCCCGGCCGTGGCGCCCAGCCCCTGCAACCCTTCCACCGCGCGCCCGAAGGCGGGGGTCAGCACCAGTTGGTCGAGCCGGCTGCGCACTTCGTCGGCCTCGGCGGGCTGGCCGCACCACCATGTCGCCACATTGGGCAACAGCGGTTCCTCGCCGATCAATTCGGGAAACAGGCGTGGCATGAAGGCAGCGAAGGCGGGGGCCTCGGCGACTTCCACCCCCGGCCAGTTGGCCATGGTCAGCCCGCTATGCGCCCACGTGTCGAACAGGTCGGGCACGCCGATGGTCGAACGCGCATCAAATGCCAGCGGGTCGAGCGATTTGGTGTCGATCCAGCGCCACAGCGCGTCCACCCGCTTGGGGCCGCTGATGGTGCGGATATAGAGCTTGTTCTCGATGACGGTGAGATCTCGGCCTTCCACCAGCGGAAAGCCGAGATAGCGCGCCAGATGCGCCTGTTCGGGATAGGACTGGTTGAAACGGCCCGGTGTAAGCAGCGCGATGCGCGGCGCTTCGCGCTGGCAATCGGCGGCGATACCGGCGCGCAGCGCGGCGAAAAAGCCCGCCAGCCGCCGCGCATGGATGTCGGACAGCAGCGAGCCCGAGGCGCGGGATAGGGCCAGCCGGTTTTCCAGCGCATAACCCACGCCATTGGCCAGCCGCAAACGGTCGCCCAGCACGCGCCATTGGCCGCGCGGCCCCCGCGCCAGATCGACGGCGTAGACATGGATGTAATGCCCATTGCGCGGTGCGAGCCCGTCCATCGCGCGGGCATAATAGCGGCTTCCAGAGACGACCGCGGCGGGCAGATGCCCCTCGCGCAGCAGGCGTTGGGGTCCGTAAATATCGCCCACCAGCGCTTCAAGCGCCCGCGCGCGCTGGATCAAGCCGCGCTCCACCTGCGCCCATTCGCCCGCGCCAATGATCAGCGGCATCGGCGTCATCGGCCAGCTTCGTTCGTCCGAATCGCCGGTCATGCGGAAACTCATGCCCAGTTCGGCGCTCTGGCGGGCGAGCAATTCCTGCGCCGAAAGGCCCGATTCCCGCGCCAGCGCTGCCAGACCGTCGGCCGCGGCATGCCATTTGGCGGCGACTTCCGGCGAGGCATGGGCAAACAGGTCGCCCGCATCGACGTCGACCGGATAATCCATCAACCGCCCGTGCGGCGGGGCATCGGCAGGCACACTTGCCATCGCGCTACCCTAGCGAGGAAGGTCGGCGCAGGTCCAGCGTCATCGGAAATTCGCCCGCGATTTCCTGTGGCGGAACGGGTAGTGTGCCTGCCGAATGGCCCATCTCGATAAAGCGCGCCTTGCGCCGCGCTTCGGCCTCATAGGCGTTGACCGGCACATCGTCGTAATTGCGCCCGCCCGGATGGGCCACGTGATAGGTGCATCCGCCAAGGCTGCGCTGGTTCCACGCGTCATAGATGTCGAAGGTGAGCGGGGCATGCGGCGGCATCATCGGGTGCAGACAATTGGCCGGCTGCCAAGCCTTGTAGCGCACGCCGCCCACGCCTTCGCCCGCCACACCGGTGGGGTTCACCGGCACGCGGCGGCCGTTGCAGGTGATGATATGGCGCCCTTCGACAAGGCCGGTGGCGCGCACTTGCAGGCGTTCGGTCGAATTGTCGACAAAGCGTACCGTGCCGCCGATCGCGCCGGTCTCGCCCAGCACATTCCATGGTTCGAGCGCGTGGCTGATTTCCAGTTGCACGCCGCCCCCTTCCACCGCGCCATGCACGGGGAAGCGGAACTGGCGTTGCGCCTCGAACCACACGGGGTCGAATTCATAGCCCGCGCGGGAAAGATCGCCCAGCACATCGAGGAAATCCGCCCACACGAATTGCGGCAGCATGAAGCGGTCGTGCAACCGCGTGCCCCAGCGCACCAGAGCGCCCTGTTGTGGCTCGCGCCAGAACCACGCCGCCAGCGCGCGGATCAGCAATTGCTGGGCAAGGCTCATGCGCGCGTCGGGCGGCATCTCGAAGGCGCGGAATTCCACCAGACCCAGCCTCCCCGTCGGCCCGTCGGGGCTGAACAGCTTGTCGATGCAGATTTCGGTGCGATGGGTGTTGCCGGTGACGTCGACGAG
>DDES01000197.1 GCA_002336765.1 Novosphingobium sp. UBA1948 | reverse complement strand
CGGCACTCTAACCAACTGAGCTACACCCGCTCACTTGCATCACCTCGGGGCTGCGCCCCTTGGGGAGACGCGCCTCTAAGTAAGCCGCGCGAATGTGTCAACGGCTTTTGCGCAAACAATCGAAACTTCGGATGAAAATCCCCGAATGCTGCGGCTTTCCAGCGCCTTGCCCAAGCCTTGCGCCTGCCCTGCGCACGAATCACGGCGCGCCGGTCACCCGATCTTAACCATAAATTTGCCGCCGCCTGTCACACCTGTCCTGTTCGACACCTCCAGCCCTACAGGTGATGCTTGCACGACGCCCGTTTGTTGATCGCTGCCCTTGCTGCCCTGCCCCTGTTGGCGGGCGCGGGTCAGGCGCAAAAGCCCTTTGACGGCGCGCCGCAACTGGCCAGCGAGATCTATGTCGAGCGCATCAGCGCGGGCGGCGCGACGCGCGAACTGGTGCCTGCCGCCGCGCTGTCGCGGGGGGATCGGGTGGTAACGCTGCTGCGCTGGCAGGCGCCGCCCTCGCTGCGGGCCACCGGCTTTACGCTCACCAACGCCCTGCCCGCCCATCTGGCATGGCAGGATAGCGCCAACCGCGATGTCGAGGTATCGGTCGATGGAGGGCGCACATGGGGGCATTTGGGAGCGCTAGGGATCGAAGGCCGCCTCGCCGTGCCGGAGGATGTGACCCATGTGCGCTGGCATGTCAGCCCGCAGGCGGCAAAGCAAGGTGCGGGCCGGATCGCCTATAGCGGGCTGGTGCGTTAAACCGCCACTGGCGCCGACAGGGCGGCCTGCGGCGTGTAATCGCTCACCACAAAATCCTCGATTGTATAGCCGAAGATCGAATCCGGCCTGCGCGTGATCGCCAGCCGCGGCACGCCATCGGGCACGCGCGCCAGTTGCGCCTCCACCAGTTCGGCATGGTTGAGATAAAGGTGCACATCGCCCCCCATCCACACCAGTTCGCCCGCCTCCAGCCCGCACTGATGCGCCAGCATCCGCACGAACAGCGCAGCGCTCCACAGGTTGAAGGGCACGCCCAGCGCCAGATCGGCGCTACGCTGATAGAGGATGCCCGACAGTTTGCCGTCGGCCACATGGAACTGGTAGGTCTTGTGGCAGGGCGGCAAGGCCATACTGTCCAGCTCGGCCACATTCCAGCCCTCGACAATATGACGGCGGCTGCCCGGATTGCTTTTCAGCGCCTCGACCAGTTCGGCCACCTGATTGATGCCCTGCGCGCGCTGGCGAAACAGCCCGTCTCCAGCGGGCTCATAGACCGGCCAGTTGACCCACTGCTTGCCATAGACCGGTCCGAGATCGCCCCAGCGCGCGGCAAATTCCGCATCCTCCACAATACGCGCAGAGAAATCCTTGCGGCTGATATCCTCGCCCGTCTCGCGGCGATAATGCGCCAGCGGCCAGTCGGTCCAGATCTCCACCCCCTGCGCACAGAGCGCGCGGATATTGGTGTTGCCGGTCAGGAACCACAGGAATTCGCGCGTCGCCGTTTTCCAGAACACCCGTTTGGTGGTGACCAGAGGCATGCGCCCGTCCGACAGATCGCAACGGATAGTGGCGCCAAAGATTGACCGCGTGCCCACGCCCGTACGGTCACGCCGCTCGTCGCCTTCGGCCCAAATGCGGCGCATCAGATCGAGGTATTGTTCTTCCCAATGCGCAGCAGGGCTAGCTGCGCCAATTGCGGCGCCGGAATGCGGGGTGTGGATCATGCCCTTCCTTATGCCTGCCCCGCCCCGGCTGCCAAGGGATTTGTGCATTACGCGCTCTTACCGATCCGCCCCCAAGGCCGATGGGAAGGCCCGTGTGGCATAGTTTACAAACCCAAACACAACCGATTGAATTGTATGGCAAACGCCCGAATCGTCGCAAACTCGGCATTTTTACCCGCTCTCCAAATCAGCATCACCTGCCTCGTGCTGGCCGCCTGTGCCTTTTGGCCGCGCGCTGGCAAGGCCGCGCTGCTGGTTCCGGTGGCGGGTGACACGCGGATCGCGGCGAACTGGGCGCATGGGCATGGCCTGTCGCTGTTGGGTTCTGGCCGGATGGCAGGCTCGCTGGTGGTTCAAACCGGCGACCACGTGCCGTTCTGGGAAGCACTGCGGGCAGGCAATCTCTTGCTGGCCGCCCCCAGCGTGACATGCACACCCGAAACCCGAACCAATCTACCTCCACTCTCCTGATCTTACGGAATACGCGATGGACGAAATTTCGAAACTGCGCACAATCGGCATAAAGTCGCTGCTGGGCGTCTGCTGGCTGATGGTGGCAATCACGGCCATAGGCGTACTCTTTGCCAACTCCGGCGCCATGCCGGCCATTCTGGCACTGGCAGCAACCGCGATACCCACCATGCTGGCCATGTCAGGGCGCGACGATGCCATCTCGCGCATTCTTATCGGCGCAACGCTGCCCTTATACCCCGCGATCCTGCTGTTCCAGTGGAGCGGGTCATCGTGGATGGTGGACATGCACATGATCTTCTTCGCGTTGATCGCGATGTTGCCGGTGCTGGTGGACTGGCGCCCGATCATCGCCGCCACCGCGGTGACAGCCGTCCATCACCTGCTGCTCAATTTCGTCGCGCCGTCGCTGGTCTGGAGCGGTGGCGCCGATCTGGGGCGCGTTGTGCTTCATGCGGTGGTGGTCGTGGCTGAAACGGTTGTGCTGGTAGCGCTGACCGCCAAACTGGCGAGCGTTATGCAGGCGCAAGCCAGCGCACAGGCCGAAACCGAGCGTCTGGCGCACATTTCCGAACAGAGCCATGCCCAGACCGCGGCCCAGCAGCAGCAGGTCGTGGACGAGATCGGTCGCGGCCTCACCGCCCTTGCGACCGGCAACCTTGGCCACCGCATCACGGCAGAGTTCCCCTCAACCTTCTCGGCCCTGCGCGACAATTACAACCGCACCGTTTCCGATCTGGCGCAGTTGGTGGATCAGGTTCTCGAGGCTTCGCGTAATATTCAGACCGGCAGCAGCGAGATACGCTCGGCATCCGACGATCTGGCGCGCCGCACCGAACAGCAGGCGTCGGGCGCGGAAGAAGCCCACACCACCCTGTCGCGTCTGGCATCGCTCGCCACAGATACCGCGCGCAACGCCTCGACTGTGAGCACCGCGCTCACCAAGGCGCAAGACAGCGCCCAGCAGGGGCAAGGCATCGTGGAGCGGGCCATGTCGACGATGGAGCGCGCCGAGAAATCGGCCAGCGAAATCCGCCAGATTATCAGCCTGATCGATGGTATCGCCTTCCAGACCAACCTTCTGGCGCTCAACGCGGGTGTGGAGGCGGCACGGGCTGGCGAATCAGGCAAAGGCTTTGCCGTGGTCGCCAACGAAGTGCGCGCGCTGGCCCAGCGCAGCGCCGATGCCGCCGCATCGATCAAATCGCTGATCGACACATCGACCGCGCAGGTGGCCGAAGGCGTCGCTCAGGTGATGCAGACCGGGGAAGCCCTGCGCGGCATCATGGATCAGGTCATCGGCATCGGCATGGCCGTCGAGGGCATCGCGCTGGCCGCCGACCAGAATGCCGAGGAACTCTCGCGCGTGTCGGCAGCCTTTGGCCTGCTGGATACATCGACCCAGCAAAATGCCGCGATGGTGGAAGAGAATAACGCCGCACTGCGTGGATTGGGCGACGAAACCAGCCGGTTGATGCAGGCAGTGGGCCGTTTTGAAGCCCATGGCGGCGGGCGCGAGGCGCGTTTGGCAACACGGCGCGCGGCCTGATGGACCGGCTGGAAGCGGCGATGCGGGATATTTGCAAAAAATCGCATTGCCCGCTTGCCAGCCGGAAAATCCCCCCCTATAGGCCCGCTCCTGCCTTGCGGTGCTGTTGCAGCATCGCTCCGGTCGGGGAATAGCTCAGCCTGG
>DDES01000026.1 GCA_002336765.1 Novosphingobium sp. UBA1948 | reverse complement strand
CGCCGCCCGCACCAGACTGGCAGGCTGGGCCTTGAGCGCGAAAGGCGCCATGCCGCCCTCGCCCGTGTCGAGCAGGCCGATGCGGCTCATGGCGCGCTGGGCTTGCGGCGGAATGTCGAATTTGGGAGTCAGGCCCAGCAGTTGATCGAGCTTTTCAGGCGGCAGCGCCATCAACTGGTCGAAACTGGTGATGCCGGCGGGCAGGATGATCGGCCCCACCGGCACCGGTCCCGCCACGGGCTGCTCCGCGAACACGGGCTGGGCGGCGATGGTCGGCTGCTGGGGGGCGATCAGCCCATCGAAACGCGGCTGGGCAGCAGGCGCCGCTGTGCGCGCCGGAGCGGGAGCGGCCACAGGCCGCGCGGGGCGCGCTGCGGGCCGGTCAAAACCGGGGGGCAGCAGGGATTCCGGCCCGCTCTGCGCCACAGCCAGCCCCGAGGCCGAGGCCACCAAAACGCCAGCCAGCAAAACATTGGCCACCAGAAGATATTTCGCCTTCATTGCTCCACCTGATCTGCTGGCGCCGTGTGATCCACCGACACATCCTTCGCGATGATCCGCATCGGCACCGGACCACCCGACACCCATGCCAGCCCCAGCACCCCGATGGCAAGCGCCAGCAGCAGCAGCCCCACACGACGCAAGCCGGTTTTACGCGGCTTCCTGTCATCTTCGCGTCGCAACACTTCGGCCATCGGACCCTCGTCGGCAAATCGCGCGCGCATGGCGATGCGCGCTTGCGCCGCCGGTTAGCCTAATTATAGGCTGGCGGGCAATGGAGCATGAAACATCTCTTTCCGATACCGGCCCCGATTCAGGCCCCCACTCTGGCAGGGATAGCGACGAAAGCCGTTCGCTGCTGGCCTCGGTGATCGCGCGGCTGGACCGGCCGGTGGTGCTGGTGGGCATGATGGGCGTGGGCAAGTCGAGCCTTGGCCGCCGTCTGGCCGCGCAACTGGGCGTGGGCTTTGTCGATGCCGACGAGGAGATCGAGAAAGCCGCGCGTATGCCGATCCCCGAAATCTTCGCCACCTATGGCGAGGCTTTCTTCCGCAACGGGGAAAGGCGCGTGATCGCGCGTCTGATGGGGGTGAACGAGGGGCATATCGACGGGTTGAACCTGCCGCCAGCCAGCACGGCGCGCAGCGAGGTGAAGGTGATCGCCACAGGCGGCGGCGCCTTTGTCAACGATGCCACGCGGGCGCTGATCCTTGAACGCGGCCTTGCGGTCTGGCTCGATGCCGAGCTGGACACGCTGGTCGAGCGCACCGCGCGCAAGGGCAACCGCCCGCTGCTCAACAGCGGCGACCCGCGCGAGATCCTCGGTCGGCTCAAGACAGCGCGCGAACCCTTCTATGCCCAGGCCCCGATCAAGGTGATGAGCGGCAATATGCCCCATGCCAAGACGCTGGCCCATCTTCTCGCCTCGATCGACGCGTGGCTTTCCGCGCAAGCCTAGGAATTTTGCCATGCAAGTGATCCCCGTCGATATTGCCGGTCGCCCCTACGAGGTGCGCGTGGGCGCTGGCCTGATCGCCAATCTGGCGCAGGAATGCGGCGCGCGCCTGCGCAAGCCCCGCGTGCCGGTCATCACCGATGCGCATGTCCATGCGGCATGGGGCGGTGCGGTGGAGGCGTCGCTGCGCGCGGCGGGCAAGGAGCCGGTGTGGCAGGTGTTGCCCGCAGGCGAGAGCACCAAAAGCTGGGCCAATCTTATGCTGGTGGTCGATGGGCTGCTGGCGCTGGAAGTGGAGCGCGGCGACCATATTATCGCGCTGGGCGGCGGAGTGATTGGCGATCTGACGGGCTTTGCCGCCGCGATCCTCAAGCGCGGGTGCCAGTTCATCCAGGTGCCGACCAGCCTGCTGGCGCAGGTGGATTCGAGCGTGGGCGGCAAGACCGCCATCAATGTCCCCGCAGGCAAGAATCTGGTGGGCGCGTTCCACCAGCCGGGCCTTGTACTGGCCGATCTCGATGCGCTCGACACGCTGCCGCGCCGCGAGCTGGCCGCCGGCTATGCCGAGGTTTTCAAATATGGCCTGATCGACGATGCCGAGTTCTTCGCGTGGTGCGAGGCGCATGGCGAGGCTTTGATCGCGGGGGATCGCGCGGCGCGGGAGTACGCCGTCGCCCATTCGGTGGCCGCCAAGGCGCGCATCGTGGCGCAGGACGAGTTCGAGACGACGGGTCTGCGCGCCCTGCTCAACCTTGGCCATACGTTCGGCCATGCGCTGGAAGCCGAGACGGGCTATTCCAGCCGCTTGCTGCATGGCGAGGCGGTGGCGCTGGGCATGGTGCTGGCGGCGCGTTTCTCGGCGCGGCGCGGGCTGATGGGCGAGGACGAGGCCGCCCGCATTGCCGCGCATACCGCTGCGGTGGGCCTGCCCGCCGATGTGCGGGGGCTGGGGCTCAATGTGTCGGGCGCGCAACTGGCCGCGCATATGCTGCATGACAAGAAGGTGGACGCAGGCCGCCTTGCCTTCCTGCTGCTGCGCGGGATCGGCCAGACCTTCCTGACCAAGGATGTGACGCTGGACGAGGTTTCGGCGTTTCTGGCGGACGAGTTGGAAGGTCGCTCTTTTCAAAGGTAAAATTGTGCCCTAGGCTGGCGCAATTCCGGATAATCAGGAGCTTGTGTCATGAAAATTCATACATCGCTCATGGCTCTGGCAGTTTTTGCGCTGACGACGCCTGCCCTCGCGCAAAAGCCTGCCCCAATGGAACCCAGCGCTGCCGATGAAGCGAAAATCGACACACTGATTGCGCCAGTGCTGGCCGCCATCAAGACCGGTAAAGCCGCAACTGCCGTCAAGACCTTTATGGTTTCCAACCCGATGGCCGCAGCCAAGACAACCGAAATGGAATATTTCGGTATGCAGGTGGATTCAGCCCTGTCGGTCTACGGCGCCGTCTCGAACTGCCAACTGGCCGAAAAAGTCAGCCGCAGCTCTTTTGACCAGAGCCGCCTCTATGTGTGCCAATCCGAAAAAGCCGTCACACGCTGGGTTTTTCGTATGGGTCACATGACCGGGGGCTGGGCGGCCATGCTGCTTTACTTCGACGACAAGGCTTTCAAGGGGCTTGATGATTGCACCGGTGCCTGCGGCGGTTGATATAACTCGCCGCCACAGGCCACCTGCTCCTACCGCCCTTACTCCAGTTCGAGAATGATCGCATCCACGGCAAGGCTTTCGCCCGCCTTGGCGTTGACCTTCTTGACCGTGGCCGATTTTTCCGCGCGCAGGATGTTTTCCATCTTCATGGCTTCCACCACGGCGAGCGGCTGGCCGGCCTCGACCTTGTCGCCTTCCTTCACATTGAGCGACACCAGCAGGCCGGGCATCGGGCAGATCAGGTACTTGGAAAGATCGGGCGGGATCTTTTCGATCATATGCTCGACCATCGGCGCGACATGCGCGGGGTAAATCTCGACCTTGTGGATGCGGCCATGCGTGGTGACCTTGAGACCGGTGCGCGTCACCTCGATCTTGAGACCCAGCGCGGTCTCGCCGATCTCGGCTTCGACCAGACGGTCGCCCGGCGTATATTCCATCGCCAGATCGACTTCCTTGCCGTCCACCAGCACGCCATCGTCCACCGTTACGGCGAAAGACTTGCCGCCCAGCTTGATCACCCAGTTGGAGGGCGGCGCCAGCGTATGGGCAAGCTGGCCATCGACCTGACGGGCGCGATCGGCCCGCGCGGTGGCGATGAAGCCCGAGATGGCGGCGATCTGCTCGAGGATCTCGTCCGACGCGGCAGCGCCGGTGAAGCCATCGGGATATTCCTCGGCAATGAAGCCGGTGGTCAGTTCGCCCGAGCGGAAGCGCGGGTGCTGCATGATGGCCGACACGAAGTCGATATTGTGACCCAGCCCCTCGATCTCGAAAGCATCGAGCGCGGCGATCTGCTTGTCGGCGGCCTCGTCGCGCGTCTCGCCCCAGGTGATCAGCTTGGCGATCATGGGATCGTAGAACATCGAGACTTCGCCGCCTTCATAGACGCCGTCGTCCACGCGGATGCCGCCAATGCCGCGACGGCCATTCTCTGCCCCATCGTCGGTCCAGCCCGCCACGGGCGGCTTGTAGCGCGACAGGCGGCCGGTCGAGGGCAGGAAGCCGCGATAGGGGTCTTCGGCATAGACGCGGTTTTCGATGGCCCAGCCGTCGATCTTCACATCGTCCTGCGTCAGCGCCAGCTTTTCGCCCGCTGCCACGCGGATCATCTGCTCGACAAGGTCAACGCCGGTGATCGCCTCGGTAACGGGGTGTTCCACCTGCAGGCGGGTGTTCATTTCGAGGAAGTAGAAGCTCTCTCCGCTCGGATCGGCGCCCGACACGATCAGTTCCACCGTGCCCGCGCTGTAATAGCCCACGGCGCGGCTGAGCGCGACGCATTGCTCGCCCATCGCCTTGCGCATTTTGGGGGTGACGAAGGGCGACGGGGCCTCTTCCACCACCTTCTGGTGGCGACGCTGGATCGAGCATTCGCGCTCG
>DDES01000024.1:1166-3573 GCA_002336765.1 Novosphingobium sp. UBA1948 | reverse complement strand
CTATCAGACGGCGTGGTTCAAGGCGCATTATCCGCATGAATTCTACGCGGCGGCCATGTGCTTCGATATGCACCAGTCGGAAAAGCTGGCCGTGTTTGTCGATGATATGCGGCGCAACAACTATGCCGTGGCAGGGCCTTGTCTCAACCGCAGCGAGGCGGAATTCACTGTCGAACCCACCGCCGAGGGTTATCAGGTGCGCTATGCGCTGGCGGGCATCCGCAATGTTGGCGAAAAGGCAATGGAGCAGGTGGTGGCCGAGCGCGAGGCCAATGNNGCGATGAACCGGCGCATGCTCGAAGGCCTTGCCGCCAGCGGCGCGTTCGATGATTTGGAGCCGAACCGCGCCAAGGTGCTGGCCAATGCCGACATGTTGCTGGCCGTGGCCGATGAAGCTGCGCGCAGCCGTACCAGTGGCCAGCATGGCTTGTTTGGCGGTGAGGATGAAGGCGCGGGCAATCTGCGCCTGATCGATACGCCAGCATGGAGCCGCAGCGACCAGATGGCCAAGGAGCGCGAGAATTTCGGCTTCTATTTCGCGGCCCATCCGGTCGAGCAATGGCGCGCCATCGCCAGCGCCAATGGCGCGCGCAGCCATGCCAGCCTGATGAGCAGCGGGGCAGGCGGCGGACGCACCGGCGCGGTGATGGCGGCGATGGTGGAGAATGTGCAGAAGCGCAAAACCAAGCGCGGCAAGGACTTCATCATGGCCGATTTCTCGGACCAGTCGGGCCAGTTCTCGGCCTCCTGCTTCGAAGAAGGGCTGGTGGACAGTTTCGTCGGCTGGGCGAAGGAAGGCGCCTGCATCTTGCTGCAGGTCGAACTCGACAGCCCAAGCCCAGACGAACCGCCGCGTGTCACTATCCGTGGCGCGCAGGCGCTCAGCGAGGTGAAGGCGGCGGCGCGGATGACGCTGACGCTGGACGTCTCGCGGCCCGAGGTGTTTGGCGAATTGGCGACGGTGCTGCCGCGTGGCGGTACGGGCACGGTCGAGGTTACGCTCAAGACCGGCGGAACGCGCGAACCCCGCCTCCGGCTGGGCCGCGATTTCGCGCTGGATGGCGAACTGGCCGAGCTGGTGACGGGGTTTGACGGGGTGGCCAATGTCTCGCTGCGCGCGGCGCGCGGCGGGGCCAATCTCAGGTTGGTGGCTTAGGACGCCTCGCGCTTCCACTTGTGCAGCGCGCGCACCAGCTTGTCCGAACGCTCGGTGAAATCGCTGTCGAGCAATTGCTGCGCACCGGTCTTGTTGCCGCTGGTCACATGGGTCAGCACCTGACCCGCGCATTGGTGAAATTCGGCATGCAGGCGACGGATCACCTGATAGGGCACGCCGGTACGTGTCGTCTGCGAGATCGTCGGGCCATAGAGCCAGCCGCCAAAAGCGCATTTGTCGTCGCAGGAGGCCACCGCCGGGGTGACATCGCAAGTGCCGGTGTTGATGGCGGCTTTCAGGCGCACCTTCCATGCGCCATGCGCGCCGATGGCGGCGTTGATCTGGGTGGATAGGTCGGCCTGCGACATGGGAAACTCCTTATGTTTGCCACCGCTTTAGGGCCATTCTCTTGCGGCTCGGAAAATCTTTGCCCAAGCGTTTTTCCGGAACTTCACAAAAGCCGCAATTGACCATCGCGCTCCGGCGGGCGGAAACGCGCGGTGTCGAGCACAGGCCGTTCCGCCTTGAGCCCCAATCGAGCAGTCGCCAGCCGGAGTCGCGCGCGGACCAGATCGGCCCACACGCCTTGAGGCTTCATGCGTGTGCCAAACGCACTGTCATAATCGCGGCCGCCACGCATGCTCTGGACGATCCCCATCACCTTGGCCGCGCGTTCGGGGAAATGCAGATCGAGCCATGCGCGGAACAAAGGCGCCACTTCATGGGGAAGGCGCAGCATGATCCAGCTTGCCCCGCTGGCCCCGCGTGCGGCGGCGGCCTCAAGGATGCGCTCGATCCATTCCTCGGTGATGGCGGGGATGATGGGCGAGACATTGACATAGGTGGGCACATCCGCGCCGCGCAAAGCCTCTAGCGCGGCAAGCCGTTTGGCGGGGCTGGCCGCGCGGGGTTCCAGCAGGCGGGAGAGTGCCGGATCAAGGCTGGTGATCGAAAGAGCGACCGCCACCAGTTGCTGCTTCGCCAGTTCGGCCAACAAATCGAGGTCGGCCAGAATGCGGTCGGATTTGGTGGTGATGGTCACCGGATGGCACGTTTCAAGGCAGACTTCGAGCACCTGCCGGGTCAGGCGATAACGCGCCTCGATCGGCTGATAGGGATNNGATAGGGATCGGTGTTGGTGCCCATTGCGATAGGGGCAGGCTGATAGGAGCGCGCGGCCAGTTCGCGCCGCAACAGACGGGCGGCCTCGGGCTTGGCAAACAGCTGGCTTTCGAAATCGAGGCCGGGCGA
>DDES01000024.1:0-1161 GCA_002336765.1 Novosphingobium sp. UBA1948 | reverse complement strand
TGATCGAGCGGTCGAAGGGGATGTCGGGGCTGGTGTTGCGGGTCAGGATGCGGCGCGCGGCTTCCTCGGTGACATGGGTGCGTAATTTGGGCGTTGGCCCGTCAATGGACTCGGCAGCGTCGAGCCAGTCAAGTTCAGCCGCGCGCGCGGGCAGGGCAAAGCGGGTGGACAACACCGAGGAGGGCGCGCCGCGACCGCGCGGAGGAGGGGGCTTGCTGGCCATGCCTCAATAAGAACATAAAGGAAACATTGACGCAAGCCATGCCGCTTGCCACAAAGGGATATGGATGATTCCCGTCTTGCAGCCTATCTTGCCCGCGTCGCTCTTGTCGCGCCTGTCTCGTGCGATGCGGCGGGGCTGGAAGCGGTGCAACGCGCGCATCGCCTCGCCATCGGCTTCGAGAATTTCGATATCATGCTGGGGCGTGGTATCGCCATCGACAGCGATGCTATTTTCGCCAAACTGGTCCGCCAACGGCGCGGCGGCTATTGTTTCGAACACAACCGGCTGTTTGGCGAGGCGCTTGCCGCACTGGGTTTTGCCAACCGTCCGCTGTTGGCGCGCGTCTGGCTGGGCCTGCCCGAGGGGCAGGTGCCGCCGCTGACCCACACTCTGCGACTGGTTGATATCGAGGGCGCGCTATGGCTGGCCGATGCCGGTTTCGGAGCCTCCTATGCACCGGTGCTGCCTCTGCGCCATGGGGTTGAGGCGCGGACGCCCGATGGTGCGCGCCATCGCTTGCTGCACGTCGGGCAGGCCGGGGGTGCCGGCGGGGCATGGCGGATCGAGCGGCTGGGGCCAGCGGCCGCCACCGATGGCCGTGTGGGGAGCGCGCAGGGCTGGATCGCGCAATGCAGTTTCGATCTGGGCGAGGTGGCCGATATTGACCTCGAACTTTCCAACCATTGGACCAGCACGCGGCCTGCCACCCGCTTCACGTCGGGCTGCCTTGCCTCGATGGTGCTGGAGGATGGCTTTGCCTCGCTCAACGGCCGCCGCCTGTCGGTTTACACCGGCGGACAAGGCTCGGTGCGGGAGATTGCCAGCGCGCAGGAGTGGCGGCAGGTGGTGGGCGATCTGTTCCGCATCGACCTGACTGCCGGGGAGGTGACGGCTTTAAGCCTCTTTTAGGCGCGGCATCAGTTCGACGAAGTTGCAGG
>DDES01000223.1 GCA_002336765.1 Novosphingobium sp. UBA1948 | reverse complement strand
CTAACGCCCGACCAGTTGATCGATATGAAGTGCTGCATCCGCCCGCTGCGCGCGGCAGGCCCCAATCTGGGCACCGATCTGGTGGGTGAAACGCTGGTGGTGCACAATTACGGGCACGGCGGCTCGGGCTGGTCGCTCAGTTGGGGCAGCGCCGAAGTCGCGGTGGGCAAGGCGCTCTCCGTGCTGCCCAAAGAGGTTGCGGTGGTGGGCTGTGGTATCATTGGCCTGACCACTGCGGTGGTGGCTCAGCGCGCGGGGATGAAGGTCACGATCTACGCCCGCGACATTATCCAGCGCAGCCGTTCGTTCCGCGCTTCCGGTTCGTTCACGCCGGATTCGCGCATCTCGCTGGCGGCGCCTGCCGGCCCCGCCTTTGGTGATCTGTGGGAGCAGATGGCGCGCCTGTCGTGGAAGGGTTTCCGCTCGATGATCGGCCTGCCGGGCGATCCGGTGGTGTTTGCCGATGCCTATGCGGTGTCCGACAAGCCGATCACGCGCCGTCATTTCGAGCCGGACCCCAGCGTCAAGGGCGCGTGGGAACCGGGCGGCTTGCCGCTCCAGAATTCCGAATTCGCCCATTACAACGACCGCATCAAGGATATCGTGCCGCAGGCCCAGCCGCTGGCGGCGGAGGAAAATCCCTTCACGCTGCCCTATGCCACGCGCACCTCGCAGATGCATTTCAACTTCCCGTCCTACGCGCATCTGCTGCTCACCGAATTCTTCGAGCGTGGCGGGTTGTTTGTAGCGCGCGATTTCAACGATCCGTCGCAATATGGCCAGTTGAAGGAAAAGGTGGTGATCAATTGCACCGGCTATGGCGCGCGCGATCTGTGGCGCGACAAGACGATCATCCCCGTTCGCGGCCAGACCGGCTGGCTGGTGCCCCAGCATCAGGCGAATTACTCGCTGCGCTACAAGGAGGCGATGGTGATGTCCAAGGCCGACGGTATCGTGGTGATGAACAATCCGATCGAGCCGGGCGAGATGTTCGGCGTGGGCGATTCGATGGAATGGCCCGACAAGGAGCCGATCCTCGAGGCGCTGAGGATTCTCGAGCCGGTGATGGCCGGTCTGTGGAAGAAGGGGGCCTGAGCCATGCAGCACCGTTTGATCGCCGCCACGCTGGCCGCTTCCGCACTTATCGCCTCGGCCGGTGGCGCCGTGCTGGCCGCGCCGCCCGCCCCTGCACCGTCCGCAACCACCGCCACCGGCGTTTACACCGAACAACAGGCCGCGCAGGGCGCCAGCCTCTATGCCGAGCGTTGCGCGCTGTGCCACGGCGCTTCGGCGCAGGGCACTTGGGAAGTGCCGCCGCTGACCGGACGCTTCTTTGCCAATTGGGGGCATGGTTCGGTGGGGGCCTTGGCGGACTATGTGGGGCGCGCCATGCCGCAAATGGCGCCGGGCACGCTCGAGCCGCAGGAGAAAGTGGCAATCGTCGCCTTCCTCCTCAAATCCAACGGCATGCCTGCTGGTGCGAAGCCGCTGCCCGCAGATGCCGCCACCTTGGGCGCCATCATGATCGAGCCGGTGGCGCCCAAAGCCACTCACTGATCGCCACCCGTCCGTTGCTGTTTTCGCGGCGGCAGAGCTTCTCGCTTTGCCGCCGTTTTCTGTGCCGGATCGCCACGGACATACGTCAATCAGCGTAGGGTGGGGGCCGGTTATGCGTATTGGGTTCCGCGCCGTTCACCCGCAGGCTGTCGATACAGGTCATGGGGGTGATCTTTGTCGAGAACTCCCGTTGGCCCGATAAAAACCTTGGGGCAAAACGGGGGCATCAAGCCGTTTGGCCACCAGCGAAGTGGAGGGGGTTCCTTCGGAAACAGGGATCCAGAACAAATGGCTCGTATTAAAACGCTTTCTACCTTGAAGTTTCTGACCACCGCCGCGCTTCCCGCGCTGGTGCTCGCCGGGCAGGCCCAGGCTGCCGAACCCGCTCCCGCCGCCGATCAGGAAGGTGGCGCCGCCATCATCGTGACCGGTACACGCGCTGCCGGCCTCAAGGCTGCCGACAGCCCTGCGCCGGTGCAGGTGCTGGGCTCCGATCTGCTGCAGCGCGCTGGCCGTTCGGACATCAACACCTCGCTCTCGCTCTCGGTGCCCAGCATCCAGATCCAGACCTTCGGTAACGACATGACGGCCTTCCACCCGTCGATCAAGCTGCGCGGCCTCAACCCGAACCACACGCTGGTGATGGTGAACGGCAAGCGTCGCCACGGTACGTCGAACGTGGTGGTGACCAACGCGCTGTGGACCGGTGGCGCCGCCCCCGACATGGGCCTGATCCCGATGGAAGCGGTTGATCACGTCGAAGTGCTGCAGGACGGCGCCGCCGCCCAGTACGGCACCGACGCGGTGGCCGGTGTGGTCAACCTGATGCTCAAGAAGAAGGACCACGGCGGCTATCTGTCCGGCTCGGTCGGTCAGTATTACGCCGGTGACGGCTTCAACTACGAGCTGGCGGGCAACATCGGCATGGCGCCGGTGGAGGACATGTACCTCAACCTGACCGTGCAGCATAAGGTCAAGGACTACAGCTTCCGCGGCGACGTTGATCCGCGCGTGAGCCCGGCACTGGCCTCGGGCGCGACGCTGCTGTCGCGCTTCCCCGGTGTGCTGAATGCCAAGGACTATCCCTATGTGAACCGCATCTTTGGTGATGGCCGCATGGCGCTCACCAACGTGTTTTACAACATGGGCTATACCGGCGTTGCCGGCGTCGAGTTCTACTCCTTCGGCTCGCTCTCGAAGCGCACCGGCTCGACCTTCCAGAACTACCGTCTGCCCAACGTCGTGGTCGGCAAGAGCGCGGTGATCGCGCCTGCTTCGGGCGTTGCCACCGGCGATATTCCGTTCCCCGCCGGCTTCTCGCCGCTCGAGGCGCTGAACGAGACCGACTACTCGCTGACCGGCGGTGTGAAGGGCGAATTCGGCAAGAGCACGTTCGACCTCTCGGTCACCTATGGCAAGGACCATAACAAGACCTATGTGGTGAACTCGGCCAACGCCGCGCTGTACTACGACACCTCGACCACCACCGCTGCGGGTTACACTCCGCGCGATGTGTATGATGGCGCTTTCGTGGGCTCGCAGCTCACCGTCAACTTCGACGGCACCCATGAAGTCGATGTCGGTCTGGCCGATGCGCTGCATATTGCGGGTGGTCTGGAATGGCGCAAGGACACCTATGAACTGCGTCCGGGCGAAGTGGCGTCCTACTATGTCGGCACTGGCGTGAAGGGTGGCGGTATCCAGTCGTTCTTCGGCTATTCGCCCACCAATGCCAGCAGCAATGACCGCACCAACTTTGCCCAGTATCTCGATCTGGAAACCAAGCCGGTCGAGGCGTGGAAGGTGATCGGCGCGGTGCGTCACGAGCATTACTCGGACTTTGGCGATACCACGATCTTCAAGCTGACCAACCGTTATGACTTCAGCAAGGCGATCGCCATCCGTGGCACGATCTCGACGGGTTTCCGTGCGCCGACGCTGGCCGAGGGCTTCTATTCGGGCATCAACGTGGGTCCGGCCTCGCTGTCGGGCATCTTCGCGCCCAACTCGCCGGGCGCTGCCGCGCTGGGCATTTCGGGTCTGAAGCCGGAAAAGTCGACCAACGTTTCGGTCGGCTTCGTGTTCAACCCCGCGCCCAAGCTGAGCATTACGCTGGACGCCTACTCGATCTATCTGCGCGACCGTATCGTGCAGTCGTCGGGCTTCACGGGCTATTCGAATAACTGTAAGTTCCTGCCCTCCGGCTTCACCCCGGGCATGGATGTCGCTGCTGCCAAGGCCGCCTTCGGGGGCAGTTGCACCGGCTTCATCTCGCCTGCGGTGCTGACCGCGCTGTACAACAACGGTGTACCGATCACCTCGATCATTGATTCGATCAATGGCGGCCAGAATGGTTCGCTCACGATCAATTCTTTTGTGAACGGCCTCTCGACCCTGACGCGCGGCGTGGATTTCCTCGCCACGTATAACATGACCGCCTTCGGTGGCCGCCTCGATCTCTCGCTATCGGCCAACTACAACGAGACCAAGGTCAAGTCGACCAATGCTGTGCCGTCGGGCGTTAATCCGGCGCAGGGCATTTATGACGTCTACTCGCAGTCGGCGCTGACGGACACCACGCCCAAGTGGCGCACGACCGCCAATGCCTATTACGAGATCGGCAAGTTTGCGGTGAACCTGCGTGAGTCGGTCTATGGTCCGGCCAAGCTGCTCGCCACCACGCCTGCCAACTCGAACATTCCTTATTACCAGACGATGAGCACCAAGTTCATCACCGATCTGGAAGTGACCTATGCCTTCACCAAGGACATCAAGCTGTCGCTGGGTGCCAATAACCTGTTCGGCACCAAGCCTGACCAGATTGCCGACTGGATCCGCGCGCAGCAGTTCGCGGCCGGTTCGACCGCCTATGTCAGCAAGTACCCGAGCTTCTCCTCGGTGAGCATCAACGGCGGATACTACTACGCCAAGCTCGGCGTGAAGTTCTAAGCCAAGACCCAAAAGGGGGCGGGAGGCACCAACCTCCCGCCCTTTTTCTTTCAACCATAAGGGATTGCCTGATGACCCTGCTCAAAACCAGCCTGCTGGCCGTTGCCGCTCTGGCCGCCACCCCCGTCCTCGCCAAGGAAGCGCCCAAGCCCGCCCCCAAGCCGGTGATCGAGCGTACCGGCGCCCCCACCGGCGTGATCGCCAGCACCGCGCTGGTGCCGGTCGGTTCCAAGATTCTCTATCTCTCGGGCAGCACCGCCTCGCCGATCGATCCCGCCAAGCCCGAGGAATTCGGTGACACCGCCACCCAGACCAAGTCGATCCTGACCAAGATGAAGGCCAGCCTTGAAGGCATGGGCTGGTCGATGGGCGACATCGTTAAGATGAACGTGTTCCTCGTCGGCGTGCCTGAAAACGGCGGCAAGATGGATGCGCCGGGCATGAACGGCGTGTTCAAGACCTTCTTCGGCACGGTCGAGCAGCCCAACAAACCGACCCGCTCGACGGTGCAGGTGGCCGCCCTTGGCCGCCCGACCACGCTGGTCGAGATCGAGGCGATCGCTGCCAAGGCGCCCTGAGGAACATTTTAAACACGGGATCTGACATGCTGGACAATCTCTCTCCCCAGTCGCGCCGCGACTTGCTGATGATGATCGGTCGCGCCGGTGGCGCGGCAGCCATGTATCAGGCGATGACGGCGCTGGGCCATGCTGCCGAAACGCAGTTCAAGGGTCCGCCGATGCTGTCGGGCGCCAAAAAGGGCGCCTCGGTGCTGGTGCTGGGGGCGGGGTTGGCCGGTATGGCGGCCGCCTATGAATTGCGCAAGGCGGGCTACAAGGTCGAGGTTCTGGAATACCAGAACNNCTCAACCCCGGCCCGTGGCGCATCCCGCACCACCACCGCACCTTGCTGCATTATTGCAAGGCTTTTGGCGTGGAACTGGAACCGTTCATCCAGCTCAACCACAATGGCCTGATCCATCGCAGGGATGCCTTTGGCGGCAAGCCGCAGCGCTACAAGGAACTGGCGGTCGATTTCAAAGGCCATGTCGGCGAGTTGCTTACCAAGTCGCTCAATGCCGGTGCGCTGGATTCCAGCGTCAGCAAGGAAGACAAGGAAAAGCTGCTGGTTGCCATGCGGGAATGGGGTGTGCTCGATGGCGACCTCAAATTCTCCAGCAATATCCCCGTCTCGAACCAGCGTGGCTATGATCAGGCCCCGGGCGGCGGTGTGGGCGGCGCGCCGACGCCGTCGAAGATCAACAGCCTGTCGGATGTGCTCTCCAGCCATGTCTGGACGCAGATCGGCTTCTATTACAACTATGTGATGCAGACCACGATGTTCCAGCCCAAGGATGGCATGGGGCGCATCGGGGACGGTTTTCGCCGTCAGGTCAATGACCTCATCCGTTTCAACACCCGCGTGTCGGCGATCCTGCAGGACGGCAAGGGCGTGACGGCGGAGTGGGAGGATCTCAAAACCGGCCAGAAGGGCGTGAGCAAGGCCGACTATATGGTCTGCACCATCCCGACGCCGGTGCTCTCGCAGATTCCGATGCAGGTTGGCCCCAAAATGCAGGCTGCGGTGAAGGCCTTGCAGATGAATGGCCAGCTCAAGCTGGGTCTGGAAATGAAGACCCGCTTCTGGGAAGAGAAATACTCGATCTACGGCGGCCATAGCTTCACCGATCAGGCGATCAGCCAGCTATCCTATCCCAACAACAATTTCTTCGGTGATGGCCCTGCGGTGCTGCTCGGCGCCTTTGCCAGCGGGATCGGCGCGCTGCAACTCACCGGCATGACGCCCGAGGCGCGCATCGAGGCGGCCTTGACCCAGGGCAGCGTGTTCCACCCCGAGGAATATCGCGCGAATTACCTGTCGGGCGCCTCGGTGGCGTGGAGCCGCCAGCCGTGGATCATGGGTTGCACCTCGGCATGGACCGAGCAGACCCGCGCCGAGCATTACCAGAATCTGGTGGCGATGGATGGGCGCATCGTGCTGGCGGGCGAGCATGCCACCTATTATGGCGGCTGGATGGAAGGCTCGCTGCTGTCGGCGATCGACGCGATCGAACGGCTGCACAAGAAGGCCAGCGCGGCCTGAGCCAAACACAAACGGGGCGGATCCTCGTGGATCCGCCCCGATTCTGACCCTTTGGAGCCAGTGTTTAGTTGCGCACCGGCGCGTTGGCGGTATGCGCCACGGCGATGTTGGTCACCGTGCGGGCGAGCTGCGCGGTCATTTCCTTGCGGCACTGGTTATCGGGCATGTTGGCGCCGATCTGGTTGGCCGGATCGCAGAAATCGGCGATCTCGCGCAGGGCGCGGCGGCGGAACTGGTCAACGCTGGTCGGATTGGCGAAATCGACGCCGGTGGTCGAGAGCTGAAGGCTGACGGGCTCGCGCTTGGTAGCGGCGCCGGCAGGCGTGGACAGCACGGTGGCCGCGATGGCGGCGATCAACAGCTTGTTCATGGCATATCTCCTGCGAATTTGTTCTGGTTGGTTCCATCCGCCCTCGCGCTTTCTCTATGGGGCGGGCGCTGGAGGCTCTCGCATTGCCTCCTCGGTCAGCCTGTGAGCGTGATTACCGGACTACTGTCCTAAATATAGGCATGGCAGGCGTTTGAAAACCCCTGAAATCCCCTAAAATGCAAAAAATTTGGGCAGATACTGCTCAAAAAATAGGCATTGCGTCGCAAATTGTCGCACAGTTGTAACCGTGCCTCGCTTTGCGCGCTATGGCGTATTCCGATTCTCGCCTCGCTCCCACAGTTTGCCCCTGCGCCTGTCCTTCATGGCACAGGCATCGCGCCCGCCTCGGCTGGCGGCGCGCACGGGCAAGGAACAAGCATGAGCGATTCTATCGTGGACAGCGCCGGTCAGGGCATGAGCAAGCGCGAGCTGCTCGCCATGATCGGCAAGACGGCTGGCGCATCGGCCATGTATATGGCGATGGCGGGCATGGAACAGGCGCAAGCCTCCAATTTCAAAGGTCCGGTCAAGCTGGAAGGCGGCGCCAAGGGCGCCAGCGTGCTGATCCTCGGCGCGGGCGTGGCGGGCATGACCAGCGCGCTCGAACTGTCCAAGGCGGGCTACAAGGTGCAGGTGCTGGAATATCAGGACCGCATCGGCGGGCGTTCGTGGACGCTGTCGGGCGGCACCACCTACACCGAGCTGGGCGGCGCGACGCAAACCTGCCAGTTCGCGCCGGGCAATTACATCAATCCGGGCCCGTGGCGCATTCCATGGCACCACCATGGCCTGATCCACTATTGCCATGAACTGGGCGTCGAACTCGAACCCTTCATGCAGGTGAATTACAACGCCTATGTCCACAACACCAAGGCGTTTGGCGGCAAGCCCCAGCGTTTCCGCCACGTTCAGGCGGACTATTTCGGCTATGTCAGCGAGTTGCTGTCCAAGTCGGTGAAGCAGGGCGCTCTCAACGACGCCGTCACCAAGGAAGATGCCGAGATGCTGCTGGAGTCGCTGCGCGGCTTTGGCGCTCTCGACCGCAACATGCGCTATGTGAAGGGTATGCCCTCCAGCGGCCGCCGTGGCTATGACAAGGAGCCGGGCGGTGGCCTGTCGGCGGTGCCCGAGCCTTCCGATCCGATCGCCTTTTCCGAACTGATGCAGTCCGGCCTGTGGCGTTCGATCGCAGGCAACCTGCAATGGGACCACGAGTTCACCATCTTCCAGCCGGTGGGCGGCATGATTCAGGTCGGCAAGGCCTTCGAACGCGCTGCGGGCCATCTGGTGCGCAAGAACAGCAAGGTCACCTCGATCCAGCAGAACGAGAAGGGCGTTGTCGTCACCTACAAGGACACCAAGACCGGCGAGGTGATGAAGGCTGCTGCGGATTACTGCATCTGCACCATTCCGCTGCCCATTCTGGCGCAGATCGATATGAATGTGGGTGGAGAACTGGCCTCGGCGATCCGCGCCGTGCCCTATTCGACCAGCGTCAAGGTCGGACTCGAGTTCAAGCGTCGCTTCTGGGAGCAGGACGACAAGATCTACGGCGGCATCACCTACACCGATCTGCCCAACAGCCAGATATCCTATCCCTCCAGCCGCTATGGCGCCAAGGGGCCGGGCGTGTTGCTGGGTTGCTACACCGGCGGCGCGGCGGGCTATGAACTGACCGCTTCCACGCCGGAAGAGCGCGTGGCCAAGGTGCTGGAATGGGGCAGCCAGATCCACCCGCAATACAAGGACGAGTTCATGAATGGCTCGTCGGTGGCGTGGCACCGCATTCCGTGGACGCTGGGCTGCTTTGGCACATGGACCGAACAGACCCGCGCCGATCACTACAAGAACCTGTGCCAGATGGACGGCCGCATCATGTTGGCGGGCGAACATGCCTCCTACTACGGCGGCTGGCAGGAAGGCGGCATCACCTCGGCGATCGACACGATCACGCGGCTGCATCAACGGGTTATGGCGGGGTGACGGATATGAACAAGCTGATCCTTACAACAATTGCGCTGGCAATGGCGGCACCGGTCTCGGCGCAAACGCCGGCGCCTGCTCCGGCGCGTCCGGCGGGCGCGGCGGCTGGCGATGCGGCCTTTGGCGCGCGCATGCTTGGTCCCGCCACCGGCGAGCAGATCTTCCACCGCGTTTGCGCCGCATGTCATATGCATGATGCCAAGGGGGCCGAAGGCGCCGGTCGCTATCCGGCGCTGGCGGGCAACCGCAATCTGGCCGTGCCCGCCTATCCGGCGATGGTGGTGGTCAAGGGGCTGAACGGCATGCCGGCCATCGGCCAGATGCTCACCGACGAGCAGGTGGCCGATGTGGTGACCTATGTGCGCTCGAACTTTGGCAACAAGTTCAAGGGCAAGATTACCGCAGCCGAGGTCAAGGCGCTGCGCTGAACTTAGGCGCGGGCACCGGTGTTGACCGCTGGCGTGGGGGTGGGCTTTTCTGTATAGGGTGGGATATAGCTTCACCCTGCAAGGAAAGCCTGCCCCCGTGTCCTTTCTGATCCGTCTCATTTCCTTCTGCCTGATCGCGCTGGTTTTAGGAGCCCAACCCGCTCAGGCACAGGGGCAGTCCGCCAGAGTTCAGGGCAAAGCGCCCCTGGTTCTGGCGGCAGCTTCCTTGCAGGAGGCCTTGAACAAGGCTGCCGATGTGTGGGCGGCCAAAGGCCATGTGCGGCCTGTCCTCTCCTTTGCGGCCTCCTCGGCGCTGGCGCGGCAGATCGTGCAGGGCGCGCCCGCCGATCTGTTTTTCTCGGCCGATGAGGAATGGATGGACTATGTCGCCGCCGACAAGGCGCGCGCCGGTGGCTGGATCCTGCGCGGCACGCGGGTCAATGTGCTGACCAACCGGCTGGCGTTGATCGCGCCGGTGGCCAGCACGACGCGGCTCGCCATTATGCCCAATTTCCCGCTGGCCGCAGCGCTGGGGGCGAATGGAAGGCTGGCGATGGGGCAGGTGGGGGCAGTGCCCGCTGGCAAATATGGCCAACAGGCGCTGGTCAATCTGAAGGTCTGGCCTGCGGTGGCACCGCGTGTTGCTGGCGCGGAAAGCGTGCGCGCGGCCTTGGCGCTGGTGGCGCGGGGCGAGGCGCCGCTGGGCATCGTTTACGCCACCGATGCAAGGGTGGAACCCAAGGTGCGCATCCTCGGCCTGTTTCCTGATCGCACCCACAAGCCGATTGTTTACCCGCTGGCGGCTTTGGCGGGCGCCAGTGCCGAGGGCGAGGCCTTCCGCCGCTTCCTGATCTCGCCCGAGGGACATCGCATCTTCGCCGCCTATGGCTTTGGCGCAAGCTGAATGCCGAGCGCGCAGGAACTGGCCATCGTTGCCCTGTCGCTGAAGGTCAGCGCGGTGGCGATTTTCGGGATAGCCCCGCTGGCCTTTGGCGTGGCGTGGGTCTTGGCGCGCGGGCGTTGGGCCGGGCTGGTGGTGCTCGACGCTGTGGTGCATTTGCCGCTGGTGTTGCCGCCGGTGGTGGTGGGCTGGCTGCTGCTGCTGGCGTTTGGCGCACAAGGGCCGTTGGGGCGCCTGCTGGCGGATTGCGGCATCACGCTGATGTTCCGCTGGACCGGCGCGGCGCTGGCCAGTGCGGTGATGGCTTTTCCGCTGATGGTGCGCGCGATGCGCCTGTCGATCGAGGCGGTGGATCGCAGGCTGGAACAGGCCGCGCGCACACTGGGCGCATCGCGCTGGCGGGTGTTTGTCAGCGTGACCTTGCCGCTGGCCATGCCGGGGGTGTTGGCGGGGCTGGTGCTGGGCTTTGCGCGCAGCCTTGGCGAATTTGGCGCGACGATCACCTTTGTCTCGAACATTCCCGACGAGACGCAGACCTTGCCGCTGGCGATCTATGCGGCTTTGCAGACGCCATCGGGCGATGCTCTGGTGACGCGCCTCGCGCTGATTTCGGTGACGCTGTCGCTGGCGGCCTTGGTGGTGTCGGAGATTCTTGCGCGCAGGATGACTCGCTGGAACGGGGGCGGCCGTCATGGGTATTGAGATTGACGTAACCCTGCGCCGCGGCGATGCCCTGATCGCCACGCGCTTTGCCAGCGAGGCAGGGCTGACGGCGCTGTTCGGCCCCTCGGGCGCGGGCAAGACCAGCGTGCTGGATATGGTGGCGGGCTTGCTGCGGCCCGATGCGGGGCGGATCGTGGTGGGCGGACAGGTGCTGTTCGACAGCGCGGCGGGGATTGACCTTGCCCCCGAACAACGCCGCTGCGGCTATGTCTTTCAGGACTATCGCCTGTTCCCGCACAAGAGCGTGGAGGCCAATCTGCTCTATGGCTGGCGTCTCTCCGCGCCCGAGCAGCGCTGGATCAGCCTGCCCGAGGTTTGCAGCTTCCTTGGCATCGGGCATCTGTTGGCCCGTATGCCACGCCAGCTTTCCGGCGGCGAGGCGCAGCGTGTGGCTATCGGGCGGGCTTTGTTGTCGGGCGCGCGCTGCCTGTTGATGGACGAACCTTTGTCTTCGCTGGATGCGGCGCGGCGGGGCGAGATCATGGCGCTGATCGAGCGGATCCGTGATGATCTGCGCCTGCCGATCCTCTATGTCAGCCATGATCGCGCCGAGGTGGAACGACTTGCGGGGCGGATTATCGCGCTTGATTAGGCGGGATGTGCGCGTAATAAGTTTGCGTCACTACGCAAGCTTTGCGTAGCCCTTCTTTGCCGGAGTTACCCCCATGCCGCGTTTGTCACGCCTGATCCCGCTCACCGCCGTTGCCCTTGTTCTGTCCGCGCCCGCCGTGGCACATGAGGCGGATTGGGCCGAGGCGATGGGGGCAGGGGCGGAGCAGAAAGTGGCGAAACCCGCGCCTGCCGCCCCGCTCAGGACCGAGGAGCAGATGCCGCTCGATCCGCGCTTCTCGGCGGATCGCGTGCGTGCCGACGTCACCTTCTTTGCCGACGATCTGCTGGGCGGGCGCGACACGGGCAGCACCGGCCACGAGATCGCCTCGGCCTACGTCGCCGCGCGTTTCGCCAGCCTTGGCCTGACGCCGATGGGCGACAAGGGAGGCTGGCTCCAGCGTGTGACCTTGCAAAAGACGGTGCGCGGGCAGGGCGATTCCGGCGTTGCCATCACCGGCCCCGACGGCAAGGCGCAGGTCTTTGCACAGGGCAAGGATGCGCTGGTCGGCCTTTCCGCGCTGGACGCGACAACCGATGTGAGCGCGCCGCTGGTCTTCGTGGGCTATGGCATCGACAATGCGCTGCTGGGCATCGACGATTACGCAGGGCTGGATGTGAAGGGAAAGATCGTGGTTATGCTGGCGGGCTTCCCCGCCGGCCTGCCCAGCGAGGAGGCCGCCCATGCCAGCGCCACCAAGGGCGAGGCGGCGGCACGGCATGGCGCCGTGGGTATCCTCACCATCGCCACCAATGCCTCGCTGAAAGTGCGCCCGTGGGAGCGTTCGCTGCAATATGCCGGCACCCCGCGCATCGACTGGGTGGAGACGGATGGCACGGTCCATCTCAAAACCGCCGCGATCCGTGGCAGCGCCAGCCTGAGTGACAGTGCCGCCGCCGCGCTGTTCGCGGGCAGCAGCAAGACCCTGGCCAAGATCCGCGCAGAGGCCGACAAGGCGGGCTTCCGCCCCAAGGGTTTCGCGCTGAAAGCCAGCGCGCGCATCACCGGCGCCAGCGTGCAGAGCCGCATCACCAGCCCCAATGTCGTGGCCATGATCCCGGGCAGCGATCCCGCGCTGAAGGACCAGTTCGTGGTGCTGTCGGGCCATATCGACCATCTGGGCACCGATGCGCCCAAGGCAGGCGAAGCAGCCGATAAGGACCGCATCAACAATGGCGCGCTCGACAATGCGGCGGGCACGGCCACCTTGCTGGAAGTGGCGCGGGTGATGACCGAGGAGGCCAAGGCGGACAAGACCAAGGCGCCGCGCCGCTCGGTGGTGTTTCTGGTTTCCACCGGCGAGGAAAAGGGGCTGATCGGTGCTGATTATTTCGCGCATCATCAAGGCGCGGCCGGCGGCAAGATCGTGGGCAATGTCGATCTCGATATGCCGCTGCTGCTCTATCCCTTCACCGATGTGATCGCCTTCGGCTCGGATCATTCCACGCTGGGCCGGATGACGGCCGATGCGGTCAAGGCGATGGGCGTCTCGCTTTCGCCCGATCCGATGCCAGCGGAAAACATCTTCACCCGCTCGGACCACTACCAGTTCGTGAAGCAGGGCATTCCCGCCGTGTTCCTCGCCACCGGCTTTGCCAATGGTGGCGGCGAGAAATGGGGCGATTTCCTGAAGAACACCTATCACAAGCCCAATGACGATCTGAGCCAGCCGATCAACTGGCGCGCGGGCGCCCGCTTTGCCGAGGCCAACTGGCGCATCACCAGCGCCATGGCCAACAGCACCGTGCCGCCGCAGTGGTACAAGGGCGACTTCTTCGGCCAGACCTTCGCGCCCAAGGCAGAAGGCGCTGAAAAGGGGAAGTGAGCCTAGCGCCCTTTATGGGGTTGCAGCGAAAGGCCCCAGCGGATCGCTGCAACCCGCAGGGCAAAGCCCGTCGCCACGGCAAGGCCAATGGACCATTGCGTTGACAGTCCCGCCGCCTGCAGCGCGATATAGAGCGAGGCGGCCAGTACCGCGGCGGTGACATACAATTCGTGCCGCATCAGGATGGAGGGTGTGCCCGCCGTGATGTCGCGGATAATGCCGCCGACACAGGCCGTAATGACACCCGCCGCCGCTGCCGAGATCGGCGTGATGCCATAATGCAGTGCCTTGCCCGCGCCATAGACAGCATAGGCCGCCAGCCCCAGCGCGTCGAACAGGTCGAGTGCGCGCTCTGGCCACAGGCGCAGGGGCACCAGCCATACCGCCAGCGCCACGCCGCCACAGATCAATACCGCCGTCGCGTCGTGCATCCAGAACACCGGCGCATCGATCAACAGATCGCGCAGGGTTCCCCCGCCCACCGCCGTGATCAGCGCGAAAAAGCAGGCGGCCACAAAGTCGAGCCGCTGGCGCGCGGCGGCAATCGCGCCCGATGCGGCAAACACCGCAATCCCGCCCAGGTCGAGCCATGGCAGGAAACTGGCGAGGGGAAGCGCGACGGAAGGCAGCGAGACGGGCATGGTTCAGATCCGGAGCGGCGTGGAGGACTTGCGCAGTTTGCTGCAGAAATCATCCGGTCCGTTTTGACAAGCCGAAAATAGGCTGATCGCCTTTGGCCGCCTAGCCAGCAAGGCGCCGGAATTGTGTTGATCGGGGGATTTTGTGCGGCGCCGTAGCCTGCGGCCTGAACAAGAGAGCCGGGGTTTTAACCGCCGGCTTTCTGACCTGTAAAGGAAAATGGTGCCCAGAAGAGGACTNNTACCAATTCCGCCATCTGGGCACTTGTTTGACTTGGAGAATTTTCGCCTCCGCGTCGGGTAGGAGGGCGCCTCTAAACAGGGGGGGCGGACCTGTCAACGCAAAAACTCACTTTTTTTCCATGCCCGAAGGGCGTGCTTGCCCGGGGGCGCCAAGAGGCGCAGTTTACGGCGGCTAGGGAGGCTTGAGAAATGGCTGGATTGCAGTCTCGACTGGTGGCGATAACGGGCGGCAGCGGCTTTATCGGGCGCCATGTGGCCGAACATCTGCTGCGCGCGGGGGCAAGGGTGAGAATCATCAGCCGCCACCCCGAGCGCCAATGGGCCGTCCGCGTGCTGGGCGATCTGGGTTGCGTGGAGTTTGCAAGGGCGGACATTGGCGATGCGGCGGCCCTGTCGCGCGCGCTGGGTGGCGCCGATTCTGTGGTGAACCTTGTGGGCGCCTTTGGCGGCAATCTGGACGCGGTGCAGGGCAGCGGCCTTGCCAGCCTCGCCACGGCGGCGCGCAAGGCCGGGGCGGGGGNNGGCGATCGGGGCGGATGCGGGGTCGCCGGTGGCCTATGCCAGCCGCAAGGCGCGGGGCGAGCAGGCCGTGCTGTCCGCTTTCCCGACGGCGACGGTGTTGCGGCCCTCGGTGGTGTTCGCCGGGGATGACAATTTCCTCAACATGTTCGCGCGGATGATGCGGCTGGTGGCGGGCTTGCCGGTGCCCAATGTCATGCCGGTCTTCGTGCCGGAGGGTCTGTTGCAGCCCGTGTTCGCGGGCGATGTGGCGCTGGCCGTGGCGGCGGCGCTGGGCGATCCGGCGCGGCATGGCGGGCGGACCTATGAACTGGGCGGGCCGGAGGTGTTGACCATGCTCGACCTCAACCGGCGCATCGCGGCGGCGGCGGGAACGGGAACACGGCTGCTGCCTCTGCCCGATGCGGTGGCCTCGGTGTTCGCCGCCTTGCCCGGCACGCCGATCTCGCGTGACCAGATCGCCTTGCTCAAGGCGGGCAGCGTGGTGGACGACCGGGCGCTGACGCTGACGGATCTGGGGATCACCGCCCGCCCGCTGGGCCTTTATCTGGAGCGCTGGCTGGGCTGAGGCTTAAGCGTTGACGTCCGCGTAATGGGCGGGGGGCTGGATCACTTCCATCCGCTCGGTCAGCAAGGGGCGGAACGAGGGGCGGCTTTTGAACACCGAATACCACGCGCGGGCCTGCTCGTGCCCCGCCCAGTCGAGACCACCGAGGTAATCGCACACCGAGATCTGCGCGGCGGCGGCCAGATCGGCCAGACTCATCGTCGCCCCGCCTAGCCACGGTCGCGTGTCCACCAGATAGTCGATATAGTAGAGATGCTCGTGCGCCAGCCGCATCGCCTCGCGCAGCACGCGGGAATCGGGCGACTGGCGCAGCACGATGCGCTTTTTCATCCGCTCGTTCAGCAAGGGCGCGGTGACATCGGCGTAGAAATTCTCGTCGAACAGCGCGACCAGCCGCCGGACTTCGGCACGCGCCGCGGCATGGCCGATGATCAGCGGATTGCGGTCCACCGTCTCTTCCAGATATTCGCAGATCGCGCGGCTGTCGGCCAGCGTCAGGCCCTTTTCCGGATCATGCAGCACGGGTGTCGTGCCCGCCGGATTCATCGCGCGGAATTCGTCGCGCGCCTCCCACGGGTTCTCGCGCCACAATTCGTAGCCGAGACCTTTTTCGCCCATCACCAGGCGGACTTTGCGGGAAAATGGACACAGGGGGAATTGATAAAGCTGCCACATGGGGTGAGCCTTGCCGCAAAGGGGGGCGGCGCGGCAAGGCGTGGCGGCGCTAACAAGTGGAAAACTGCGGCCCTATGCAACTTGGTATTAGACTTTAACCACACTGTCCTCGCGCGCCAGCACCCAGAGCGAGAGACCCGCTGCCCGCGCCCGCTCGACCGCCAGCGAAGTGGGCAGCGAGATGGTGACGAGGTGGCAAGCACCTGCTTTCACCGCCTTTTCGACGATTTCATACGAACAGCGCGCGGTGGAGAGCAGAAAGCCGTCGGCCAGCGCGACACCGGCCCGCGCGGCGGCGCCCACCAGCTTGTCGAGCGCATTGTGCCGCCC
>DDES01000058.1 GCA_002336765.1 Novosphingobium sp. UBA1948 | reverse complement strand
GCAACCAGTTCCTCGGCAACATCCGCGAGGTGGATGCCATCGTCCATGTGCTGCGTTGCTTTGAAAACGACGATATCCAGCATGTCGACAACCGCGTCGATCCGATCTCGGATGCCGAGACGGTCGAGACCGAGCTGATGCTGTCCGATCTGGAGAGCCTCGAAAAGCGCGTTCCGGCGGCGCAGAAGAAGGCGCAGGCGGGCGACAAGGAAAGCAAGGTGATCGCCAGCGTGCTGGGGCAGGCGCTCGAATTGCTGCGCGAGGGCAAGCCCGCCCGTCTGACCGAACCCAAGGATGACGACGAGGCCCGCATCTTCAAGCAGGCGCAACTGCTGACCGCCAAGCCCGTGCTCTATGTCTGCAATGTGGAAGAGGAAAGCGCGGCCAGCGGCAACGCCTTCTCGGCCCGCGTGTTTGAAAAGGCCAAGGCCGAGGGCGCGCAGGCGGTGATCGTCTCGGCCGCCATCGAGGCGGACCTCATCGGCATGGAAGCCGACGAGCGCGCCGAATTCCTGAACGAGCTGGGCCTGCATGAAACGGGTCTGGCCCGCATCATCCGCGCTGGCTACGAATTGCTCGGGCTGCTGACCTTCTTCACCGTTGGCCCCAAGGAGGCCCGCGCTTGGACCGTGCACAATGGCGCCACCGCCCCCAACGCGGCGGGCGAGATCCATTCGGATTTCGAAAAAGGCTTCATCCGCGCCGAAACCATCGCCTTTGACGATTTCGTGTCGCTGGGCGGCGAGGCCAAGGCCCGCGAGGCGGGCAAGCTGCGCGCCGAGGGCAAGGCCTATGTCGTGCGTGACGGCGACGTTATGCACTTCCTGCATAGCTGAGCACCCATGACCCAGCCCTTCCGCACCTTTTACGAAGACCTGCCGGTGGATGTGACCGTGGTTCTGGGCGAATGCGTGGTCGAGCGCGAGGAGGTGATCGCCTTTGCCTCGCGCTATGATCCGCAGGATTTCCACCTTGACGACGAAGCCGCCGCGCGCGGGCCTTTCGGCGCGCTGGCGGCCAGCGGATGGCACACCTGCGGCATGATGATGCGGCTGATGGTGGACGAGATGCATGCGCAGGGTCTGGCCAGCCTTGGCGGCGCGGGGATCGACGAGTTGCGCTGGCTGCACCCTGTCTATCCGGGCGACCGGTTGCGGCTGGAGGCCAAGATTCTGAACAAGCGCCGCAGCCGTTCGCGGCCCGAGATGGGGCTGATGCGCCGCGAACTGACCATGATCAACCAGAACGGCAAGCCGGTGTTGCGCTGTGTGGTCAACGGCATGGTCGGCGTGCGCGATCCTTCGGCGCCGATCGAGGACTAATTCCCCGACCGTCTTGAATTTGAAAAGCGGGTGGGACAGGGTGACGCCATGAAACGTCTCGTGGTCGCGCTCGCCCTCCTGCTCTCCAGCCTGCTGGCCCAGCCCGCCGCCGCGCGCGCGCCGGTCAAACGGCCGGTCACGATCCTGGTATCCATCGACGGTTTCCGGCCGGACTATCTGCAACGCGGCGTCACGCCCAATCTGGCGACCCTTGCCCGCGCCGGTGTGCAGGCATCGATGCGGCCGTCTTTTCCCAGCAAGACCTTTCCCAACCATACCACGCTGGTGACGGGACTGGTGCCCGATCACAACGGCATCGTCGCCAACACCATGTATGATGATCGCCGCAAGGGCGAGAAATTCACAATGGCGACCGACGACGCTTTCTGGTGGTCGGATGCCGATCCGGTGTGGGTGGATGCGGAAAAGGCAGGCATCCACACGGCCACCATGTTCTGGCCCGGCTCGAATGTCGACCATGGCGGGGTGCGTCCGCATGATTGGGTGCAGTTCAACCAGAATGTGTCCAACCGTCAGCGGGTGGATGGCGTGCTCGACTGGCTGCGGCGGCCTGCGGGGCAGCGTCCTGCGCTGGTGACGACCTATTTCGATCTGGTGGATACGGCTGGGCACGATTTCGGGCCGGATTCTGCGGAAGTGACCCGCGCGGTGGCCGAGGTGGACAAGGCGATCGGGCAATTGCGGCGCGGGCTGGTTGCACTGGGCATCAGGGCCAATGTGGTGGTGGTGGCCGATCATGGCATGGCGGCCATCTCCGAGACGCGTGTTCTGCGCCTCGACCGCTTCGCCAATCCGGCGGATTTCCAGTTGGTCGAGGATGGGCCCTTTGCCACGTTCAATGCTGTGGCTGGCCACGAGGCGGCGCTTGAAGCGGCGATCGCCAAGGCTCCCGAGCATGTGCAATGCTGGCCCAAGGCGCAAATCCCAGCCCGTTTCCACTATGGCAGCCACCCCCGCGTGCCGGCCTATCTCTGTCTGGCTGATGCGGGGTGGCTGGTGCTGGGCAAAGAGCCGAAGAAGGCGCCGCATGGCGGCACGCACGGCTTTGACAACCACGCTCCGGAGATGGCGGCGCTGTTCATTGCCAGCGGCCCGTCGATCCGTGCCAAGGGGACTTTGCCGGGTTTCGACAATGTCGATGTCGAACCGTTGATCCGCGATCTGGTCGGCCTGCCGCCGCGCAAGATACGCGACGGGGACGATGCCCCTTTCCGCACAGTGTTGCGCCGCTAACGCCGCCCGAACAGTTTCTCGATATCGGCATGGGCGAGCTTCACCCATGTCGGCCGCCCGTGGTTGCACTGGCCCGAGCGGGGCGTAACCTCCATCTCGCGCAGCAGGGCGTTCATTTCCGCCACGCCCAACGCGCGGCCCGAGCGCACCGAGCCGTGGCAGGCCATCGTGGCCAGCACATGGTCTAGCCGCTCGCCTAGCAGCAGCGCGGCGCCATTCTGCGCCAGATCATCGGCAATATCGCGCACCAGCGCCTGAACATCGCCCCTGCCCAGCACGGTGGGCACCGCGCGCACCAGCATGGCGGTGGGGCCAAACCGCTCCAGCGTCAGGCCGAATTGGCCGAGCACCTCGCCCGCTTCCTCCAGCCGGTCGCAAGCCGGTTCCTCCAGTTCAACCACCTCGGGCAGCAACAAAGCCTGCGACCGCGCCACCGCCTCGCCCATGCCCGCCGCGCGCAGGCGTTCCAGTGTGATGCGCTCATGCGCGGCATGTTGATCGACGATCACCAGACCATCGGCGGCCTCGGCAATGATATAGGTGCCCGCCACCTGCCCGCGCGCCACGCCCAACGGATGATCCGCTTGCGGCGTCACGTCCTCGGCTATCTCCGCACGCGCCTGCGGGGCCAGAACATCCGCCTCATAACTGCGCCATGCCGCGCCTGCCTCGTTGAGACGGTTGGACGCGAAAGACGGCTGCGGCGCGTATTGCCGCGCGAACAGGCTTTGCAGGCTGGCGCCAACCGGCGCCGAGGCGGGTGTGACCGGCTCGGTCTGCCAGTTGGCCATGGCATCGGCGGCGGGGCTCTGCGCGGTCTTTTGCCCCGCGCTGTCGAGCGCATGGCGCAGGCCGGAGACGATGAAGCCGCGCACAAAGGCCGGATCGCGGAAGCGCACCTCGGTCTTGGCGGGATGCACGTTCACATCGACATCGCCGGGCGGCACGTCCAGAAACAGTGCCAGCACCGCATGGCGATCACGCGCCAGCATCTCGGCATAAGCGCCGCGCACCGCGCCAACCAGCAGCCTGTCCTTCACTGGACGGCCATTGACGAAGAGATACTGGTGATCGGCCACGCCGCGGTTGAAGGTGGGCAAGCCCGCCACGCCCGTCAGACGCACATCGCCCGAGGATGTTGGGCGTTGCAGGTCGATCACCACGCCATCCTCGGCCAGTTCGCGCGCCATGATGCGGGCCACGCGCTGCGGCGCCGTCTCGCCCGCCTGCACCGCCAACACGCGGCGCCCGTCATGCTCCAGCACAAAGCCGACCTCGGGCCGCGCCATCGCGAGGCGGCGCACCACATCGAGGCAGGCGGCATATTCGCTGCGCCCCGAGCGCAGGAATTTGCGCCGCGCGGGGATCTTGGCAAACAGCTGTTCCACGCGGATACGGGTGCCGGGCGGCAGCGCGGCGGGGCCATCGCCCACCACTTCGCCATGATCCACCACGCGCCGCCAGCCTTCCACCGCGTCGCCACCCTGACTATCTCTGGTCCGGCTCTCGATGGTGAAGCGCGAAACGCTGGCGATGGAGGGCAGAGCCTCGCCGCGAAAGCCCAGCGTGGTCACCATTTCGATGGCTTCATCGGGCAGCTTCGAGGTGGCATGGCGTTCGAGCGCCAGCTCCATCTGGTCGGGCGACATGCCGCAGCCATCGTCGGTCACCTCGATCCCGTCCAGCCCGCCATCGGCCAGTTTGACGGTGATCTGGCGCGCGCCCGCATCGATGGCGTTCTCCACCAGTTCCTTGAGCGCGGAGGCGGGGCGCTCGACCACTTCCCCCGCGGCAATGCGGTTGACGAGAATTTCGGGCAGGCGGCGGATGATCGGCATGGCCCCTTATAGGCGGCATCCCCCAAGCCCCGCACAGCGCGAAGGGCGATATCCACCGGAAAAGCTATGCAGGGCCAAAAAACCCGCTCCTTCGCGGATGCAATAGAGCGCGCAAGGGGCCAAGGTGCGGCAAGGCGGGTTCGATTCGCGGCGGTTGGTTGACACAAGGCGAGACAGGTCCAACAAAATTTTGGCCTTTGTCTTTTCCTTGGGTTATGGAGCCGCGTCCTGTCCCCCATGTTCCCGCCGGATTGCCCTGCCCTGCGCCGGAAATTCGCGCAAAATCACGGATTATTCGATGTCGTCTTTCTTCTCGCGATTCTTCAAGTTCGGTTCGCAAAATATGGCCATCGACCTCGGTACGGCCAACACGCTGGTTTATGTTCAGGATCGCGGCATCGTGCTCAACGAGCCCAGCGTGGTCGCCATCGAGACAATCAATGGCCACAAGAGCGTGAAGGCCGTGGGCGATGATGCCAAGATGATGATGGGCAAGACGCCCGACAATATCGAGGCCATCCGTCCGCTGCGCGATGGTGTGATCGCCGATATCGAAATCGCGGAAGAGATGATCAAGCACTTCATCC
>DDES01000190.1 GCA_002336765.1 Novosphingobium sp. UBA1948 | reverse complement strand
ATTCGATGCTGCCCCGCGCCACCCATACCCGTGGCAGCCGCGAGGCGGCCAAGGGCAAGCAATCGGGCCGCACGCAGGAAATCCAGCGCCTGATCGGCCGGAGCCTGCGCGCCGTTACGGACCTCAAGAAGCTGGGGGAACGCCAGATCACACTGGACTGCGATGTGATCCAGGCTGACGGCGGCACCCGCACCGCGTCGATTTCGGGCGCATGGGTGGCGCTGCGGCTGGCGGTCAACAAGCTGATGGCGCAGGGGTTGATCACCGAAGACCCACTGCCGCGCAAGATCGCCGCCGTGTCCTGCGGCATTGCCGATGGCGTGCCGGTGCTCGATCTGGACTATATCGAGGATAGCAGCGCGGATGCCGATGCCAATTTCGTGTTGATCGAGGGCGGCCAGATTGCCGAGGTGCAGGCCACCGCCGAAGGCGCGACCTATGACGAGGAAGGCCTGCTGCGCCTGCTGCGTCTGGCTCGCATCGGTTGTGACCGCATTTTTGCGGCGCAGGCCAAAGCGGTCGAGGGTTAATTAACCAACCATCCTGCCGTTCTTTCTGCAAATATCCGCGTTTAAGGGATGAGGCCGATGACCCGTCTTTCCGGCAAGATCGTGATCGCTACGCATAATCTCGGCAAGCTGGCCGAGATGCAGCGCATGCTCGACCCCTATGGTCTGGTGTGTGTATCGGCGGGCGATCTCGGGCTGGAAGAGCCGGAGGAAGTCGGCACCACCTTTATCGAGAACGCCCTGCTGAAAGCCCGCTATGCCGCCAAGGCTAGCGGGCTTCCGGCATTGGCGGATGATTCAGGCCTTTGCGTCGACGCATTGGGCGGCAGGCCGGGGGTCTACACCGCCGACTGGGCCGAGCGCCACTGGTACGAAGGGCCCGAGGGGCGCGACTGGTTCATGGCGATGGGCAAGGTCGAGGGCAAATTGTGTGAACTGGGCCCCGACGTGGGTCGGGCCGCCCATTTCGCCTGCGTTCTGGCGCTGGCTTGGCCCGATGGGGTGCATGCCATCTATGAAGGCCGTGTCGATGGCACGATGAGCTGGCCCCCGCGGGGGCGGCTGGGCTTCGGCTTTGACCCGGTGTTCATCCCGCGGGGCTATGACCAGACTTTCGCGGAGATCGCGCCCGAGGACAAAGCCCGCATCAGCCACCGCGCCGATGCTTTCCGCAAGCTGGTGGCTGACCAGTTCGGCTGATCCCGGGAAGGATCAGGGCACGCGTTGCCCGAAAATATTGCCCGCCGGCCAATAGCGGCAGACCAGCACATCCTGCCCCCGCGCCCGTGCCAGAGCGCAGCCCACCTGCCGCGTGCCGCGCCAGATGATTTGGGTGTAATGGCCCACATCATGCCAGCTTCCGCGCCGCGCCACATCGGGAAAGCGGCCTGCCCTGAAGTCATCCCGCTCGGCCAGAAATTCGCGCACCATCCGTTCGGGCGGGAAATAGCCGGTGGTGCCCATGTAGAGATTTTCGCCCGCCCCGCGCCTCAGCGACGCCGGCGAATGTTCGAAACGTCCACTCTGCGCCAGATCGCGCGCCCAGATATGGGCCTCGCGTGCAAGGCGTTCATCCCACACCAGCGGTGGCGCGTCGAAGCGGGCGCGTTCCTCGTTGTGCAGCGCCAGAATGCGGTCCATCTGCCCCTGCGGCATGACCGTTAATGGCAATAGCGACAGCGGCTCGATGCGCGGCCCCCGCGCCGCGGCGGCGGAAGAGAGCAGGATAAAGGCAAGGCAAAGCGCGCGTTTCATCGCCGCCGCTCTTGACAGATCACGATTAAACCCGCGTGAAGAAAACATGGCGCGCGCACTCTATATCCACTGGCCCTTCTGCCTCAAGAAATGCCCCTATTGCGACTTCAACAGCCATGTGCGCGACGGGGTGGATGTGGCGTTGTGGCAGGATGCCTTGCTGGCTGATATGGCGCGCGAGGCCGATCTTGCGGGCGCCGACACGCTGACCTCGGTCTTCTTCGGTGGTGGCACACCCAGCCTGATGCCGCCCGCACTGGTCGCCACGCTGCTGGCGCAGGCCGAGCGCTTGTGGGGTTTTGCGCCGGATATCGAGATCACACTGGAGGCCAACCCTTCGAGCGTTGAGGCCGCCAACTTTGCCGCGCTGGCCTCGGCTGGTGTCAACCGCGTGTCGCTGGGCGTGCAGGCGCTGGATGATGCGGCGCTGCGCTTTCTCGGGCGGTTGCACGGCGTGGACGAGGCTTTGGCGGCGCTCGACGTGGCGCAGGCCCATTTTGCCCGCACCAGTTTCGATCTGATCTACGCCCGCCCGCACCAGAGTGCCGAGCAATGGGAGGCGGAACTGACCCGCGCCCTGTCTTTCGGCACGGATCATCTCTCGCTCTACCAACTCACCATCGAGGCGGGCACACGCTTTGCCACGATGGTACGCGAGGGTGCCTTCACGCCGCTGGAGGATGACCCTGCCGCCGATCTCTTCACCCTCACCCGCGCGATCACCGCCAAGGCGGGTATGCCCGCCTATGAAGTGTCGAACCATGCCCGCAAGGGACAGGAAAGCCGCCACAACCTCACCTATTGGCGCTATCAGGATTATGCGGGCATCGGGCCTGGCGCACATGGGCGTCGCGGCGGTGTTGCTACCACGCGTCACAAGAAGCCGGAAAACTGGCTGACGGCCATCGAGGCGCGGGGTGATGGTATCGCCGAGGCCCGCAAACTTGGCTCACCCGAGCAAGCGGCCGAGGCCATGCTGATGGGGCTAAGGCTGACCGAAGGGCTGGATGTGGATGCTATGGCGCGCCGGTTCGGGGTGGAGAGTGTGGTCGATGCGGGCAAGCTGGCGTTTTACACGCGGCAGGGGCTGATGTGGCAGCAAGGCGCGACAATCGGCGCCACCGAAGCGGGGATGTCCTTGCTCAATGCCCTGATCGCCGAAGTCGTGCCCGAGGCGCTTGTCGCATGAACACCTTGGCCGCCCATGCCGACATGATGGCGGCATGGCAGGCCTATCTGGCCGATGGTCGCCGTCGCAGCCCGCATACCGTGCGCGCCTATGTCG
>DDES01000122.1:204-2569 GCA_002336765.1 Novosphingobium sp. UBA1948 | reverse complement strand
ATGCCCGCCGAAATCCTCCAGCGGCACACCATTCTTCACCGTACCCGCCGCAAATCCCAGCCGCCGCTCCAGAATTTCCTTCGCATAAGGGCCAGTGACCGCGTGCATCGCATCGAAACTCATGGTCAGCCCGCCCGCCACCGCCGCGCGGATCGCGCCGAAGTCGAACAGGCGCTCCATCAGCGCGGCATAGTCAGCCACGGAGTCGATCACCTCGACCACCATGTCGCCCACGCGGATCACGCCCAGCGTGTCGAGATCCACATCGGGAGCTTCCAGCGCGCGCCATTCGGCAATCTCGCAGGTGCGGGCATAGATCGCCTCGGTCACACCTTCCGGCGCGGGGCCGCCATTGGCGATGTTGTATTTGATGCCGAAATCNNCCCCCTGCCCCACCAGCACCCGACCATAGCCATTGGCCGCCGCCATGCGGATTGCGGTCTGGATCACGGTGCGGTTGTGATAGCGGCCATCACCACCGATCACCAAAGTCGCGCCCTCGGGCCGCTCCACCACGTCAAAGGTGCTCTGGATAAAGTTTTCCGCGTAATTGGGCTGCGCGAAGACCTTCACCTTCTTGCGCAGGCCCGATGTGCCCGGCTTCTGCCCCTCGAACGGCGTGGTGGCATGCGTTACAATGGCCAAGGTTTCGGTCACGAATGGTCCCCAAGAATCTCGCGGTAGAGGTTGGCATAGGTGGCGCCGCTTTGCGCCCACGTAAAGTCGCAAAGCATCCCCGCCTTTTGCACGCCGCGCCACGCGGGCGCATCGGCATAGAGCGCTATGGCTCTGGAAATGGCCGAGGAAAGGCCCGCGTAATGCACGCCGGTGAACTGGATGCCGGTGGCCACGCCAGCCTGAACTGCCGCCAGATTGGCGTCAATCACCGTATCGGCCAGCCCCCCCGTGCGCGCCACCACCGGCACGCAGCCATAGGCAAGGCCATACAATTGCGTCAGCCCGCAAGGCTCGAAGCGGCTGGGCACGAGGATGGCATCGCCGCCCGCCTGCATACGGTGGGCCAGCGCCTCGTCATAACCGATGCGCACCGAAACGCGGCCCGGATGACGGGTGGCGGCAGCCATCAACTCGCCGACAATCGCGCTGTCGCCGCTGCCCAGCAGCGCCAGACGCCCGCCCAGCCCGACCAGATGGTCGATACATTCGCCCAGCACATCCATGCCCTTTTGCCATGTCAGGCGGCTGACGACGATGAACAGCGGGCCGTCATCACGCTCCAACCCGAACTCGGCCTCCAGCGCGCGCTTGTTGGCGCCGCGCTTGGCAAGACTGCGGACGGTGTAAGGCGCCTTGATGGCAGGGTCGTTGGCGGGGCTCCATTCGGCAGGATCAATACCGTTGACAATGCCCCGCACGCGACTGCCACGGCTGGTCACCAAGCCTTCCAGCCCCATGCCGAAATGGGGATCGCGGATTTCCTGCGCATAGGTGGGCGAAACGGTGGTGATCACCGCCGCAGCCTCCAGCCCTGCCTTCAGAAAGCCGACGCCGCCGTGATATTCCACGCCATGCATCGACCACGCCTCTTGCGGCAGATCGAGGCGGGGGAACGTCTCGGCGCCGAAATGGCCCTGAAACGCCATATTGTGGATCGTCATCACCGAGGGCACCGCGCGCCCAGCAAAGGGCGCAAAGCGGAGATAGGCGGGGGCGAGGCCCNNCCCGCCTGCCAGTCATGCGCGTGGAGCAGATCGAACTCCAGCCCCTTGACCGCACCGCCCGCAATATCGGCGGCCGCGCGGGCAAAAGCGGCATAGCGCTGCCAGTTATCGGCCCAATCGCGCCCTGCCGGATCGCCATAGGGCCCACCTGCGCGGTCGAACAGCGCAGGCGCGTCGAGCACCAGCAAGGGCGCGCCATCGGGCTTTCCATCCAGCGTACCCGCCAGCAGCCGCGCAGGCGCCCCCAGCAGCGAATCCCAGCGATGGACCACTGTGGCTTCCGCCGCCTTTTTGGCACGCGGCTTCTTCGGGACTTGCGACGCCAGCCTCGCCAACACCGCCGGATAGCCGGGCAGCAGCGTGGTCATCGCCACACCATGCGGCGCCACCGCGGCAGGCAGCGCGCCCGCCACATCGGCCAGTCCGCCGGTCTTGATAAAAGGCACCGCCTCCGATGCGACCGAAAGAACGCGGATGGCCATCATTCCATATCCCCCTAGTCCATATCCAGCGCCTGAATCATCTTCTTAGTGATGAGACAGACGCCATTCTCGGTGCGGCGGAAGCGCTGGGCGTCCAGTTCGGGATCCTCGCCCACCACCAGACCTTCGGGGATGCGCACCCCCGAATCCACGATCACACGGCTGAGCCGCGCATGGCGCCCGATGTTGCAATAGGGCAGG
>DDES01000122.1:0-157 GCA_002336765.1 Novosphingobium sp. UBA1948 | reverse complement strand
GCCGCCCTTCCTCGTCATGCACGAATTTGGCCGGCGCCGACACCACCTGATCGGTCCAGATGCGCCAGTCGCGGTCATACATATTGAGCATGGGCACGGTGTCGGTCAGATCGAGATTGGTCTCGAAATAGGCGTCGAGCGTGCCGACATCGCGCCA
>DDES01000064.1 GCA_002336765.1 Novosphingobium sp. UBA1948 | reverse complement strand
GGCGGCTGGCCGAGGCGGGTTATCGCGATTTCGCCCTGCTGGAACTGGAGCGCGAGGCGGGCGGCAATGCGCGGGGCGGGGCCAACGCCATCACGCAATTCCCTTGGGGCGCGCATTACCTGCCCGTGCCCAACCGCGAGGCGCGGGCGCTGATCCATATGCTGCGCCAGTTCGGCATGATCACCGGCGAGGACAGCACCGGCGCGCCACTCTACGATCCCTATCAACTCTGCGCCGATCTGGAAGAGCGCCTGCTGTGGCAGGGCAAGTGGCAGGAAGGGCTGGTGCCCGCCAGCGGCCTGTCGGGCGAGGATCAGGCGCAATGGCGCCGGTTCGATGCGGCGATGGCGGCGTTCCGCAGCGCCAGGGGCCGCGATGGCCGTCCCGCCTTTGCCAGCCCCTCGGCCCTGTCAAGCCGCGATCCGGCCTATGCCGCGCTCGATAGCATCAGTTTTGCCACATGGCTGCGCCGGGAGGGCTACACCGCCGCGCCGCTGCTGGCGCACCTGCGCTATGCCTGCCGCGACGATTATGGCTGCGAGCTGGACACGGTCTCGGCATGGGCGGGCTTGCACTATTTCGCGGCGCGGCGCGGCTGGGCGGCGGGCGGGGACGCAGACCGCGAGTTGACATGGCCCGAAGGCAATGCCCATCTGGCGCGGCGGATGGCGGGGCGCATCGCGCCGCAGATCCGCAAAGGGCAAGCGGTGGTGCGCGTGGCGCGGGATGGCGATGCGGTGCTGGTCGACGTCTATGACTCGGGCGCGCGGGTCACACGCCGCTGGCGCGCCGATGCCGTGGTGTTGGCCATGCCGGACTTTGTAGCGCGGCATGTGGCGCCCGATTTCGCGCCCGCCAGCGGGATCAGCCATGCGCCGTGGGTGGTGGCCAATGTGGCGGTCAGCCGGATGCCGTGGGGCGCGGGCGTGCCGCTGGCGTGGGACAATGTCTCGGCCAGCAGCGCCAGCCTTGGCTATGTGGTGGCCACGCACCAGACCCGCTCCGCGCCCGACGGGGCAGGGGTGCTGACATGGTATCAGGCGCTGTTGCAAGGCGATCCGGCGGCGGTGCGGCGCGACATGCTGGCGCGGAGCTTGCCAGAGTGGCAGCGGATGGTGGCCGATGATCTGCTGGCAATGAACCCCGAGTTGCAGGGCGCGATCGAGAGGATCGACGTCTGGCTGTGGGGCCATGCGATGGTGCGCCCCACGGTGGGCCTGCGTGCGCATCTGGCGAGCCTCGCCGCACAGGCGGGGCCGGTTTTCCGCGCCCATTCCGATCTTGCCGGCCTGTCGCTGTTTGAAGAGGCCCATTATCAGGGTGTACTGGCCGCCGAACGGGCTTTGGCGCATGTCGGGCGCGCTGTGGAGAGTTTTCTGTGAAGGTTGGTTTCAGCTCCGCGCGGGGCATCCACCTCATCGCCGATCTGGCGGGTGGGCGGGGGCTGGGTGATCCGGCCCGCGTCGAGGCGGTGTTGCGTGCCGCCGCCGCCGCCGCGCGGGTGAGCATTATCGGCATGAACCTGCATCACTTCGGGCCGGAAATGGGGGTGACGGGGGTCGCGCTACTGGCCGAATCGCATATTTCCATCCACACTTGGCCTGAAGAGGGGTTGAGCGCGGTGGATATTTTCGTGTGCGGGGATGGCGGTGATGCAAGAGCCGCGCTGAATGTGATCGTGTCCGAACTGGGGGCCACGGTGCGGTTTGAACAGGCCATCGCGCGGCTGGGGGCGCGGGCATGAGCGGACGTGTATTGCTGGTGCTGCCGTTGTTTCTGGCGATGGCGGGCCTGTGGCTGGTGATGCCGCGCGGGCGCGCGCGGCGCGGGCTGGCCAAGCTGGCGTGGCGCGTCTTGCTGCGCGGCTTTCGCGTCCGTGTGGTGGTGCATGGCGCGCCCCTGCCCGAGGCAGGCACGCTCTATGTGTCCAACCATATCACCTGGGTCGATATTCCGGTGCTGGGTCTGGTGCTCGATGCCGCTTTCGTGGCCAAGGGCGAGATTGCGGGCTGGCCGGTGATCGGCAAGCTGACGGCGGCCTATGGCTGTCTGTTTGTCGAGCGCGAGCGGCGTGGCAAGGCGGCGGATCAGGCCGCCGCATTGGCCAGCCATCTCGAGGCCGAGCGCGGCATCGTGCTGTTTCCCGAAGGCACCACGGGGCTGGGGACGACGGTGCTGCCCTTCCGCTCCAGCCTTTTCGCGATGGTGCCCCGTTCGGTCGATGGCGGTGTGGCCGATGGTTCGGCGCAGGTGCAGCCTGTCACCATCCGCTATCGCCGTCCCGATGGCGCGCCGCTGTCGCCCGAGGTGCAGCGGAAGGTGGCGTGGATCGATGATGATGAATTGCTGCCTAATGCGGCGGGCCTGTCGCGCATCGGGCCGATCATGGCGGAGGTATGGTTTGAAACGCCGGTGGCCGCCACCGACCGCAAGGCGCTGGCGCGCGCTTGCGAGGCACTGGTGGCGGCCAGAGTTGCCGCTTAGGGGGGCGGCAGCTTAGGCGGCGACGCTGAAGCGGGTGGCATAGCGGGTGGAGATCATCTCCACCGGCATCACCACGCAGACATCCACCGTGTTGAAGGCATGGTCGATATAGGCGCCTTCGCCGAATTTGGCGCCGACGCGCAGATAGCCCTTCACCAGCGGGGGAAGCTGGAACAGCGCCTGCCGCTCGTCATAGCTGCCGCGCGGGAGCAGTTCCATGCTGACACCCTTGCCATCGAGAACGCGGGGGCGCTGGTCCGCCTCGGCCAGATGGTTGTGGTAGAGCCACGAGAGGGCCGGGGCATAGAGCGCGGGATCGGTGCCTGCAAAGCTGGCGCAGCCGAACATCAGCGTGATGCGATGGGCGTTGATATAGTCGGCAATCCCGCGCCACAGCAGCGAGATCGTGGCCGAGGTGCGATAATCGGGCAGCACGCAGGAACGGCCCAGTTCGAGCAATTCGCGCTGCTGCGCGCCATCGGCCAGCAGCGGGGCCAGATCATATTCGCCCGCCGAATAGAAACCCGAATGGGCGCGCGCCACGCTCTCGCGCAGCAGGCGATAGGTGCCCACCACCGCGTCCGCGCCTTCGGGCAGGCTTTCGTCCACCACCAGCAAATGGTCGCACAGCGCGTCATAGGGATCGGCGTCGCAGCGCAGGGCGGCCAGCGCGGGATCGCCCTGTGCCCCCATTTCCTCGAAAAACACCCGCCAGCGCAGGTGCTGCACAGCATCCAGATCCGCCGCGTCGCGCGCGAGGCGCACGGTGAGGCGGCGGGCATTCACGGGGTGGGCATAGGCGGTCATGGCGTCTCCTTATGACGCCGGAATTAACCGCTGAGCATGACATGGTGGTGTCATTCACGTGATAGGTTTGTGACATTCAACAGGCATGCACCACACGAAAAGGCGGCGCCGGACCTGTGCCCGACGCCGCCCTTCATGCCATGCCAAGGCGTGGATCAGAATTCGAGGCGGATGCCCAGATTGATGCCATGCGCCTTGAAATTGCTGCGATAGGTGCCCTGATAGCCGAAGAACAGCGAACCAGCATCGTCGAACACGATGTTCATGCCCGCGTTCACATCCACCTCGGTCTTCAGCTTGGCGAGGCCCGCCACGGTGAAGGCGGTGCTGGAATCGCCGTTGAGATAGGCGGTGACCGTGTTGTCGCCACCCGATTGCAGGTTGCGATAGGTGACCGTGGTGTAAGGACGCCATTTGCCCTTCGAGCGGGTGAAGGACACGCCCGCGATCAGGTCGGTGCGGTCGGCGTTGATGCTGCTGACGGTCAGATTGGCAGCGCCGCCACCGGTTTCGGTAAAGCTGCTGATCTTGCCCTTGGCATAGTCCACGCCCACGAAGGGCTGCAGGGTGAAGCCCTTGGCGGTGAGGTTGAAGCCGACCTGCGCGGTGGCCTTGAGCAGGTTTTCCGTGCCCGAGCCGGTCGAGGTGCGGTAATAATTGCCCAATTGCATCGCGCGGGTGACCGAGGCCTTGCCCGAGTGATAGGCGACCTGACCCGACAGACGGATCGGGCCGAAGCTCTGCGCGCCATAGAGCGCGATGCCATAGTCGCGGTTGGTGCCCGTCAACGTGGCGTTGCCGTTCTTGAGCGTATTCCACGAGAGGTTGAGCGCGGCGCCGAACACATGGCGCGGGCCCGAGAAGTCATAACCGCCCGAGAAGCCCAGCAGCGACTGCTTGGTGCGCGCGGTGCCCGTCACCGAGGTGAAGCTCGACTGGTACGAGGGGGTCAGCCACCAGCCGTCTTCGGGATGGTCGCTGTTCTGGTCGTTCATGCGCAGGCCGATCAGCCGCGAGAAAGTGTTGGCCTGATCGTGCAGCGCCTGTGCATAGGCGAGATAGCCTGCGGGCGAGAGCTGGTCGAGGAAGCCCTTGGCCTGGTTGATGTCGAGAATATCGACCTGACCCAGCAGCGAGGCGGCATCGGTGCCGGTGTTGGTGTTGGCATAGGTCAGCAGCTTGTCGAGGCCGCCCGCGACCGCAAGCTGATTGGGGGTGGCGCTGTTCTGGCCCAGCACTGTCGCATAGGACTTGTGCAGCGCGGTGAACTGGTACGCCTGTCCCGTGCCCGATGCCACGATGCCATTGTTGATAAAGCTGACGAACAGCAGATCGGCGCCCGTCACGCTCGAGAAATTGCCCGAGATGCCGCCCTTGGCGTCGATCACCTTGTAGACCGAGCCGGTGGGATAGAAGCCCGCCGCCACGTTGAGGTTGAGCGTGCCGCCCAGCGTGGCCGTGCCGGTGGTGGCGATCTGGCTATAGTTGTAACCCGGCGCGGTGGCCGCCGTGCCCGCAGGGGCGATGGCGATGTTGAGCGTGCCCGCGCTGGTCTGCGCGAAATTGCCCGCCACGTTGAGCAGGGCGGGCGCCGAGGCGGTGCCGATGGTCAGCGAACCGGCATTGCTCAGCAGCGAGGTGCCGCCCGCGGTGTAGTAATAGCCCAGCGTGCTGCCCGCATAGAGATACATCGTGCCGCTGTTGCTCAGCGTGGTGGTGTCACCCGTGCTGATCACGCCCGAGAAGATGCCGCCGGTGTTGTTGGTGATCGACACGGCATTGCTGCCCGCCACGGGAAGCTGGCTGATCGTGCCGGTGAACGTGCCGCTGTTGATGACCGACAGGTTGCCGCTGCCCGTCACCACGCCGGTGAAGCCGTAGGTGAGGTTGTAGTTCTCGAAACGGCCGATATTGCTGCCGGTGTTCACGCCAAAGGCGATGTTGCCCGACACGGCGGCGGTGGCGGCGGTGTTGTTCACGAAGCGGCCGTTGACGCCGAAATTCACCGCGGGCGTGCCCGCATAGGCGGTGAGCACGGAATTGTTGGTCACCGTGCTGTTGGCGCCGACATTGATCGCGCCCGCGCCGGTGCTCGAACCGGTCGAGGTAATGGTGCCATTGTTGGTGATCGTGGCATTGTCACCATATTGCACGCCATACTGGATGGCGGTGTTGGTGATCGAACCGGTGTTGGTCAGCGTCGAACCGGAGACGGCCACCACCAGCGGGGCGGTGACGGTGGCGCCCGAATTGACGGTCACCTGCGCGGCGCTGCTGCCGGTGTAGGTGTAGGCTGCCGAGGCGCCGTCGCAGGTGACGGCGGTGCCGCTCAACGTGCAGGTGGCGAAAGCAGCGGAAGGCGCGGCCAGCGCGCTGGCGGCCAGAGCCAGAACGGCAAACTTGCGTGCTCGCGAAGCGGTAAGAGGCATCATGTTCGTGGCGCCGGCCATGTCCGATCCTGTCCTTGTCTAGACTGTGTACACCCAGAGTGGGCGAGTGGGGATTTTTGGGTGAACCCCCCATGAACAAGAGAGGTGCCACCGTAAAGCTGGGCGCAAGCGGTGCAGCGAATATTGCCCAAAGGCAAGGGGGAATGCGCCGAACTTGTGGGGATATGCTGTTTGCGGGCCGATGCCGCCGCTGCAGCAGAGCGCGCGGGTGGGCAGCGGGAGGGCTGTGATGGCGATGCAACCCATCGACACGGGCTGCGGCGCTGAAGGCGGGCAGGGCGTCTCTGGCCATGATTCGTGGCAGACTTGGCGGACGGGTTTGGCTCCCCCCATGCGCCAGTCATGGCACCGGTAGCGGGTGGGGCATGCCCAAGGTGGCCTGTGTGCCAGCCGCAATCCGCATGAAACAGGGGCATGGCCCGCTCGACAAAGGCATTGGCGAGGAAACCCCTGGGTTCCGCGACGGGAATACTATCGTCCGGCACCGCGCAAACGGCGTCTCCGGTTTTGGCGGCAGACGGAACTTTCCCGGCATCGAGGCGTTTGCCATGGCCGTTCCGAAGGAAAAACCATGCCGATGCCCTCCGATTATCTTGGATATGTCCCCTATCTGCGCCGCTATGCGCGCGCGCTGACCGGCTCGCAAAGGCCGGGCGATGCCGCGGTCAGCCAACTGGTTGAAAGCCTCGCCGCAACCATGGGCGAACCGGGGCAGGCTGCCCTCTCGCGCACGGAATTCTATCGCGCGTTCCATCGCCTGCCAGGGCATGATCTGACAGGAGCGGGCGCGGGCATGGCCGATCCGTTCACCCTGCGCACGCGCCAGTCGATGCTGCTGACTGCCGTGGAAGGCTTTACCATTGCCCAGGCGGCAGAGATCCTGGATCACCCTGTGGCGCAGATCGCGGCCGACATTGCCACGGCGCGCAATGCCGTCAGAAACCTTCATGCCGATATTCTCATCATTGAGGACGCGCCGGTGGTGGCAGGCCAGATCATGGCGATCATCAAGGAACTGGGGCATGATCTCGCCGGTGTCTCGCCGACGCGCGAGGCCGGCGTGGCGCTTGCCGCCAAGGCTTGCCCCGAACTGGTGCTGGCCGATATCAGCCTTTCGGTTGGCACCAGCGGGATTGACGCGGCAGCGGCCATTCTGGCCATCACCGATGTGCCGGTGATTATCTATACCGCCTTTCCCGCCGATTTGCTGACAGGTCGGGGCAACGAGCCGACCTTCGTTCTTTCCGAACCTTTCACGACGGAAGCGGTGGCCGCGATGATCGCGCAAGCCTTGCTGCTCCACCGCACTGCGGCCGAGCGGACTGTGGCCCCCGCCATTCTCGTCATGGACGATGTTACCCCCGATCCGCGCAAGCATTTCGACACGCCCGAGGCCTTGCTGGCCGACCCCGATCTCAGCAATGACGAGAAGCACGGGCTGCTGGCCGATTGGGATTCGGATCTCGATGGCCAGCTTAATGCGGAATCCGAGGGGATGGGCATTTCCGATCCGCTCTCGGCGCGCAGGGAGGCGAGGCTGGCCGAAGAGGCGACTCGTGTGAAGAGCGCGCTGACACAGATCACCGAGACGAAGGCGGAAGACGCGCGGGATACGCCCTGACCCGCCGTCTGCCGCGCGCTTACGGTTGTTTGCCGCGCAGCAGTCCGAGCACAAACATGGCCAGCGCGATCACCAGCACAAGGTGAATCAGCGAGCCCGCTATGTGAAAGACAGAAAATCCGAGCAGCCACAGAATGATCAGAAGGCCTGCGATGCCGTAAAACATGATATACCTTGCACTTTCTTGGCGCTTTGGCCCGGACGTGTCGGGCCGGAGCCGGATGGGGTGGGGAGCCGTCGCGTGGTCCATCCGGTCCGGCTCCCCGATCACTTAATTGGCGGCCTTTTTGGCCTTGTCGCCAGCGGATCTGGCCCGATCGCCCGCCGCTTCGGCGGCTTTGCCGGCGGTGGCAGCTTTTTCACCGGCCGCTTCCTGCGCGGAATTGGCGACCGCGTTGCGTTCGCTGGCGGCGTTCACCATTGCGGCGGCATCGCTGGCTTCGCCCGCCGCCTCGGCGGCGGCTCTACCGGCAGAACCGGCCTCGGCCGCAGCATTGCTCGCATCACTCGCGGCGGCGGCGGCCTGATCGGCCTTGTCCTTTTGTGCGCAGCCGCCAAGCACAAGAGCCACGGCAACAAGTCCGGTAAGTGGGATCATTTTCTTCATGGGGATGCCCTGCTGTTCGTAGAGGAAATGGTGCCGCTCCATTTGAGAGGGAGGTGCAAGGTGTAACCGGCATCATGCTCTCGGTCAGAGCGGCTTGCGGGCCCTAAGCCAGCGGTGAGGCCTTCGACAGCATCGGGAAATACCCAGATTGGCCTGCCTGACGGCAAAAGCCGGAACACGGGTTGTTGTATGCCCGCCGCGATCCACACCCTTGGCGGTCGCGGCGGTCAGGGCCGCTGGATATCCTCGGGGGGCAGTGTTTATCAAAAATCCCGGAAAACTGGAGCGGGCGAGGGGATTCGAACCACCCAGCGGAGCCGCTTGCGGCGCAGCGCATCAAAGGACTCATGAGGGTTCCGGTCGGCCCGAACATTTCGGGTGCCGGTGATCACGACGCTGATGAGAAAAACTGGAGCGGGCGAAGGGATTCGAACCACCCAGCGGAGCCGCTTGCGGCGCAGCGCATCAAAGGACTCACGAGGGTTCCGGTCGGCCCGAACATTTCGGGTGCCGGTGATCACGACGCTGATGAGAAAATCTGGAGCGGGCGAAGGGATTCGAACCCTCGACCCCAACCTTGGCAAGGTTGTGCTCTACCCCTGAGCTACGCCCGCTCGGGCTGGCCATACAAGGCCGGTGAAACTGGAGCGGGCGAAGGGATTCGAACCCTCGACCCCAACCTTGGCAAGGTTGTGCTCTACCCCTGAGCTACGCCCGCTCGTGCGTTTCGGCGATGATGTGTTGCCACTCCATCGCGGGGTGAGGCGCGCCTTTAGCGAGGGGCGCCGCGCTTGCCAAGGGGATTCTTTGCATGGGGGCAACTTTCCTGCGCGGTGCCGGATTGGCCCTTCACAAACGCGTGCAAAAGCCCACATAGAAGCGCAAGTCGAGCAGGAGGACGCATACAGTGGCAAGCATGGGGCTGAGCATCGAGGAAAAGAAGGCGGTGGACCGCTTCCGCAACGCGGTGGTCGAACCGTCGATGACGAGCCTCGTGATTCTCGATTTCTGGGCGGAATGGTGCGGGCCGTGCAAGGCGCTGACCCCTGTTCTGGAAAAGGTCGCCGCCGACTATGCCGACAAGGGCGTGGTGCTGGCCAAGGTCAATGTCGACGAGGAAGGCTTTATCGCCGCGCAGTTCCGCGTGCAGTCGATCCCCACCGTCTATGCCATCTTTCAGGGGCAGCCGGTGGCTGATCTCACCAATGCGCGCACCGAATCGGGGCTGAAGGCGATGCTCGACCAATTGCTCAAGCAATTGCCGGTGCAGGCGGGCGGGCCGCAGGCGCCCGATATCGAACCGCTGCTGGCGATGGGCGAAGAGGTGCTTGAAGCTGGCGATGGCGAGCGCGCCACCGGCATTTTCTCGCAGATCGTGGAGATGGCGCCCGAGAGCGCGGCGGCCCATGCGGGGCTGGTGCGTGCGCTGGTGCTGGCGGGCCATCTGGAGGAGGCGGAAGGCGTGCTGGCCGCGCTGGAGCCGGAGCTGGCCA
>DDES01000035.1 GCA_002336765.1 Novosphingobium sp. UBA1948 | reverse complement strand
GCTCTATTGCCTGCATTGCCCGGAAAGCTCGGCGGTGTTCGTGCTGACATGGTACACGCTGGGCATGGGTTTGGCGGCGGCGGGCGGGGCGGTGCTCGGTCCGCGCCTGTTGCGTTGGTGAAATTGTGGTGGGGGGCTGTAACCCGCCCCGCGCCCGCTCCGAATAGCAAGAGCCATTCCGGCTGAACCTTTTCGGAGTAACCCGCATGACCACCACCACCCGCCAGATCGGCTTTGCCGCTGCCGCCGCGCTGATCGCCGTCGCCTCGACCGCCAGTGCCCCCGCCTTTGCCGCGCATAGCGCCAAGGTCGCCTGTTACGGCGTCAACGCCTGCAAGGGCCAGTCGGACTGCAAGAGCGGCAACCACGAGTGCAAGGGCCAGAACACCTGCAAGGGGCAGGGCTTCAAGGACATGAAGAAGAGCGCCTGCCTGAAGGCTGGCGGCAGCCTGACCGCGCCCGAGTAAGCGACTGGCCAAGCAGCCCCGCGCCGCCTGTGCCATCCCCCTCTCCGGCACAGGCGGCGCTTTCTTTCCCGCTGTAAGGACCGCGCCATGCCGCATTTTTCTTCCGGCCCGCTGTTTGGTCTGGGCCTGCGCAAGCCGCATTATCGGGATTTTCTCGAAACCCGTGTGCCGGTCGATTTTGTCGAGGTGATCTCGGAAAACTTCATGGTGCCGGGCGGGCGCCCACGCGACATTCTGCGCCGCGTCAGGGCCGATTATCCGGTGGCCCTGCATGGCGTTTCCATGTCGGTGGGATCGGCCGATGGGTTGCGCCCCGACTATCTGGCGCGGTTGCGCGCGCTGGTCGACGAGATCGANNGATCTGCTGCCGCTGCCCTACACCGCCGAGGCGCTGGATGTGGTTTGCGGCAATATCGGGCGGGCGCAGGATGCGCTGGGGCGCAGGATGCTGATCGAGAATCCCTCCAGCTATGTCACCTTCACCCATGACGAGATGAGCGAGTGGGATTTCCTCGCCGAAGTGACGCGGCGCACCGGTTGCGGCTTGCTGCTGGATGTCAACAATATCCATGTCAGCGCGGTGAACCACGGCTTTGCCAGCGCGGACTATCTGGCCGCCATACCCTTCGCGGCGGTGGAGCAGATCCATCTGGCGGGCCATACGCAGGGGCGGCATGGATTGATCGACACGCATGACCAGCCCGTGCCCGCGCCGGTCTGGGCCTTGCTGCGCGCGGCACTGGCCGGTGCGCCGCTGGCAGCGGTGATGATCGAGCGCGACGACAACATTCCCCCGCTGGCCGATCTGTTGGCCGAGCTGGATATGGCCCGCGTGCTGGCCCTGCGGGAATTGGCTGCGGGGGAGGCGGTGCCATGCAACTGAGCGCAATGCAACGCGGCTTTCTGGGCTGGCTGGCCAGTGGCGGCGACGAGGAGGCCGCGCGCCTGCCGCTGGTCCGTCGCGAGGGCCTTGCCGTCTATCAGAACAATTATCGCGGCAGTCTGATGGCCTGTCTTGCCGACAGCTATCCGCAGACTCTGGCGTGGCTGGGCGAGGCCGCGTTTCACGCTGCTGCGGCGCGCCATATCGACCGCGTGCTGCCGCATAGCTGGACGCTGGACGATTATGCCGATGGCTTTCCCGCCAGCTTGATCGAGGACTATCCCTATGATGGCGAGATTGGCGAACTGGCGCGGATCGAGTGGGCGCTGTCGCGGTGCTTTGTTGCGGAGGATGCGGTTCCGCTAACACCCCAGCAGATCGCGCATGTCGATTGGGAGCAGGCGATTGTGCAGAGTGTTCCCGCGCTGGAGATCCTGCCGCTGCACGCCAATGCGGGCGAGATCTGGATCGCGCTGGCCGAGGAAGTGCCGCCGCCGGAGGTCCGGTGGAACGAGGCGCCTGCACCATGGCTGGTTTGGCGGCAGGATGGACTGTGCCGCTTGCGCCCGATCGAGCCTGACGAGGCGGCGATGCTCGGGCATCTGGCGCATGGTTCGCGCTTTTCCGACCTGTGCGCCATGGCCGTTGCGCAACGAGGGGAGGAGCAGGGGCTTGCCTTTATCGGGCAGGCCCTGTCGCGCTGGGTGGGCGATGGCCTTGTCACCGTGCAGGATCGGTAACAAGGCCTCCCAGCTTACAGTCTTGATCCTAGATCTCGTTGGCCCGCGCAAACCGGTTGATGTAGTCGGCGGCGCGGAAGGCCAGCGCCTCGATGGTCTGGGTCGGCTGACCGCGACCGGAGGTGACCATGCTCGATCCGTCGCACAGGAACAGGTTCTTCACATCATGCGTGCGGTGGTATTTGTCGATCACCGAGGTCCTGGCATCATTGCCCATGCGGCAGGTGCCCAGCAGATGCACGCCGCCACTGGCTTCGCCCACTTCGCCCGGCACGATTTGTGCCGCGCCCGCCGCATCCATGATCTCCACCGCGCGCTCGACCTGCCATTTGGCGTGTTTCACATCGTCGGGGTGGTCTTTATAGGTCACGCGCATGGCGGGAATGCCCCATGCGTCCTTCAATTCGGGGTCAATGTCCACGCGGTTGGTTTCCTGCGGCAGCGAGGTGCCGTGGCCTGAACAGTTCATCCAGTAGGTGTAGGATGCGAGATAGTCCTTGAACCCTTGCCCCCATGTCGGCGTTCCCTTGGGCACGCTCTGCCCCCATGTGAGCGGGCCGCCCGAGCGCGCGTCGAAACCGCCGCCGCCATAGAAGCCCCGCTTGGGGTCGCTATCATAGAAATCGTGCATGACGCGGGTGACATTGGCGCCCTTGTATTCGTTGAGCGGATGTTCGAAGCGCGCCATCGCGCCACCGCCCTTGTTGAACATCAGATGGCGCCCGACCGCGCCACTGGAATTGGCCAGACCGTGTTCAAACCCGTTGGTGGCCGAATTGAGCAGCAGCTTGGGCGTTTCCGAACCATTGGCGCAGACCACCACCGCGCGGGCATTCTGGAAATGCTCGACCTTCTTCTTGTCGAAATAATGCACGCCGGTGGCGCGGCCCGCCTTGTTCATGCCGATGCGGAACACATAGCTTTCCGAGCGCACCTCGCAGCGACCGGTGGCCTCGGCCTCAGGGATCACGGTCCACACCGAGGAGGACTTGGCCATCACCTCGCAGCCAAAGCCGCCGCACAGACCGCATTGGGCGCAGGGCGGGCGATTCTTGTAGAACACGGAATTGATCGCCATCGGCGCGGGGAACGGGTGCAGGCCCAGCTTGCGTGCGCCACGCTCGAACAACACGCCCGAGGATTTCACCGGCAGCGGCGGCATGGGATAAGGCTTGGACCGCCACGGATCGAACGGGCTGGCGCCGGCCAGACCCGACACGCCCACTTCCCATTCCACCTTGGTGTAATAGGGCTCGAGTTCGGCATAGGTGATCGGCCAGTCAACCAGACTGGCGCCCTCGATCGGGCCCCAGCGGCTGCCCTCGATAAAGTCGATCTCGTGCAGGCGCCAGAAGTTGGCGTTGAAATGCGCGCTGCTGCCGCCCACGATGCGGGCATAGGTGAGCGGATTGCGGCCCGCCGTCTGCTCCGCCTTCTTGCTGGCATCGCTGCGGAAGGTTTGCGGGTTGGTGGCGGGATTGTTGGTGATGCCCGACAGGTTGCGGTATTTCAGCTCGTCATGCTCGAAATCCTCGGGCGCCATGCGCGGGCCCTGCTCCATCACCACCACGCTATGGCCCGCGCGCGACAATTCGCGCGCCATGATGCCACCCGCGGCGCCCGAACCCACGACGATGAAATCGACGGTTTCGCTGGTCTTGTATGTTTTGCGCTGCATGGGTGCCTCCGTCAGGCCGTAGTGATCTTGGTGCCGGGATAGGGCTCAAAGCCCGGATAATCCTGATCGTAATAGCCAAAGGGCGGGGCCCAGGCGTGGTTGTCCTCCACGCCGATCAGGTTCCAGCCCAGATTGTTGCGGTTGCCACCATATTTGGGCAGCGCGATCAGGCCGAGCACGGTGAGGCGGCGCACGGCGTTGAAGAAGGCGCTCTTGTCCACTTCCTTGAGCCATGCCACCTGCTGGGCATCGGGCGCGGTGGCAAAGGGCTTGTCGGCGCCGAAGCGCGCGGCATAGGCCTGCTGGAATTCGGCCAGCCCCTTGCGGAAGGCGGGCAGTTGCGCGGCAAAGAAGCTGCCCAGCGCATTGTCGATGAAGAACAGCACACCCGCCTCGCGCGCGCCGGGGGTGGCGCCGCCCGGCACGATCTGGCCTGCGATGGCCTCGACATCCGCTGCCTCGGCAGGGGTTAGCGTGTGCAAGGTGGTGGGGGGCGTATCGCCACCCATCGCAGCGTGGCCGGAATGGTGCGCGGCATGATGGCCCGCATGTTCGGCTGCTGCGGCAATCTGGGGCCAGTTGAGCGCCAGCCAGCCCGCGCTGGTCAAATTGCCGACAGCCGCCAGAAATGTGCGGCGGGATGGGGTGGAATGTTCCATGATGCGCTCCGAGCCTGAGGCGAAATGCCGGATCAGGTTACAGAACGCTTGGGCGGGCGGAATAAGACGAACTACGCAGGCTGTAGGGCGGCGGCTATTCTACCATCCGCCGCCCAGCGCCAGAAACAGCGTGATCTGGTCCTGCGCCAGCACTTCGCGCGCGCCCTGTTCGCGCGCGCGCGTCGCCAGTTCGGCATCCTGTCCGCCCAGATCGGCCAGTGCTGGGGCGCGGCCCGCCTGCCGCAAGCGTTCGATCTGGCGGGCGGTTGTGCTGCTCGACTCCCGTGCTTGCGCCAGCAGCAGCAGGCGGTCG
>DDES01000112.1 GCA_002336765.1 Novosphingobium sp. UBA1948 | reverse complement strand
CGAGCAGGATCGACTTGCCCGCCCCCGTCTCGCCCGTCAGCACGCCAAGGCCGGGGGCGAAATCGAGATCCAGCGCCTCGATCAGCACGATATTGCGGATGGAAAGGTGGCTCAGCATGGGGTCGAAAGATGGCTCACGCAGGTTTGTTCGCCACACGTTCTAACGCCTCGCAAGGCCTGCGTCTATGCCCAAACAGGGCCCAAGGTCGCAGTCACCCCAACCAGCGCCACACACCCAGCGCCACCGCCGCCAGCCACAGCACCGCCATGGCCACATGCTCGGGATGGATCAGGGGGCGCCGCGCCAGTCGCTGCTGCTCGGCGCGCTCGGCGCCATCAGGATCGCGCAGGATGCGCATTCTGGTCCCGCGCGCCTCGACACCGATACGTGGCGTCTCGGCCAGAAAGCTCGGCGGGACAGGCCATTGCGCCGGATCGTCAACCACGGCGTCATAGGGATCGGCGCCTTCAGCTTCCGCCTCGGCCTCGCTCCAATCAAGAGCCTGCCATTCACGGGCCAGTTCGGCGACATCGGCCTGCCCCGCCCTTGCGCGGTTGCGTTCTTCGGGAAACTTGTGAAAATCCGCCATGTGCCGCCCCTGACCCCCGGTCGTGCGGACTTATGTGGCCTCTGCGGGTTTAAGGATTTCGCGCCAGAGTCCCCAGCGAAAACCCTTATTCCACCGTATCGGCAAAGGGCGGCTCGACCTCGATCGGATCGGCTAGCGTGAGACGGTCGAGCATCGCGGCCATTTCATCGCGCACCGCCAGCATCAGCCCGCGCAACCGGCATTCCGCCTCGGGCAGGCAATTGGCGCAAGTCTCGTGCGCAAAACGGCTGGCGCAAGGCACCAGCGCCAAACTGCCGCGCGTCAGGCGGATGATGTCGCCATAGCGGATATCCACCGGCGCCAGCGCCAGTTCATAACCACCCTCGCGCCCGCGATGGCTGATCACCAGCCCCTCGCGCACCATTTCCGACAGGATCACGGTCAGGAACTTGCGCGGGATATTCTGCGCCTCGGCAATCGCGTCGAGGCGGATCGAGCCCTTTTGCCAATGGTCGGCAAGGTGCTGGAGCGCGCGGATCGTGTAACGGGTTTTCTGCGAAAGCATGGCGCGCGCATAGAGACGCGCCAGCCCGCAAATGTCAACCGGCGGGCGAGAGATTGTCCCCGCCTGCCAGCGAGCCAGCGATCAAACCGCGCCGATCACACCGCTTTGGTGTTCGGCGCGTGGCGCTGCATCAGGACATAGGCCTTCTGGTACCACTCGCTGCCCGGATAGTTGGCGCCCAGCACCGAGGCATATTTCTGCGCCTCTTCGGGCAGGCCCAGCGCGAGATTGGTTTCCACCAGACGGAACAGCGCCTCGCCGGTGTGGCTGGTGGTCTGATAACGGTCGATCACATTGCGGAAGCGCACATCGGCGGCCAGCCAGCGGCCGGCGCGCTCGTAATAGCGGCCAATGTCCATTTCCTTGCCGGCAAGGTGATCGTTCACCAGATCGATCTTGAGCCGGGCATCGGTGGCATAGCGCGTGCCGGGATAGCGACGCACCACATCGTTCAAGGCCGAGAGCGCCTGCTGCGTGATCTTCTGGTCACGGCTGACGTCGCTGATCTGCTCGTAATAGCACAGGGCCACCAGATAGAAGGCATAGCCCGCGTCCTTGTTGCCCGGATGGATCGACAGGAAACGCTGCGCCGACTGCACTGCCTTGGTGTAATCCTTGGCCGAGTAATAGGAGAAGGCGCTCATCAACTGGGCGCGGCGGGCCCAGGGCGAATAGGGGTGCTGGCGCTCCACCTCGTCGAACAGCGCGGCGGCGATCTTGTTGTCGCCCTGATCCAGCCGCTTCTTCGCCTCCAGATAGAGCGAATCAACGTCGCGCGCCACATAGGCGGTGTCCTTGGGCTTCTTGCTGCGACCGGCGCAACCCGCCGTCATCGTCATGGCAACGGCGGCACCAACCAGAATCAGGGCGCGGGGCGAAAGGCGGATCGTTTGAAACAGCATGGGGAGCCTATAACCAGCACGCGCCTGAACGCCAAGTGAAAGCTCGGGATAATCCGCGCGGCATTCATGCAAACACTGCATTCACGCAAACACTTCATTCACGCAAACACTGGGGCCGCGTTCAGCGCTTGGCCGACAATTGCCCCAACAACCAACCAAAAGCGCGGGCAAAGCGCCGCGCGATCACATCGGGGGATTCTTCCGGCCGGATCGCCGATTTGTAAACCCGCGTGCCCATCAACGCCACCGAGAGCAGCGAAACCGCCCAGACCTCGGCATCGGCCGGATCGCCGCGGACGGTGCCGTCAACCTGTGCCTGCCCGCGCTGCATCGCCCCCACCAGCACATCCCAGAAGGGCAGCCTCTCGCGGATCGGCCCTTCATCGATCAGGTCCATCACCCACAGATGCACCACCACCGGATGGCCCATCGCAAATTCCAGCGTCCGCTCCAGCCGCAGCGCGGGATCGCCCACGCCCAGCAGCGCATCGGACAGCCGCATCCCGACCCATTGCTTGACCGAAGCCAGCAAAGCCTCGCGGCTTTCAAAATGGTAATAGACGGTCGAGCGGTTCATCCCCGCATCGCGCGCCAGCGAGGACACCGATAAAGGCGCAACACCTTCTTTGTCGATCAACGTAACCGCCCGTTCGATCAACTGGCGATGAGTCTCGGCAAAATTCCGATTCCTGCGCTGGTCCAGATGGTAACTTTGCTCGTCCATGCCCTTGGAACAGGCCATTATCATATGGAAATCAAGAGCTTTTACGCATTTTGCATCGAAACTGACTGCTTTGTGCAATCGGCTTCAGCTTCCTTTGGACAATCGTGGCATACGCGTGCGAATTCATGCCCTATGGATGCTGTTCAAGACCAGAATCAACCCTTGCAAGATTCGCGTTTCATGCCGCGCAAGTCGTCACAAAGTCGCCATCAAGTTAAGCACGTTCCGCTAATATTCATTGCAACTGTGGACGCCCGCCCCTTCTTCGCGTCAACTCTTGGCGACCAGCAAGGGGGCATCACCGCTCGTTAACACATTATCGCCGTAAGAACTGGCCGTACCGCCCCCCGACAGGTCAAGCGCGCGCGGACTGCCGATCACCTGGTTTCCCGACAGCAGCGCATCATTGCCCGCACCCGCCACCCGCACGCCTGCCGCGACATTGGCCACCAACAGATTGAAAAACAGCTTGGCCTTGCCCGCCCCGCCGCCATTGACCACCGCCACGCCCACATCGTTGCGGGTCAGGCGACAGTCCTCGACCGTCACCCGCATCGCGCCATTGCCGCCCAGTTCGACGCCGTTGCCAAAGCGGTTGACGGTCAAATGCGCCAGAATGACCTCGCTGCCCGACAGCACTTGCACCCCCGCGCCGCCATTGCCCCCGCCCTCCAGCGCCAACCCGTCGATCACCACCAGATCGCCCACGCCCGCCGCCACGGTGATGGCCGCGCCGCTGCTTGCCTGCACCGCCGCCGTCACGCCCGTGGCGCGTACCGTCACCGCGCGGGTGATGGTCAGGGTGCCAAAGCTGCCGGTGTCGAGCACGTCGATCTCGCCGCCCGCCGCCGTTTTGGCAAAGGCGCCCGCCAGACTGCGACAGGGCGCCGCGCGCGAACAGGCCGCACCATCGTCGCCCAGTGCCGATACCCATGTCCGCGCCGCCTGCGCCTGCGCCACAACGGGCTGCGCCAGCGCCAAGGCGCCACCCAGCCATACCAACCCGTGAACCCCAAGCACCATCACGCGACCCTTGTTGCAAGGCATCCCGCGCGCCTTGACCTAGGGACATCACGTAAAGACCGGCACTTGCGTCTTTACCAAGTTACGCGGCTAACATGCTGTTTACCAACACGCCGCGCCGGTATCAGTTCTTGGCCGCCTGCGTCGGGATATCGCCGCTGGTCAGCACATTGTCGCCATAGGATTTGGCCGTGCCGCCCGCGATCAGGTCGATCGCCTTGGCGCTGCCGATGATGCGGTTGCCCGACAGCAGCGCATCATTGCCCGTGCCATTGGCCTGAATGCCGGCCGTGCCATTGCTGAGGAACAGCGTGTCGAAAATCTTGGCTTTGCCGCCGCCAGCCGAGTTGTCGATCAAAACCCCGATCTGGTTGTCGGTAATCTGGCTGTCCTTGATGGTCAGGCGGCTGTTGGCCGAACCGCCCAGATGCACGCCATTGGCAAAGCCGTGGATGGTGGTGCGGGTGATGAACACATTGCCCGCCTGCAGGATATTGACCCCGTTGGGCGAATTGGCGGCCCCCAACGAACTGGTGCCCAGTCCTTCGAGCGTCAGCCCTTCGATCACCACGCGGTCGGTGGCAGCGGCGTTGACGACAATCCCGCTGGTGCCCGACACCAGCACACCGCCTTCAAAGCCCACCGCGCGCAGCGTGATCGACTTGGTGACGGTAACGCCGCCAAAGCCGCCCGGATCGAGCACATCGATCTCGCCCCCCGCAGCGGTCTTGCTGATCGCGCCGGCAAAGGTCTTGCAGGGCGCGGTGCGCGAACAGGGGTTGGCATCATCGCCCACGCCCGAAACCCAGGTGCGCGTCGCCTGCGCATGGGCCACGCCCGAACTTGCCGCCAACGCCAGAGCAGCCCAAACAAGACCCGAATTGCGCATGATACATCCTCCCGAGGCAGGCAGCCACGCCCCGTCGCGCGACTCATCTCACCTAGGGTATATACCTAACACACGCGCCCCATGGATGACAGCGCGCGGCGCGATCAGCCTTTGACCAGCCCCGCATGGACCAGCGCGGCATCCACCGCCTTGCGCGCCTTGTCGTTGCAAGCCACCAGCGGCAGGCGCAATTCCTCGCGCACACCTTCAAACACGCGCGACAGGGCATATTTCACCGGCCCCGGCGAGGCATCCTCGAACATGGCATAGTGCAGCGGATAGAGCAGATCGTTCAAACGGCGCGCCTCGGCCAGATCGCCCGCCGCGCAGGCCTTCTGGAAATCGGCGCACAGGCGCGGCGCGGCATTGGCCGTCACCGAGATGCAGCCCACACCGCCCGCCGCCGTATGCGGCAGCGCCAGCTCGTCATCGCCCGAAAGCTGGATGAAGCTCTTGGAAATGCCCATGCGATGGTCGGTCACGCGCGACAGGTCGCCGCTGGCGTCCTTGATACCGATGATCTTGTCGGGGAAGCGGCGCGCCAGTTCGATCACGGTTTCCGGCTTGATATCGGTCACCGTACGCGCGGGCACATTGTAGAGAATGATCGGCAGGTCGATCTTTTCGGCCAGATAGGAGAAATGGGCCAGCAGGCCTTCCTGACTGGGGCGGTTGTAATAGGGCGCCACCAGCAGGGCCGCCGCCGCGCCGCACTTCTTGGAAAAGGTCATGTGCAGCAGCGCGTTCTGCGTGTCATTCGATCCACAGCCCGCTATCACCGGCACGCGGCCCGCCGCCTGCTCGATGCAGACCTCGATCACACGGTGGTGCTCGGCGTTGGACAGGGTCGAATTCTCGCCCGTGGTGCCACAGGGCACCAGCGCGGAGGAACCGTTCTCGATCTGCCAGTCCACCAGCGCGCGGAAGGTCGGCTCGTCGAACGCTCCGTCGCGAAAAGGTGTCACCAGAGCGGGAATAGAACCGGAAAACATGGACTTTATCCTCTGCAATCGCCCATGAAGCGGGTGGGCGGGGTTGCTCCGCCAAGTCCCCCGCGCCTAAGGGCGCATGATTGTCTTGCCGCCTGATAAGGAGCCACCGGCCACAATGTCCAGCGCCATGAAGCCCCCGCTTGGGTCTGGCCCCTCGTCTGTTGCCCGCCATAGCACCGGCATTTCCCTGCGCAAGCGGCGTCTTGCCTCGCTGCTGTTGCTGGCGCTGGTGGCGATGTCGGCCCCCGCGCAATGTCAGGACGGCAGCGAGTGGGACCGCGCCCGCGCCGAACTGAAAGCCAGCGCGCCCGGCGCCATTGCGCCTGCCATCGCCCGCTGGCGGCAGTTGGTAGGCACGGAAAACCAGGGGTTCGACGCCTATGCCGGCTTTGTTCTGGCATGGACCGGCTTCCCGCAGGAGGAAGCCCTGCGCAAGGCGGCCGAGAAATCGCTGGCGGCGCAGAATGTGGAGCCCGCCCGCATGGCGGCCTTCTTCGACCGTTTCCCGCCGCTCACCAATCCCGCGCGCGCATCTTATGCACTGGCGCTGGCCTCGCTGGGGCGCGAGCGCGAAGCCGCCGATATGGCCCGCGCGGCATGGCGCGGCGGCGCGATGAATGATCTGGCCGAAGCCGCCATCCTCGCCCGCTGGGGCCGCAGCTTCTCGCCCGAAGACCATGACGCGCGGCTGGAAGCGCTGCTGTGGGATGGCCGCACGGCGCAGGCCAGCCGTGCCCTCGCCCGCGCCGCGGCCCAGAATCGCGATGCGGGCCGCCTTGCCGTGGCGCAGGCCCGCCTCGCCCTGCAACAGGGTCTGGCGGGGGAAGCCCCCC
>DDES01000213.1:228-34773 GCA_002336765.1 Novosphingobium sp. UBA1948 | reverse complement strand
GCGATACCAAGGTGGTCGAGCGCGGGGCCTGCGACGGCCTCTACATCACCACCACCGGCATCGGCGTGGTGCCCGAAGGGGTGGAGATCGCGCCGCAGCGCATCGCGCCCGATATGGCGATCCTGTTGTCGGGCACGCTGGGTGATCATGGCGTGGCGATCCTCAGCCAGCGGCAGGGGCTGGAATTTGGCACCACCATCGCTTCGGACAGCGCGGCGCTGCACCGCATGGTGGGCGATATGCTGGAGGCTGTGCCCGAGATTGCCTGTCTGCGCGATCCCACGCGCGGCGGCCTCTCGGCCACGCTCAACGAATTGGCGAGCAGCGCGGGTGTGCGTATGGCGATTGACGAGGCGGCGATCCCCGTGCGCGCCGAGGTGGCGGGGGCCTGCGAATTGCTGGGGCTCGATCCGCTGCATATCGCCAACGAGGGCAAGCTGGTGTGCTTCTGCCCCGCCGATCGGGCCGACACCGTGCTGGCCATCATGCGCCGCCATCCCGAAGGCGCGGATGCCGTGCGCATCGGCACCACCGGCCCGCGCGCCAGCGGCGACACGCCGGGCCTTGTCACCATGACCACGCTGATCGGCGGCACCCGTGTGGTGGACTGGCTGGCGGGTGAACAATTGCCGCGCATCTGCTAGGGAGGCCGACAGCATGACCCAGACCGCCACCTTGCCCACCGTGCTGATCGTTGACGACGAGGTGCGCAGCCTTGAATCCTTGCGCCGCATCCTTGAGGACGAGTTCGAGGTGTTGACGGCCGGCTCCACTCGCGAGGCGGAGAAACTGCTGGCGGACAATTGGGTGCAGGTGATCCTGTGCGACCAGCGCATGCCCGAGCGCAGCGGGGTGGAATTTCTGGGCGAGGTGAAAGAGCGCTGGCCCGATGTGATCCGCATGATCATTTCCGGCTATGCCGATGCGCATGATATTATCGACGGCATCAACCAGGCGGGCATTTTCCAGTATATCACCAAGCCGTGGCATCCCGACCATCTGTTGCTGACGCTGCAATCGGCCTGCCGCCTCTACCGGCTCCAGCGCGAGAATGAATTGCTGGCGGTGGAATTGCGCATGGCGCCCAAGGCGGCGGGCGCCGTGGTGGAAAAGCGCAAGGAACAGGTGCGCCGCGCCTATGGGTTCGACGATGGCATTGTGCGCGCGCAAGGCAGCCCGATGGATGCGGTCTGCTCCTCGCTGGCTCAGGTGGCGCCCTTTGATGTGCCGGTGCTGCTGATCGGATCGTCGGGCACGGGCAAGGAACTGGCCGCGCGCGCGCTGCATTATGGATCGCTGCGCTGGAACAAGCCTTTCGTGGTGGAAAATTGCGGCGCGCTGCCTGATGAATTGCTGGAAAGCGAGCTGTTTGGCCACAAGAAGGGCGCGTTCACCGGCGCGATTGACGATCACACCGGCCTGTTCGAGCGCGCCGATGGTGGCACGGTGTTTCTCGACGAGATCGGCGAGGTCAGCCCTGCCTTTCAGGTGAAATTGCTGCGCGTGTTGCAGGAGGGCGAGGTGCGCCCGCTCGGCCATGTCCGCACGCGCAAGGTGGATGTGCGCGTGATCGCCGCCACCAACCGCGATCTGGAAGAGGAAGTGCGCGCGGGCCGTTTCCGCGCCGATCTGTTCTATCGCCTTGCGGGCATGATCGTGCGCCTGCCCGCGCTGAAAGACCGGCTGTGCGATCTGCCGGTGCTGGTGCAAACCCTGCTCGACCGCGCGATGACCACGATGGGCAAGCGCGTCGCGGGCGTGTCGGACGAGGCGATGGCGCGCCTGTCGGCCTATGACTGGCCGGGCAATGTGCGCGAGTTGCAGAACGAGATCGGGCGCATGATGGTGCGCGGCACGGAAGGGCGCTGGCTGGGGGTGGATGTACTCTCGCCCCATATCGCCGCGCCCGCCGCAGCCGCGCCGACGGGCGGCGGCGAGGAGACTGTGCTGGCCGATCTGGCGGGCCTTTCCGGCGATCTGAAGGAGCGCGTGGCGCAGATGGAAGCGCAGATCATCCGCGAGAGCCTGATCCGCCACCGCTGGAACAAGAGCCAGACCGCGCGCGAACTGGGCCTCTCACGCGTAGGGCTGCGCGCCAAACTGGAGCGCTACGGGCTGGAGAATGTCCACCCGCTGGCGATTCCGCGCGCGGGCAAATCGCGCAGCGGGGCTGCATAAATGGCGCCGCTGTCGCATTTTCCCTTTGTGCAGGATGCCTCTGGCGCGGGCTTTCCGGCGGCGGGCGAGGATTTGTGGATCGATGTGATCCGCAAGATGGACGAGGTCTATGCCGATCTCATCGCCAGCCAGACCGCGCTGGAGGAGCGCAATATCGAGCTTGAGCGTACGCTGGCCGAGCTGGACAGCGCGCATAAAAAGCTGCGCCAGACCCAGCAGCAATTGCTGACCAGCGAGAAGATGGCGGCGCTGGGCCGTCTGGTGGCGGGCGTGGCGCATGAGCTGAACAATCCGATCAGCTTTGTGTTCGGCAATATGTACGCGCTCAAACGCTATGGCGCGGCGATCACCGACTATCTGCGCGCGGTGGACGGCGGGCACAGCGCCGATGAACTGGCCGAACTGCGCCAGCGCTTGAAGATCGACCGTGTGCTGGCCGACATCGGCCCGCTGGTCGATGGCACGCTGGAAGGAGCCGAGCGCGTGCGCGACATCGTGCAGGATCTGCGCCGTTTCTCGGCCAGCCAGCGCGAGCCGCTGGAAACCTTCAACCTCGTGCGCCTGATCCACACCGCCAGCGACTGGGTGTTGAAAGCCTTGCGCGATCCGCCCGAATTGCAGCTCGATCTGCCCGAAAAACTCGATGTGACCAGCCGCAAGGGGCAGTTGCACCAGATTCTCGTCAATCTGGTGCAGAACGCCGCCGATGCCTTGAAGGGGCGTGATGGCGGGTTGATCGCCATCAGCGCCGCCACACAGGGCGACCAGCTTGTGTTGCGCGTGGCCGACAATGGCGCGGGCGTGGCGCCGCGGCATCAGGACAAGATTTTCGAGCCTTTCTTCACCACCAAGCCGATCGGCACCGGCACGGGGCTGGGCCTTTATGTCAGCTACAATATGGCGGGCAAGCTGGGCGGCAGTCTCGATTATGCCGATGCGGAAACGGGCGGCGCGGTGTTCACGCTCACCCTGCCGCTGGTTTCGGCGGAGGATGACGGGGAATGAGCCGTCCCTTGCGCCTGATCTGGCTGCAATCGGGCGGTTGCGGGGGCTGCACCCTCTCGCTGCTGGGCGCGCAGGGGCCGGACCTTTACACCGCGCTGAAAGGGGCAGGGGTCGAGATCCTGTGGCACCCCTCGCTGTCCGAGGCGAGCGGAGCCGAGGCGCGCGATTTGCTGGCCGCTGCGGCGCGGGGGGATGAGCCTTTCGATATTCTCTGTCTTGAAGGCTCGGTGATTAACGGGCCGGCGGGCACGGGCCGCTTCCATCTGGCGGCGGGCACGGGCCAGCCGATGCGCGATATGGTCGCGGCGCTGGCGCAGCGCGCGGCGCATGTTATCGCGGTCGGCTCCTGCGCGGCGTTTGGCGGCATCACCGCAGGCGGCGGCAACCATGTGGAGGCCACCGGCCTTGCCTATGACGGCACCACGGCGGGCGGCCTGCTGGGCGCAGGCTTTATCGCGCAGGGCGGCCTGCCGGTCATCAATATCGCCGGTTGCCCGATCCATCCGGGCTGGTTTGTCGACACCATCCTGCAACTGGCCGCAGGCGATCTTACCCGCGCCGATCTCGATGAATGGGAGCGCCCGCTGGCCTATACCGCGCAACTGGTGCACCACGGCTGTGCCCGCAACGAATATTACGAGTTCAAGGCCAGCGCCGAGGATCTGGGCGATCTGGGCTGCATGATGGAAAATCTCGGTTGCATCGGCACACAGGCTCGCGCCGATTGCAACATCCGCGCGTGGAACGGGTCGGGCTCCTGCCTCGATGGCGGCTATCCTTGCATCAATTGCACCGCCCCCGCCTTCGAGGAACCGGGCCATGCCTTTGTCGAAACGCCCAAGATCAGCGGCATTCCCATCGGCCTGCCCACCGACATGCCTAAAGCGTGGTTTGTCGCACTGGCCAGTCTGAGCAAGGCTGCCACGCCCAAACGGTTGAAGGAAAATGCCGCCAAGCCCCGCGCCAGCGTGTTGCCGCGCGACAAGAGGAAGGGCGGGGCATGAGTGGGGCGAAGAATGACCGCCGCCTGATCCTTGGCCCCTTCAACCGTGTCGAGGGCGATCTGGAAGTACGCATCGATCTGGTGGATGGTGCGGTGGGCGAGGCGCGTGTCACCTCGCCGCTCTATCGCGGCTTCGAGGCCATGCTGGTGGGTAAACTGGCCAGCGATGCGTTGACCTATGCCCCGCGCATCTGCGGCATCTGCTCGGTCAGCCAGTCGGTGGCGGCGGCGCGGGCTTTGGGCGGCGTGCGCGCCTCGGGCCATGCGCGACGTTCCACCCCGCCCAATGGCACCCATTCCATCAATCTGGTCCATGCGGTGGAGAATATCGCGGACCATCTCACCCATTTCTACCTGTTCTTCATGCCCGATTTCGCCCGCGCCACCTATGCCGCCGAGCCGTGGTATAGCGCTGCGGCCGAGCGTTTCGTGGCGATGAAGGGCACGGCCAGTGCCCAGATGTTGCCCGCGCGGGCGGGGTTGATGGCGATGCTGGGCGTGCTGGCGGGCAAATGGCCGCATACACTCTCGATCCAGCCTTTCGGCTCGACACGGGCGATCTCGGCGGCGGAAAAGGCGCGGCTGCGCTTGATGCTGGTGGGCTTTCGCGCTTTCCTTGAAACCACGCTCTATGCCGCCCCGCTGGAAGCGATTGCGGGGCTGGCCACGCGCGATGTGCTCTATGCCTATGGCGAGCAAAGTCAGGGCGATTTCGCCCGCTTCCTGCGCCTGTCGCAAGGCCTGGGGTTGGCGCGACTGGGGCGTACGGCGATCCGCCACCTGTCGTTTGGCGCCTATGCCTCGGCGGATGGGCCGCTGTTTCCGCGCGGCGTGTTCCATGCCGAAACGGCCAGCGCCTCGCCGCTGCCGCTGGCTGCCATTGCGGAGGATGTCTCGCACGCATGGTATAAGGGCGAGGGCGGTGTGCCATCGCAAGCCGCCCCCGCGCCCGACATGGCCGGCGAGGACGCCTATAGCTGGTGCAAGGCGCCGCGCCTTGATGGCCATGTGGCCGAGGTGGGGGCGCTCTCGCGGCAATTGGTGGCGGGTCATCCGTTGCTGCGCGATATGGTGGCGCGCGATGGCGCAGGCGTCGAGGCGCGCGTGGTGGCGCGTATGGTGGAACTGGCGCTGGTGGTGCTGGCGATGGAGCAATGGCTGGCCGCCATCGATCCCGAGGCGCCGTTCCGCGACACCGCGCCCATCGCCTCCAGCGGCGAGGGCATGGGCCTGACCGAGGCCGCGCGCGGCAGTCTGGGGCATTGGCTGCGGCTGGAGGACGGGCGCATCCGCCATTACCAGATCATCGCGCCCACGACATGGAACTTCTCGCCCCGCGACGCGCGCGGAACGCCCGGCCCGCTCGAACAGGCGCTGGTCGGCGCCCCCTTGCGCAGCGGCGAGAGCGAGCCGGTGAGCGTGCAGCATATCGTGCGCAGCTTCGATCCCTGCATGGTTTGCACGGTGCATTGATGGCGGCGGCCGTGCCTGACGTGGGAGCGCGCCAGATTCGCGTGCGCGGCTTGGTGCAGGGGGTTGGGTTTCGCCCGTTTGTCTGGCGTCTGGCGCGCGAACTCGGCCTTGCGGGCGAGGTGCGGAACGATGGCGAGGGCGTGCTGATCGCGGCATGGGGCGCGGGTGATGCGCTCGACACGCTGGAGCGCAGGCTGGTGGCCGATGCGCCGGTATTGGCGCGGGTGGGCGCAGTGGAGGCGGCGGCGCTGACGGGCGAAGCGCCGCATGATTTCCGCATTGTGGCCAGCGCCGCCGGAGCCGCCAGCGCGGTGATCCCGCCCGATGCGGCGACCTGCCCCGATTGCCTTGCCGAGGTGCTCGATCCGGTCGAGCGGCGCCATGGCTATGCCTTTGCCAATTGCACCCATTGCGGCCCGCGCCTGACCATTGCGCACGCCATTCCGTGGGACCGGCCCAACACCGCCATGGCCGGTTTCCCGCTGTGCCCGGCCTGTCAGGCCGAATATGACAATCCTGCCGACCGACGCTTTCATGCCCAGCCCATCGCCTGTCCCGCCTGTGGCCCGCGTCTGTGGCTGGAGGGCGCCGAGGGGGATCCTCTGGCCGCGACCGTGGCCCTGCTCAAGGCGGGGCGGATCGTGGCGATCAAGGGGCTGGGGGGCTTCCATCTGGCCTGCGATGCCCTGAATGGGGCGGCGGTGGCCGAGTTGCGCCGCCGCAAGGCGCGCGATGCCAAACCCTTCGCGCTGATGAGCGCCACGCCAGAGGCGTTTTGCGTGGTCAGCCCGCAGGCGCGCGCCTTGCTGGAAAGCCCCGTCGCGCCGATTGTGCTGCTGCCGCGTCGGGACGCGATGCCGGAGATGTTGGCGCCCGATCAGGACCATCTGGGTGTGATGCTGCCCGCCACGCCCTTGCACCATCTGCTGGCGCGCGCTTTTGGCGGACCGCTGGTGATGACCTCGGGCAATCGCAGCGACACGCCCATGGTGACGGGCAATGATGCTGCGCGCGTGGCGCTGGGCGGGGTTGCCGACGCTTTTCTGATGCATGACCGTCCAATCCTCAACCGGCTGGACGACAGCGTGCTGGCGCTCGACGAGGCGGGGGCGCCGCTGCCGATCCGCCGCGCGCGCGGCTTTGCCCCCGCGCCGATCGCGCTGCCTTTCCGAGATCTGCCGCCTACGCTGGCGCTGGGGGGCGAGTTGAAGGCGACCTTCGCCCTGATCCGTGGCGGCGAGGCAATTGTCAGCCAGCATATCGGTGATCTCGAGCAGGCCAGTGCGCTCGAGGATTATCGCGCCATGCTTGACCTCTATCGCAACCTCTATGATTTCACGCCGCAGATCATCGCGGTGGATGCCCATGCCTCCTACCTCTCGACGCAGTTGGGCGAGCGGATGGCCGAGCAAAGCGGCGCGCGGCTGGTGCGCGTGGCCCATCATCATGCCCATATGGCGGCCTGTCTGGCGGATAATGGCATAGGGGATGGCGAACATCTGGGCCTGTTGCTCGACGGGCTGGGGCTGGGGCCGGATGGCACGCTGTGGGGTGGCGAGATTTTGGCGGGCGATTATCGCGCGACGCGGCGGCTCGGCGGTTTTCCAGCCGTGCCGCTGATCGGCGGGGCGGCGGCGATGCGCGAACCGTGGCGCAATCTGCTGGCGCATCTGGTGCATGCCTTGGGGCCGGACTGGCGGGCGCAGGCTGGGCCGGTTCTGGCGCATTTGCCCGAGCCGTCGCGGTTGGCGCTGGCCGAAAGTATGATGGCGAGCGGCACGAATTGCCCGCCCTGTTCCTCGGCGGGGCGTCTGTTCGATGCGGCGGCGGCGGCGCTGGGCCTTTATCCGCAACGCATCAGCCATGAGGCGCAGGCGGCGATGGCGCTCGAAGCGCTGGCGCGGCCCTTCTTTCTGGACGAAAGTCCCTATCCCGCAGGTGGTGAATCCGTGCTGGAATGGGCACCACTATGGCAAGCGTTGCTGGCAGATCTGGTGCGGGGCGAGGAGCGGGGGCGGATCGCCGCGCGTTTCCATCTGGGCGTGGCCGAGGCTTTGGCGCAAGCCGTGGCGCGGTTCGGGCAGGCGGGGCAAAGTGTCGCGCTATCGGGCGGGGTGATGCAGAACCGCGTGCTGCTGGCCGCGCTGCGCAAAGGGTTGACGCGGCGGGGCTTTGTCCCGCTGGTACATCGACAGGTGCCCGCCAATGACGGCGGCCTGTCGCTGGGGCAAGGGATTATTGCGGCTTTACGGGGGGACGGGCCATGCGATTGAACGAACATCCGCTGCGGCGGCAAGTGGTGGGCGAAATGCATTTGCGGCGCTGGCCGCGTCTGGCGCCGCCTGCGCAGATCCTGCAAGTCTTGCGCATCGTGGCGCCGCAGGATCGCGCAGCCGAGCGGGCGATGCTGGATGATTTGCCCTTGAACGGGCATCTGGCCCCTTCCGACAATGCCCGCCATGCCGAGGGCGAACTGGGGCCGGGTCTGTCCTTTGCGTGGGAGCAGCATAGCGAGGCTTGCGGGATCACCCTGTTTGTGCGCGATCCGGCGGTGGATGTGGCCCCGGCGCTGGCATGGATCGAGCGCTTTCCGGGCGAGGTGATCCGCGCCACGCGCATCCATCTGGTCGCCACCGAGGCCGAGGCCGAGGCCTTGTTGCCCGATCTGGATTTTGTCGGCTCCGATCTCGTGTCCTGCCATATCGGCGCGGCCAGTCTGGAACGGCCGGTGCGGCTGTGGTCGGATTTCCGCGTCGGGCCGGAGGGGCTGGGCATCTCGCTGGTGGCGGCCAATGGCGCGCCTTCGGGCGATCTGGCGCGGCTGCTCCAGCGCTTTCAGGAATTGGGCAATTACCGCAATCTGGCGCTGATGGGTCTGCCGGTGGCGCAGGGCAACTGGGGGCGGCTGGATGCCGACGAGGCGGCCCTGCGGCAACTGGCGGGCGATGTGGCGCGGCCCGAAATCACCGACGATGCCCTGCTCGAACAGGTTAGCGCGCTCAGCCTTGATCTGATGAGCCTGTCGACCGAAACCTCCTATCGCATGAGCGCCACGGCGGCCTATGCGCAACTGGTGGAGGAAAGGCTGGCGGGCCTGTCGGTGCGGGCGATCGCGGGCTATCCCAGCCTTGAGGATTTCACCCAGCGCCGGTTGCTGCCCGCGATCCGCACGGTGCAGGCCTATAGCCGGAGGCTGGATGACCTCACCGCGCGGGCGGCGCATTTCACCTCGCTGCTGCGCACGCGGGTGGAAACGCGGATCGAGAACCAGAACGGGCGGTTGTTGCGTTCGCTCGAGCGTTCCTCCAGCCTGCAATTGCGGCTGCAGCAACTGGTCGAGGGCCTGTCGGTGGTGGCGCTGTCCTACTACGGCATCAGCCTGATCGGCTATATGCTCAAGGCCGCCGAGCATCGCTTCGAGCATTTCCCCGCCGCGGAAATCGTGGGAGCGCTGGTGCCGGTGGTGGTGATCACCATGTGGCTGGGGCTGCACCGCATGAAGGCGCGGGTGCTGGGCGAGCATTGAGGAAAGGGGCGCCGGTGAAGACGCCCCTCACGCCTATTTGGATGCGGCCAGCCGGATCGCCGCGCCGCCACCGGGCGCCAGCCACAGGCTCAGCTTGTCGCCTTTTTTGACCGTGCGTGTTTCATAGGCGATCCTGTGACGCGCTTCGGTCAGATAGGTCGCGCCTTCGCCGTCTTTGTAGATCGTGGCGATGTAGCTTTTGCCGGCATCGAGGAAGTCGAACGACAGATCGACGTTGCGCGCCGTGGCATCGTTCACCCCGCCGACATACCAGTCCGCGCTGTTGCGGTCTTTCCGCGCAAAGATCGCATAATCGCCCACTTCGCCCGCGATCAGGTGGCTTTCGGACCAGTCGGCAGGCACCTTGCTGATGAAGTCCAGTTCCTTGGGATGGGCTTCGAGATTCTCGATGAAGTCGGCCGCCATCTGGATCGGGGAATAGATCGCCAAATACAGCCCCAATTGCTTGGCCAGCGTGGAGGCCAGCGGGGCATGGTTGGCGCCTTCGAGGCTCAACACCCCCGGCGTGAAATCCATGGGGCCAGACAACATGCGGGTATAGACCAGCGTCGGTTCATGGTCCGGTCCGTTGGCGAACTGGCCCCATGCGTTATACTCCATGCCGCGCGCGCCCTCGCGCGCCACCCAGTTGGGATAGGTGCGGCGCAGGCCGGTGTCCTTTACAGGCTCGTGGGCATCCACGGTGATGTGGTATTTCGCGGCCGTTTCCACCACTTTCAGGTGATGCTGCACGCTGCGCTGGCCATCGTGCCATTCCATGCAGATCTTGGCGGGATCGGCTGCACAGGGCGCCTGAATGCCGCCCATATCCGCGACATAGCCGGTCTTCACCGAATGCATGCCAAGGCTGGCATAGAGTTTCATCGCATCGTCGAGCTGGGCCTCGTAATTGGCGATATTGCCGCCCGTCTCGTGATGGCCGATCAATTGCACATGCTTTTTCGCGCCATAGGCGGCCACCGCCTTGATGTCAAAATCGGACGTGGCCTGCGTAAAGCTGAAATCCTGCCCCGTGCCGAACCAGTTGCCGTTCCAGCCCTTGTCCCAGCCTTCGACCAGCACGCCCGCAAAGCCATGCCTGGCCGCGAAGTCCATATATTGCTTGGTGCGCTCGGTGGTGGCGCCATGCTTGGGCCCTTCGGCCCATGTCCAGTCGCCGCGGATCATGCCCCACCAGATGCCGATGTATTTCTGCGGCTTGAACCAGCTGACATCGCCGATTTTGTTCGGCTCGTTGAGGTTCAGTTCCAGATCGTTCTCGACCAGCCCCGCCGCATTGTCGGCGATGCGGATCGTGCGCCACGGCGTGGCAAAGGGCAGGGCGCGCGTCACGCGCGGACCTTGGCTTGAAGGCGAGAGCGTGGCGCGGAACTTCTGCCCCTCGGCGCGCTTGAACCACATGGCCGAATAATCGACCAACGCCGCCTCGTGGAACGAGAGATGTGTGCCATCGTCGAGCCGCATGGTGATCGGCGTATGCGCGGTGGCCACGCCCTCGATCGGGGTTTTCTGATAGACCTGCTCGTAGCGGTTCCACTCGCCGCCGGTGATCCACCATGCGGTGCCCTTGGGGGCGATGTCGAATTCGGTCACCTCGTCGGCGATGTTCATCGTCGAAAACGCGGCTTGCTTCGGGATCTCGTAACGGAAGCCCACGCCATTGTCGAACAGGCGGAAATGCACATCCATCAGCCGCCCACCCCAATCCTTCGACTGCTTCAGATGGACGGTGATCTCGTTGTAATGGTCGCGCACAAAGCGGCGCTCGCCCCACGGCTGTTCCCATGTGCTGTCGCTCTTGCCCGTTTCGGCGCCGGTGATGGTCCATCCGCGCGTCATGGTGAGGCCATCGGTCAGGATGAAGCCCAGAGTAGACGGCGCGATCAGCAGCTTGCCCTTGCGGGTGATGGCATATTTGGCGTGGCCGTCATTGTCGGTATCGACCGACACGGTGATGCTGCCATCGGGCGAGGAGGCCGTGGTGGCGGCAAGAGCGGGGTTGGCGGCCGGATTTGCGGCGGCCAGCAGGGCCGCCACTATCGGAAGCTTGTGCATGTCTCTCTCCCTTGTGGGTGTTCTCAGGCGCGGATGAACAGCGCGGAATAGGGGGGCAGGCTGGTGGGCGTGGCGCCATTGAGCGCCAACAGTGTGGCGCCAATCGGCGCGGTATAGGGCATGGTGCCGGCGCCGAGGTTGAACGCGCAATGCACCACATCACCAGCTTCGCGGCGGGTGAAGGTGAGCAGATCGCCCTTGGCAACGGCATGGTCCAGCGCGCCGGTCAACAGCGCGGGCTGCGCGCGGCGGATGGCCAGCAGGCGGCGGGTCCAGTTAAGCTGGCTGTCGGGATCCCCCTCCTGCACATCCACCGCGCGGGCGATGTTGGCGGGCGAGAGCGGCAGCCACGGGTGGCTAGCCGTGAAACCGCCATGCCCGGCGCTGGCTTGCCAAGGCATCGGCGTGCGCACGCCGTCGCGGCTCAGGGTCAGCGGCCAGTTGGCAATCGCTTCGGGGTCTTGCAACAGTTCAAACGGGATCTCGTCCTGCGTCAGGCCCAACTCCTGCCCCTGATAGAGGAAGGGATTTCCGCGCAGCGCGAAAAGCAGCGCCATGGTCAGCCGCGCATAGGCGGGCCGGTCGGCCTCGCCCACCCAACGCGAAATATGGCGCGGGGCATCGTGGTTTTCAAAGGCCCAGCTGGGCCAGCCCTCGGCCATGTTAGCAGTGTCTGGGCCATCGGCATCGGGGGCGCCGGTCCATTGCGCCTGTGTCTTGATCACCAGATCAGGCGTCAGCTTGTCGGCATAGAGGAAGTCGAAGCTGTAGGCGCTGTTGAGCCGCGCCTCGCCAGCCGTGTAAGCTTTCATCAGCGTAACGGCATCATCGCCGCCGATTTCCGCCACGGTGAAACTGGCGCCCGCCGCATTGCACACCGCCGCGATCCGCTCGACAAAACCCACCACATCGGGGTGGTTCATGCTCTTGGTCTTGAGCTGGAAATCATAGGAGCGGGTGCGCGGCTTGTCGCTTTCGGGCGCGGGCGGATTGTCGGTGAAATCGGGATCGAACATCGCGTGGTTGAGCGCGTCGAGCCGGAAACCATCCACCCCGCGCGCCAGCCAGAAGCGCAGCGCATCCAGACACGCTTCCTGCACCGCCGGATTGTGGCAGTTGAGCTGGGGTTGTTCCTTCAGGAACTGGTGCATGTAATATTGCTGGCGACGGGCGTCCCATGTCCAAGCGGGGCCACCGAAAACCGATTGCCAGTTGTTGGGCGGTGTGCCGTCGGGATTGGCATCGCGCCAGACATACCAGTCCGATTTGGCGTTGGTGCGGTCGGCGCGGCTCTCGCTGAACCATGCATGCTGGTCGCTGGTATGGGCAAAGACCATGTCGATCATCACCTTGAGCCCCAGCGCATGCGCGCGCGCCACCAGCGCGTCGAAATCGGAGAGCGTGCCGAAAATCGGATCAACATCGCAATAATCGGCCACATCATAACCGAAATCGCGCATCGGGCTGGTGAAGAAAGGGCTGATCCAGATGGCGTCCACGCCAAGGCTGGCCACATGGTCGAGATGCGCGGTGATGCCCGCCAGATCGCCCACGCCATCGCCATTGCTGTCGGCAAAGCTGCGCGGATAGATCTGGTAGACGCAGGCGCCTTTCCACCAGAGGTTGGCACGGTCGGTCATGGTCGGGGGGCCTTGGTTGAAGCGGGGGCAGGGGGATTGGCGGCGCAGATAGCATAGCCAAAGGCGGGAAGGGTGATGGCGATGCTGGCCGGTGCGGCGGCGCTGGTCGGACAGGGACCTACGAGACTGGTGAAACGGGTGGAGGCGGCTTCCACCTCGACATGGGCCGAGAGCGGCGCGGCAGAAGTATTGAAAATCGCCAGCACTTCGCGCCCACTGGCCGGATCAAAGCGCGACACCGCAAACAGGCCCGCCGCCGTTGACCTTGCGCGCACCAGACTGGTGCCACCCCATAGCGCAGGGGTGGTACGACGGATAGCGGCGAGTTGCGCGATGGTGCGATAGAAGGGATGGGCGGGGTCGAACCTTTCGCGTGCGCCCGCAGGGCCGCCCAGCACCGGCTCGGTGGCATATTGCTCGACGCGGCTGGCGAACTGGTCCTGCCGTGCGTCCTGATCGCCGCCCTTGCCGATAAAGCCCTGTTCGTCGCCAGCATAGATCGCGGGAACGCCGCGCAGCGCCAGCAGCATGGCATGGCCCAGCAGCACCCGCGCCGACAGTTCCTCGGCCGAGGCGGCGGGCAGCGCCTGACGCAGCGCACCGGCAAAGCGGCCATCGTCGTGGTTGCTGATCCACGTCACCTGCTGGCCCGCGCCGGCCTCGCCGCCCTTATACAGCGGATCGGCGATATACATGGCTTCTAGCCTGTCGGTGCCGTCCTTGCCGCTCAGCACGCCCACCATTGTATCGTGGAAGGCGAAATCCAGCGTGGCGGGGAAAGCGGCGGTGTGGGTGTAGGCGGCCTGTTGCGCCTCGTTGTGATCGTGGCCGGAAACCTCGCCGAAAATGTGGAAATGGGGGATGCCGCGCGCCTTGGCGCGGGCCAGCATGGCGGGGTTGAAACGACGCCAGAAGGCGGCATCGACATGGCGGGCAGTGTCGATGCGGAAACCGTCCACGCCGAAGCGGTCGATCCAGCTGGCGTAAATGTCGATGAAACCGTCGATCACACGCGGATTTTCGGTGGCCAGATCATCCAGCCCGACAAAATCGCCCATCGTGGCGCTTTCGCCGTAATAGGTCGTTTCGCCGCGATTATGGTAATAGATCGGGCTGTTGAGCCATGCGGGTACTTTCACATGTGCCTCGGCGGCGGGCACGAAGGGCGTGTAGGCATAGGACGGGTCGGTCAGGCGCGCGAAATTGGCCGCCGTGCCCATGCGATCCCCCGCAAAGCCCGTGTTGATCGGGGCACTATCGATACCGCCGCGCCGTTGATAGGGATAGTCCGCGCGGCTGCGATAGGGGCAGGGCGCGGCAGTGCATTCGCGATACTGGATGACATCGGCTGTGTGGTTCACCACGATGTCCATATAGACCTTCATCCCGCGCGCATGGGCTGCCTTCACCAGCGCGGCAAAATCGGCATCCGTGCCAAAATGCGGATCGACATGTAGGAAATCGGTGATCCAATAGCCGTGATATCCGGCGCTTTCCTGCCCCTTTGCTCCTTGCACGGGCTTGTTCTTGAAAATGGGTGCCACCCACAGGGCAGTGGCGCCAAGGCGCTGGATATAGTCGAGGCGGGCGGTGAGCCCCTTGAGATCGCCACCGTGGTAGAAGCCCTTGTGGGAGGGATCAAAGCCGGTGACCAGCGGACCGCCGGACAGGCCGCCCGTGTCATTGGCCGGATCGCCATTGGCGAAACGGTCGGGCAGGACGAAATAGATCACCTCCTGCTCGGGCGTGCGGGCGCGCAGGGCGGCCAGAGCGGGGTCGGTTTTGGCCTCGGCAGGCATGGCCAGCGCGGCCAGTGCGAGCGCCAGCAGCGAGACGGGTGCGAACCTCATGCCATCACCCTTTCCGGCGCCGCGCAATTTTGCGCGATGTAGTCCGCTTGGGAAAGATAGCGCTCCGCCTCGCGGGCATAGAGCGCCTCGATCATGCCGAGATAGTCGCGCAGATCCGCTTCGGGGATAGTGTCGGCCATGCCATGGCTGGCGGCAGGGGTGATGCCTTGGCCGGCCAGAACCTGAAACCAGCCGACCTCGCTGAACAGTTCCTCGCCCTCGCGATAGATCTGGCCGGTGGCGGCGAAGAGGTCGATCTTGTGGCGCAGGGTATCGGGCAGCGCTACCTCGCGGCAGGCCTGCCAGAAGGGCTCGCTGCGCTGGTTGGCCCAGTAATGCAGGATGATGAAGTCGCGGATACGCTCCATCTCGAAGGTGAACTGGCGGTTGTATTCGTCGCGGTCGGCCTGATGCTGCACGCGGCCGGGCAGGAATTTGAGGACGCGCGAGATTGCTGTCTGGATCAGATGGATCGATGTGGATTCCAGCGGTTCGAGAAAGCCGGAGGACAGACCGATGGCGATGACATTATTCTTCCACCCTTCGGCGCGGCGGCCGGTGGTGTAGCGGATCAGGCGCGGATCGGTCAGCGCCTCGCCTTCGATGGCGCCCAGCAATTCGGCGCGCACGGTGTCGTCGTCGATAAAGCGGCTGGCATAGACGCGGCCATTGCCGGTGCGATGTTGCAAGGGGATGCGCCAGCGCCAGCCCACGCCATGCGCAATGGAGCGGGTGTAGGGCGTGAAATCGGACACGCGCGGGCTTTGCACCGCCAGCGCGCTGTCGCACAGCAGCCAGTCGCTCCAGTCGTGATAGGCGCTGCCCAGCGTTTCGCCGATCAACAGGCCACGGATGCCCGAGCAGTCGATGAACAGATCGCCCGCGATCTGGGCGCCGAATTCAAGCTGAACCGCGCTGATGTCGCCACTTTCGCCATCGCGCAGCACGCGCGTGATCGTGCCCTCATGGCGGATGACTCCGCGCGCCTCGGAAAATTTGCGCAGAAAGGCCGCGTAAAGCCCCGCGTCGAAATGATAGGCATAGGGCATGGCGGGCACGGCCTTGCCGGTGAGCGGATCGCCGCGATGCATCTTGCCCGCGCGTGCCGCGATGGCGTTCAGCGTATAGGCGTTGGTGTCCTTGGCAAAGCCCAGCCGCGCCGCGCGGCTCCACAGATGCTGAAAGGCGCAAAGCCCCACATCGCGGCCCACATCACCAAAGGCGTGGAGATAGGAGTGCCCTTCATGGCGCCAGCCATCAAAGGCGATGCCCAGTTTGAAGGTAGCCTGACAGGCGCGGATGAAGTCATCCTCATCAATACCCAGCGCGGAATTGAACACGCGGATATGCGGGATGGTGGCCTCGCCCACGCCGATCGTGCCGATGGCGTCGCTTTCCACTAGGCTGATGCTGTAGCCGGTGTCGAGGAAATGGCCGAGCGTGGCGGCTGTCATCCAGCCCGCGGTGCCGCCGCCCACGATGACGATGCGGATAGGGTCTGCGCTCATCGGACGGCCTCCACCATGGCGCGGCCTGTCCCCATTGAACCGGCCCAACCACGCAATAGTTCAGGTTGAAATGATTTGCCCAGAGCAGGCGGGACTGCAAGCCCCGCCTGCCTGTGCATACGTTCTCTGGGTTAGAACTTGTAGCTCAGCGCCAGATAGTAGTCGCGTCCGTAGCGCTGGTAGTCGATCACCTGACGCGGATCGTTGTTCTGGTAGGTAATGAACGGACGGTCGGTCAGGTTCTTGGCCTGGAACAGCACCGAGAGACCTTGGAGCATGCTGCCCTTCTGGAACTCGTAGCCGATCTGGGCGTCGAGAATGCCCTCGGCCTTGGCCTGACGGAAGGTCGGCGCGGCCGAGAGGCCCGCCACTTCGGCCAGGAAGGTCGAGCGGTAGCGGTACGAGACGCGGGTCTGGAAGCCGTGCTTCTCGTAATAGAACTCGGCATTGGCCACCTTGTCGGACAGGCCGGGCAGGGTGATCGCGGTGCCGGGGTTGCTGGCCAGACGGATGGTCGAGTCAGTGTAGCTGAACGAGCCATAGAAGCCGAAGCCGTCAAGCTTGGGCGTCACCACCGAGAAGGGCAGCGAGAGCGTGAATTCCGCGCCCTTCAGATTGCCGCTGCCCGCGTTGCCCGGTGCAGAAACCTTGCCCAGCGTGGTGCCGAGCAGGGCCTGATTGGCGGGCGAGAGCAGGCTCTTGGCCGAGGAGAAGTCATAGATGTAGCTGTTGTTCGAGTCGATATAGTCGGTCAGGCGCTTGTAATAGGCCGCCACCGCGACATAACCGCCCTTGCGGAAATAATGCTCCGCCGACACATCGAGATTGGTCGACTTGTAGGGGCGCAGGCGCGGGTTGCCGCCGGTCGAGCTGAACGGGCTGTTGGCCGGATCGGTCGAGGTCAGCTTGGACAGGTCGGGGACGTTGAACTCCTGGTTCACGCGTTCCTGATCCATGCGCGGGCGCACCATGGTCTGCGAGGCCGCGAATTTGGCGAAAGTCGCGGGGCTGATCTCGTAGGACAGGTTGATCGAGGGCAGGACGTTGGTGTATTTCGCGCCGCCATAGGCGGGCAGCACCGTGACCACACCGCCCGCAAAGTTCGAGATCGAACCGTTCGAGCTCTGGTCGGTATAGACCACCTGCACACCCAAGGCGCCGGTCAGCTTGTGGCCGCCAACATCGCCGTCCAGCTTGGCCATGGCATAGCCGGTCAGCACCTTTTCCGTCACCGAGTTGTCGCGCACCAGCGAGCTGGGGCGGTTGTCATACACGCCGGTCAGACTGTTGTTGTAGAGATACATCGGATCGAGCGCGAGCATCTTGGGCACGCCCAGATAGGCCAGTGGAACCGTGCCGATGATGGCCGCCGAAGGGATGGCGGCAAATTGCGTGGTGCCGCTCGACACGGTGCAATTGGTGCCGGTCGCGCCCTTGGGACACAGGAAGGTGGAGAGATAGTCCGACACCTTCTTGCGGTGCGAGAAGTTCACGCCCACTTCCCAGCTCGAGAGCAGCTTGCTGCCGTCGCCGAACTTGCCGTCAAGGCTGGCGCGCAGGGCGGCAAGATCGTCCTTGAAGCTGGGACGGTTGAGGAAGCCGGCCTGCACCACGGCGGTGGTGCCGTTATAGCCCCAGCCGCGCGGATCGGTGATGCCGAACAGCGTGCTGCTGGAATAGTCCAGCGTCGGCACGATCGAGAACGTGCCGTTGGGATTGGCCGAGATGTGGAGCGTGTCGGCGGCGCCCGCCGTGTTGTAGCCCGTGCCGGTGTAGGTTTCGAGCAGGAAGTCGGTGCGCTTGGCATGGCTGTAGCTGGCGTCCAGCGTCAGGTGCATGTCATTGGCGAAAGTGTAGGCGCCGTTCCAGCCGATGGAGAGATTGTCCGCCTCGCGCTTGTTATAGTCGTTGCGCTGCACGGCATGCACGCCGCTGACCGTGGCGTCGGTCACCAGACCGTTCGACACGGTGTAGCCCGGAGCGACCGTGGCGCCCGAACCCCATGCCGGCGCGATCGGGAATTCGATGCCGCGCAGCTTCTGGGTTTCGGTGAAGTGCGAATAGAGCACGTCAAGGGTCGAGTGGAAATTGTCGTTGGGCTGCCATTCCAGCGTCACCACGCCGCCATAGCGCTTGAGCATGTTCGACTGCACATAGGGCTTGGCGCCGCCCAGCATCAGATTGCCGCCGGTCGCGCCCTCATTGGGGAAGCCCCATGCGTTGTAGCGCTCGTTCTGCGAGGGGGAATTGGTGGCCGACAGGCCGATGGCGATGCCGAACGTGTCATCGGCAAACTTGTCGACATAGGCCGCCGAGGCGCGGAAGCCCTTGTTGTCGGCATCGGGGTTGAGCGCGCTGATGCTGTTCATCTGGCCGCGCAACTGCACCGCCACGACGCGGTTCTTCTGGGCCAGAGGGCGCAGCATGCGCAGATCCACCGTGCCCGAAATGCCGGCCGCCACCAGCGAGGGGTTGGCAGCCTTGTAAACCACCACGTTCTTGAAGAATTCCGACGGATACTGGTCGTATTCCACGCCGCGGTTGTCGCCCACGGTCACCTGTTCGCGGCCGTTGAGCAAGGTGGTCGAGAAATCGGGGCCAAGGCCGCGGATCGACAGGCGCTGGTCGCGGCCTTCAAGGCGCTGGGCGGTGACGCCGGGCAGACGGGCGAGCGAGTCCGCGATGGAAACGTCGGGCAGCTTGCCGATGTCTTCGGCCGAGACCGATTCCACGATCACCGCGCTGCGGCGCTTGAGCGCGGCCGAAGCATCGAGCGAGGCGCGGATGCCGGTGACGACGATCGCCTGACCGTCGTCAGCCGCAGGGGCGGTCTGCTGCGCGTAGGCTGGCGTGATAAAGGTGGATACGGCGATAGCGGCGACCGACGCGACTGCGCGGCCGCACCGAAGGGTGCGCGAGCTCATAAAAGTCCTCTCCTGATCCTGCCTCTGGAACCCCGCTCCTCACAAACGGTGTTCCGGCCCGTTCCGGCGCTCGCCCTTTGCGGATACCCCCCGCGATCATGGCTGCCGGTTTACGTGGAGCGGGTTTAACCCGATGGTGCCCCTCGCCAAAAGAAGGCATACGTATACCGATTTTATGCGTAACCAGCTATGGTTGCCTTATTGTCACACAAATGCCAGCGGCCTATGTGGCGATACCGAGGGAAAGGCAGGAGATGGGTCAGAAGCGTTCGAACCGGCCGACCAGTTTCGATATCGCCTATCGCGCGGGCGTGTCGCAACCCACGGTAAGCCGCGCCCTAAGGGGCTCGAAATCGGTGAGCGAGGCGACCCGCCAGCGCATCATGGAGATCGCGCGCGAGCTGAATTACACGGTCGACAAGAACGCCTCCTCGCTGCGCAGTCAGCGCGCCAACACCATCGCCCTGCTGTTTTTCGAGGAACCTGCCGAGGATGACGCGCGCATCAATCCGTTCTTTCTCGCCATGCTCGGTTCGATCACGCGCCAATGCGCCAATCGCGGGTTTGATCTGCTGATCTCCTTCCAGAAAATGGAGGATGACTGGCATATGCGCTATCAGGACAGCCACCGCGCCGACGGGCTGATCCTGCTCGGCTATGGCGACTATACGCTCTATGAGCAAAGGCTGCATGATCTGGTGGAGCAGGGCACGCGCTTCGTGCGCTGGGGATCGGTGCAGACCGACACGATCGGCGCCACGGTGGGCAGCGACAATGTTGGCGCAGGGCGGCAGGCGGGCGAGTATCTGCTGTCGCTGGGGCGGCGGCGCATCGGCTTTCTGGGGCAGGCGGACGAGCATTATCCCGAATTTGCAGACCGCTATCGCGGCTTGCAGGAGGCTCTGGTGGCGGCGGGGATTCCGGTGGACCGGGCGTTGCAGGTGGATGCCATCACCCCCGAGGAATCGGGCTATCAGGCGGCCCGCGTGCTGATTGATCGTGGCGTGCCGTTTGACGCGATTTTCGCCGGCAGCGACCTGATCGCCATCGGCGCGATGCGGGCTCTGGCCGAGGCGGGGCTGCGCGTGCCCGCCGATGTGGCGGTGGTGGGCTTTGACGATCTGCCTGCGGCCAGCATGACCAACCCGCCGCTCACCACCATCATGCAGGATCTGAAAGGTGCGGGCATGCTGCTGATCGAGACGCTGCTGGCGCAGATCGAGGGCAAGGACCCGCCCCCGCCGATGATCCCGACGCGGCTGGTGAAGCGCAAGAGTTGCGGTGGCTGAGCGATTACGCATAAAACGTATTCGTATGCGTGATTGTATGCGCAAACCGGGCGTGTCAGGCCACGGCCCAACGATAAGGCGCAGGTGAGGGGATCAAAGGGTGAGCACAGCAAGGCCGACGGGCAAGCCGCAACTCGGCTGGGGACGGATTGCCAACATCAGTTTCGGCTTCTTTGGCATCCAGATCGGCTTTGCCCTGCAAAACGCCAATATGAGCCGCGTGTTCCAGTCGCTGGGCTCCAATGTCGATGATCTCGCCGCTTTGTGGGTGGCCGCGCCGCTGACCGGATTGCTGGTGCAGCCGGTGATCGGCCATCTCTCGGACCGCACATGGCTGGGCCGTTTCGGGCGGCGGCGGCCCTATTTTCTGGCGGGCGCGCTGCTGGCCTGCCTGTCGCTGGTGGCCATGCCCTTGCAAGGGGCGCTGATCGGCGCGGCGCTGCTGCTGTGGCTGCTCGACGCCAGCCTCAATATCGCGATGGAGCCGTTCCGCGCCTTTGTCGGCGATATGCTGGACAAGAAGCAGCATACGGCGGGCTATGCGGTGCAGACGGCCTTTATTGGCGCGGGCGCGGTGGTCGGCTCGCTGTTTCCCACGCTGCTCGATGCGGCAGGTGTGGCCAATGTCGCGCCCGAGGGCATGATTCCCGATACGGTGCGTTACAGCTTCTGGGCAGGCGGTGCGGCGTTGCTGGCGGCTGTGCTGTGGACGGTGCTGTCTACCCGTGAGTATAGCCCGGACGAGATGGCCGCTTTCGGAGAGCAGGTGGCCGAGCCTGCCGCCGTTGATCAGGCGCTGGCGGCGCGCAATCCGGCTCTGGCGCTGGCATGGATCGCGGGCGGGGCCGCTGTGGCGTTGGCGGTGCTGCATTATGCGCTGGCCAAGGAGCTTTATCTGCTGGCGGGGCTGCTGGCAGCTTATGGGCTGGCCTATGCCGGTGCGGTGCTGTTCGCGCGGGCGGGACGGGTCACCATGCTGTCCAGCGTGGTGGGCGATTTTGCAGGCATGCCGGCGCTGATGAAGCGCCTTGCGCTGGTGCAGTTTTTCAGTTGGTCGGCGCTGTTCATCATGTGGATTTACACCACGCCGGTGGTGGCACAGGTGTTCTTCGGCGCCACGGATCCGGCCAGCCCCGAGTACCAGCAAGCGGCCAATTACGTTGGTCGCCTGTTCTCGATCTACAACGGCACGGCGGCGCCCGCCGCGCTGCTGGTGCTGCCCTTTCTGTCGCGCCGCATCGGCAAGCTGCGCACCCATGCGGTGTGCCTGCTGGCGGGCGCGGCGGGTTTCGGCTCCTATCTGGTGCTGCGCGATCCGGCGTGGTTGCAGGTGAGCGAGGTGGCCATCGGCCTGTGCTGGGCCTCGATCCTCGCCATGCCCTATGCGATCCTCGCCTCCAGCCTGCCGCAGGCCAAGCTGGGCGTGTCGATGGGTCTGTTCAATGTGTTCGTCGTGTTGCCGCAATTGCTGGTGGCCACCGTGATGCACACGATCATGGATGCGTTCTTCCCCGCCCAGCCCGTGTGGACGATGGCTTTTGCCGCCGGCACGCTGGTGCTGGCGGCGCTGGCCACGCTGCGGGTGGGCAAGGTGGATTAGGGCACGATTGGCAGGAACACCGCGCTCGCTTCCTTGCCGCCATAGGAGACGGAGATTGTCGCGGGCTTGTAATCCTCCGGCTTGGCCCAGAAGATGTTGGGCACGAAACTCTGCGGGTTGCGGTCATAGAGCGGGAAGAGGCTCGACTGCACCTGCACCGCGATCCTGTGTCCGGGCAGGAACACATGGTCCACATTGGGCAGGGTGAAGCGGAAGCGGTTGACCTTGTTGGGTGTCAGCGCGGCAGGCTTGGCAAAGCTCTGAAGATAGCGGCCGCGGAAAATCTCGATCCCCACCGGCAGTTGATAGCCCGCCATCGAGGGCCTGGAGCCTTGCGCCGCGCCTTCGGGAATGTCGTCGGGATAGATGTCGATGAGCTTCACCACCACATCGGTGTCGGTCCCGCTGGTGGCCAGATAGAGGTCCACCGCAGGCGCGCCCATGATATGCACCGGCTTGGTCAAAGCTTCGCCGGTGAAGCCCAGCACATCGGGGCGGCCTTCGACAAAGCGCTGGTCGCGCACCAGCCACGGCTTCCACTGCGCGCCATCGCCCAGACTAATCGGGCGCGGGATAAAGGGCACGGGCGAGGCCGGATCGGAAATATAGCTGACCTTGCCCGCGCTGGCGGGCGCGGTGAAGGAGGCGCTGCGCGCGGCGCCCAGATAGAAGGGCACCGGCTTGCCCATCGGCCAGTCGGGCGAGGCCTGCCACTGGTCAAGGCCGGTGGTGTAGGTGAGTACGCGCGGGGTTTGCGGATCGGGCGCGTCTTTCAGGTAATGGTCGAGGAAGGGTTTGACCCAGCGGGTGCGCCATTGTTTCGCCGTGTCACCCGCAAAGTTGAGCGCGCCCAGATCATAGCCATAGTGGTTGGCCCCCGAATGGCGCCACGGGCCGATCACCAGATGCAGCTTGTCTTTGGCCGAGGGCTGGTTTTTCAGGGCGTTCCACACGGCGGGGGCGCCATAGGAATCCTCCTGATCCCACTGGCCGACTTCCAGCATGGTGGGCACGGTGAGCGGGTTGGCCGCCAGCCATTTGTCCACCGCCTGCAGGCTCCAGAAATCGGTATAGGCCGGGTTTTCGGTCAGCTTGCGCACGAAGGGCACCTGATCCACGCGGTATTTCTTGGCGAAATCGCCCGCGCTGCCGGCGGCCAGATAGGCGGCATAGTCATCGCCCGCCCCGCGCGCGATTCCCGCGCCCGCATCGCCCTTGCCGGTCGACTGGCCCAGCGCATAGTCGAAAGCGGTGACGCGGAAGGCGCCGTTGTGGAACCAGTCGTCGCCCATCCAGCCATCGACCATCGGGCTTTCGGGCACGGCGGCCTTGAGCGCGGGATGCGGGTTGATCTCGGCGGCCAGCGCGGTGAAGCCGAGGTAGGACGAGCCGATGATACCCACCTTGCCATTGGTCTCGGCAATGTTCTTCACCAGCCACGCGATCGTGTCATAGGCGTCGGTCGATTCATCGATGCCGGTGGGGTTGAGCGGGCCGGCGATGGGCCGGTTCATCACCATCTCGCCCTCGGAACGGTGGAGGCCGCGGATGTCCTGATACACGCGGATGTAATGATCCTCGACGAATTCCACATCCATCACCGGCACAATATCGACGATGCGCTGGCTCTTGGTGCGATAGGCGTCGTTATGGGCGTTGTAGGGCGAGCGCGAGAGCAGGATCGGCGCGTTTTGCGTGCCCTTTTTCATCACCCACACGGTGTAGAGCTTGGTACCGTCACGCATCGGCACCATCGCCTCGCGGCGGATGAAATCGGCCTCGGGCAGCACGGAGTCATAGCTGGCGACGACATCGGGGGTCATCGGGGTTACCGGCGCCGGTGTGGCGGGCGTGGTGGCGGGGGCTGCGGCGCTTTGCGCCAGCAGCAGCGGGGCGAGGACGGATGCGATGCTCATGGGGCTTACTATCATCCGTGTCAGTCGCTCGCGCAAGTCCCTATGGCACGGCAAAATCCGGCGGCGTTGACCGTCCCCAGCCTTTACCCTAAGTGCCTCGCGCATAGGGTTGCATGATGACCCGTTGCCTTGATCTTGTGCGGGGAATGCAAGTGACGAAAGCGGTTATTCTGGCAGGTGGCCTTGGCACGCGACTGGGCGAGGAAACCTCTGTCAGGCCCAAGCCGATGGTGGAAGTGGGCGGCATGCCCATCCTGTGGCACATCATGAAGATCTATGCCGCGCATGGTGTGCAGGATTTCATCATCTGCCTTGGCTATCGCGGCTATATGATCAAGGAGTTCTTCGCGAACTACTTCCTGCATTCGGCTGATGTCACGCTCGATCTCGCCAACAACCGCATGGAAGTGCACGAGGCCAAGAGCGAGCCGTGGCGCGTGACGCTGGTGGACACCGGCCCCACCGCGCAGACCGGCGGGCGCCTGTGGGGCGTGCGGCGGTTTCTGGATGATGGCGAGCCTTTCTGCTTCACTTATGGCGATGGCGTGTCGGATATCGATATCACCGCCGAACTGGCCTTCCACCGCGCCCATGGCAAGAAGGCGACGATTGCCGCCGTGGTGCCGCCCGCCCGCTTTGGCGCGCTGGAGTTTGATGGCGATGCGGTAATGGATTTCAAGGAAAAGCCGATCAGCGAGGGCGGCCTGATCAACGGTGGTTTCTTTATCCTCGATCCTTCGGTGGTCGATCTGATCGACGGGCCGGAAACGGTGTGGGAGGATTACCCGCTCGAAACCTTGGCCAAGAGCGGCGAGCTGATGGGCTTCCGCCACGAGGGTTTCTGGCAACCGATGGATACGTTGCGCGACAAGCAACATCTTGAGCGCCTGTGGGCCGCCGGCAAGGCGCCCTGGAAGAAGTGGTAAGCTGATGCCCGTCTCGCACGATCCCGCTTTCTGGGCTGGCCGCCGTGTGCTGGTCACGGGGCATACCGGCTTCAAGGGGAGCTGGCTGGTGCTGTGGCTGCTCCAGATGGGGGCGAAGGTTACGGGCCTGTCGCTGCCCGCCGAGGAGGTCAGCCTGTTCCGGCAAGCGCGGATCGACGAGCTTGTTACCCATATCGAGGGCGATATCCGCGATATGGGCGTGGTTGAGGAGGCGGTGCGCCGCGCCGATCCGGAGGTGGTGTTCCATCTGGCCGCGCAGCCTCTGGTGCGCCTCTCCTACGACATTCCGGTGGAGACGTTTGCCACCAATGTGCAGGGCACGGTGCATGTGCTCGACGCCTGCCGCCGCGCCAAGGATTTGAAGGCCATCGTCTGCATCACCAGCGACAAGGCCTATGAAAACCGCGAATGGGTGTGGCCCTATCGCGAGAGTGATCCGATGGGCGGGCATGATCCCTATTCGGCCAGCAAGGGCGCGGCCGAGATCGTGATCGCGGCCTATCGGCGCAGCTTCTTTTCGACCGCAGGCGGGCCGTTGCTGGCTTCGGTGCGGGCGGGCAATGTGATTGGCGGGGGCGATTGGGCGCTGGACCGCCTCGTGCCCGATATCATCCGCGCGCTGGTGGCGGGCGAGCGGCCAATGATCCGCAATCCCGCCGCGATCCGTCCGTGGCAGCATGTGCTCGAAGCGCTGGGCGGCTATCTGTTGATTGCCGAGAGTTTGGCGAGCGGGCAGGAATGGGCCGCCGAGGCATGGAATTTCGGCCCCGCCGACGATGATACGCAGCCCGTGGACTGGATCGCGGACCGTATCTGCGCCGCGTGGGGCGGCATCGGCTGGGACAAGCCCGACGCACCCTCCGGCCCGCATGAAGCCAAGATCCTCAAGCTCGATTGCGCCAAGGCCCGCAGCGCGCTCGGCTGGCGCCCCGCGTGGGGGCTGGAAGAGGCTTTGCGGCGCATCGTGGCATGGCACAAGGGGCAGGCGGGTGGCGAGGATGCGCGCGCCCTTTCCAACCAGCAGATTGCCGACTATCGCGGCGCCTTTCATCAATCCTGATCGGATGTGATTCTTGCGATGACAAACCCTCTGAACAGCCAGCCACTGCAGACACAATTGGCCGATTTGGTGAAAGATGCCGATGAAAGCGCCCTGCGCGAGGCGATCCTTGGCCTGTCCGAGGAATATGCCCGCCGCCATCACAGCGCGCGGCCCTTCGTGGCGGGCGAGAGCGTGGTGCCGGTGTCGGGCAAGGTGGTCGGCGCGCCCGAAATGCGCAATCTGGTGGATGCCAGCCTTGATCTGTGGCTGACCACGGGGCGCTATAACGCCGAGTTTGAAACCGCGCTGGCGGCTCGGCTGGGCGTGGCCCATGCGCTGACCACCAATTCGGGATCTTCGGCCAATCTGCTGGCACTGGCCGCGCTTACCTCGCATTACCACCGCGGCGATGCGTTGAAGGCGGGCGACGAGGTCATTACCGTCGCCACCGGCTTCCCGACCACGGTGAACCCCTCGCTGCAATATGGCCTGACGCCGGTTTTCGTCGATTGCGACATCCCGACCTACAACATCAAGCCCGAGATGATCGAGGCGGCGGTGTCGGACAAGACCCGCGCCATCATGATCGCCCATACGCTTGGCAACCCTTTCGACATTGCCGAGGTGATGCGCGTTGCCGAGAAGTACAACCTGTGGGTCGTGGAAGACACCTGCGACGCGCTGGGCGCCACCTATGACGGCAAGCCGGTGGGCACCTTCGGCCATCTGGGCACACTGAGCTTCTATCCTGCGCACCACATCACCATGGGCGAGGGCGGCGCGGTGTTCACCGACAAGCCGCGCCTCAAGCGTGTGGTCGAATCGATCCGCGACTGGGGCCGCGATTGCTGGTGCGCGCCGGGGCAGGACAACACCTGTGGCAAGCGTTTCAACCGCAAGCTGGGCACGCTGCCGCATGGTTATGACCACAAGTATACCTATGGCCATGTCGGCTATAACCTGAAGATCACCGATATGCAGGCGGCCGTTGGTCTGGCGCAATTGGCGCGTCTGGACGGCTTTATCGCCGACCGCGCCCGCAATTTCGCCGCGCTGACCGAGTTGCTCACGCCCTTCGAGGATATCTTCATCCTGCCCAAGGCCACGCCGCGCAGCGAGCCGAGCTGGTTCGGCTATCCGGTTACGATCCGCCCCGAAAGCGGCGTGAACCGCGAGGCGCTGGTCGAGTTTCTCAACGAGCAGAAGATCGGCACGCGCCTGCTGTTCGGCGGCAATTTGCTGCACCAGCCCTATATGAAGGGCCGCAATGTGCGCGTGGTGGGCGATCTGGCCAATGCCGATCTGGTGACGACCCATACTTTCTGGTTGGGTCTCTATCCCGGTTTGACGTCGGATCATCTGGCCTATACCGCCGAGCAGATTCGCGTTTTTCTTGCGGATCATTACGGATCGGCTAAGTCGTAAATTTTGGGGCCAGCGATATTGGCCGGGGAATCTGGCGGGGTCGTAACCAGCCAAAGAGGGCAAGACGTGAACGCATACGAAAAACGCATGTTGGCCATCCTGACCAAGGGTCGCGAGAGCTATGGCTTTGTCGCCGTGAAGGCCGAGTTCGAGGCGGAGGGTACCCGTTCGGACGAATTCCTGCGTCTGTTAGAGCTGGCCCGTCGTGCGGGTCTCAAGGTTGCGCTCAAGATCGGTGGCTGCGAGGCGGTGCGCGATCTGATAGAGGCGCGCCAGTATGGGGTGGACTTCATCATCGCCCCGATGGTCGAGACGCCCTATGCGCTGTCCAAATTCATCGCCGCCAAGGACAAGGTGTTCCCCAAGGACGAGCAGGCCGACATGAGCTTCCTGTTCAACGTGGAAACCCATGCCACCTTCACCACCATCGAGACGCTGGGCGAAGTGGCGCAGGCTGGCAATGTCGGCTTTGTGTTCGGCCGCGTCGATTTCGCCGGTTCGCTGGGCCATGACCGCAGCTTCGTGAACAGTGACGAGATGGCCGGTTATGTCAACCAGGTGGCCGAGGTGGCCGCCGCGCGCGGGGTGGAACTGGTGGTGGGCGGCGGCGTCGCGCCGACCTCGATCCCCTTGCTGTCGGACGCGCGCGACCGTCGCCTCGACCGTTTCGAAACCCGCAAGGTGGTGTTCGATGCTGCCGTGGTGAAGGATGGCCGCGCGGAAGCGGGCATGGATCTGGCCATCGAGTTCGAACTGCTCTGGCTCCAGAACAAGCGCGACTTCTATCGCGGCATTGCCGAGGAAGACGCCACCCGCATCGCCATGATGGAGGCACGCGCCGCCGGCCTCAAAGCCAGCGAGCCTGCGTAACCCCTCATGGCCGAGATGATCCGTGTTGCCGACCTGATCGCGCGCCTGCTTGTCGAGCGGGGCGTTCGCCATTGCTTCATGCTGACCGGCGGCGGCGCGATGCATCTCAACGATGCTTTCGGGCGCGAGGCGGGCCTTGCCAAGGTGTTCAACCACCATGAGCAGGCCAGCGCCATCGCGGCGGAAAGCTATGCGCGCCTGTCGGGCGTTCCGGCGCTGGTGAATGTCACCACGGGGCCGGGCGGGGTGAACACGCTCAACGGCGTCTATGGCGCCTATGTCGACTCGATCCCGATGATCGTGGTGTCGGGTCAGGTGAAGCGCGAGACGATCGCGGGCAATTTCCCGCATATCCCGCTGCGCCAGTTGGGCGATCAGGAAGTCGACATTGTCGGCATGGTCAAGCCTGTCACCAAATATGCCGTGGTGTTGCAGGATCCCAAGGATGCCCGCCGCGTGGTGGAAAAGGCGTTCTATCTGGCGACGCGCGGAAGGCCCGGGCCGGTGTGGATCGACGTTCCTATCGACGTTCAGGCGGCGCCCGTTGATCCCGATGCTTTGGCTGGGTTTGATCCGGCATCGGATGCGGATACCGCCGCCGAATGGCTAGCACCCAACAATGCCGCCGAGCAGGGCGCGCTGACCGGTGCGGCGCTGGAAGCGGAAGTTGGCACCGTGCTGGCGGAATTCTGCGCGGCGGAGCGGCCCGTGGTGTTTGTGGGCGCGGGTGTGCGCCTGTCGAACACGCATGAGCGCTTTCTGGCGCTGATCGAGAAGCTGGGCGCGCCGGTCGTGACGGGCTGGAACGCGCATGATGCGCTGCCCAATGCCCATCCGCTTTATGTCGGCCGTCCGGGCAGTGTGGGCGACCGTGGCGGCAATTTTGCCGTGCAGTCCGCCGACTATCTGCTGGTGCTGGGCAGCCGTCTCAACATCCGCCAGATCAGCTATAACTGGCTGGCCTTTGCCCGCAATGCGCGCATCGCGATGGTGGATATTGACGCCGCCGAGCTGGGCAAGCCGACGCTGAAGCTGCACCGCCCGATCCACGCCGATCTGCGCGATTTCTTTGCCGCCGTCGATGCCGTGGGCGTGCCCGCGCAAGGCGCGGAGCAGCGTGCCGCCTATGTCGCGCGCAGCCGCGCCCGCAGCGCCAAATACCCCACCGTGCGCGACGCGATGCGCAGCAAGACGGGCCCGATCAACCCCTATGTGTTCGGCGAGGCTTTGTTCCGCGAGCTGGACGAGGGCGATATCATCGTCTCGGGCGATGGCACGGCCTGCGTCACCATCTTCCAATGCGCCGATCTGAAGCAGGGCCAGCGGCTGTATACCAACAGCGGCTGCGCCAGCATGGGCTATGATCTGCCCGCCGCGATCGGCGCCTATCATGCGGCCAAAGCTGGTTCCGGCACCCAAAAGCGTATCATCTGCCTTGCGGGCGATGGCTCGATCATGATGAACATTCAGGAGTTGCAGACCATCGCGGGCTGCAATCTGCCGATCAAGACCTTTGTGCTCAACAACGATGGCTATCACTCGATCCGCCAAAGCCAAGTCGCGCATTTCCAAGGCTTCTCGGTGGGCTGCGGGCCGGATTCGGGCCTGACTTTCCCTGATTTCGCGCGCCTTGCCGCCGGTTTCGGCCTGCCCACGCGCAAGGCGGAGAAGGACGGCGATCTGGCCGCCGCCATCCGCGCCACGCTGGACAGCGACGGGCCGCAGCTTTGCGAGGTGATGATCGACAAGGCGCAGCAGTTCGAGCCCAAGCTCTCGAGCCGCCGTCTGCCCGATGGTTCGATGGTCTCCGCGCCGCTGGAGGATCTCTCGCCCTTCCTGTCTGACGAGGAACTAGCCGAGGCTATGGCACCCTGCGCAACTCTTCGCTGATTTTTGTGGGGTCGCATCGTTTTTTGCAAAAAACCGGTTCCCACTTTTTTGCACGATGCTCTACACGCGGCGGGATGCGTAAACACCTTATCTTCGATCTTGATGGCACGCTGGTGGATAGCTGCGCCATTTGCTGCGAGATTCTGGGCGGCATGCTGGCTGAACGGGGCAGCGATCTTGCGCTCGATGTGCATGCGGCCCGCCCGTGGATGAGCGTGGGCGGGGCGAAGATGGTGGCGGCCTTGCTGGGCGAGGCTTGCGGCGATCCCGATGCCGAAATTGCCGAGTTCCGCCGCCGCTATGCCTTGCTGCAAACCAGCGCGGCAACGCTGTTTCCCCATGTGGCGGGCGGCCTTGCCCGCTTGGCGCAGGCGGGCCATGGTTTGTCGATCTGTTCGAACAAGCCGCAGAACCTGATCGAGAACGTGCTGCGCGATACGGGGCTGGGCGGGCTGTTCACCGCCGTTGTGGGCCAGCGCGAGGGCCTGCGCCCCAAGCCCGCGCCCGATATGCTGGACGCTGTGCTGGCGCAGATCGGCGCGGCGCCGCGCGAATGTCTGTTCATTGGCGACAGCGAGATCGACCATCAGGTGGCCGAGGATGCGGGGATGGATTTCCTCTTCGTCACCTATGGCTATGCCCATGCCGATTATGTGGCGCCTGAGGACAGCTTCGATTGCTTTGGCAAGCTGACCGAGGCGGTGCTGGCAGGGCATCATGCTTGAGCAGGCGGTTGCCGAGGCGCTGAAGGCCGACGGGCGGCGCATTGTCATCACCGGCGCGGGGGGCTGGCTGGGGCTGGCCACGCTCGACTTGCTGGGCGCCGCGCTGGGGGAGGATTTCGGCAAGCGCGTGCGGGCTTTCGGCTCCACCACGCGAACGCTGCGCCTGTCGGACGGCACGCCGGTGTTGCAGCGCCCGCTGGCCGATATGGCGTGGTTGCCCCAAGAGCCGACCCTTGTGCTGCACACCGCTTTCCTGACCAAGGATCGCGCCGAGGCGATGGACGAGGCGGAGTATCGCGCCGCCAATGATGCCATCCGCAACACGGTGCTAAACGCTTTGGGGCCGATTGGCGCGCAGGCGATTTTCGTGGCCAGCAGCGGCGCGGCGGCGAAGCTGGATGATCCCCGCCCTGCCATGGCGCTCTATGGCGCGATGAAGCGCGAGGACGAGGATAGCTTCGCAAGCTGGGCGGAGCAGTCCAGCCAGAGCGCTGTCATCGCCCGCCTCTATGCGCTGGCCGGCCCGCGCATCAACAAGCCGCAGGCCTATGCCATCGCCAGCTTTATGCTTGACGCGCTGGCCGGGCGCCCGATCATGGTGCGCGCGCCCAAGCGTGTGGTGCGCGCCTATGCCGCGATCCGCGAGGTGATGGGGCTGGTTTTCGCGCTGATGCTGGAGGGGAAAGGCGTGACCCGCTTCGACAGCGGCGGCACCCCGCTCGAACTGGAACAGGTGGCTGGCGAAGTCGCCGCGCTGGTGGAAGGCGTCAGCGTGGAGCGCGCGGCCATCACCGATCCGGCCAGCGACATCTATCACGGCGATGGCGAGGCCTATGACGCTTTGCTGCGCCAATACGGTATTTCTCCCGTTCCGCTGCGCGTGGCGCTGGCCGAAACGCTCGATTTTCTGGCAGGACAACAGGCATGAGTTTCGATGTTCCCGACGTTTCCATCGTCATCCCCTGCCGCAACGAGGAACTGAACGCGCAGGTCATAGCCGCCGCCGTCATCGCCCAGATGGAGACGACGGGCGTCAGCTTTGATATCATTTTCATCGACAATGAATCGACTGACCGCACGGTGGAGATCATCCGCGCGATGTGTGCTGCCGATCCGCGCATCCGCCTCATCATCAACACCCGCAATTTCGGCCAGATGCGCTCGCCCACGCATGGGATTTACGCCGCGCGGGGCCGCGCCGTAATTGGCATGTGTGCCGATTTTCAGGACAGCCCCGACCTTTTGCCCGAATTCGTCCGCCGCTGGCAGGCAGGCACCGATATCGTGCTGGGCGTGCGCGAGGCGGAGGAGAGCGGACTGATCCTCTCCACCATCCGCTCGATTTCCTATTGGATGGCCAAGAACTTCGGCGATTTCCAGACCATTCCCAACGCTACCGGCTTTGGCCTTTACAGCCGCCGCGTGGTCGATGCGATCAAGGCGCTCAACGAGCCGGAGCCTTTCTATCGCGGGCTGTTGGTGGAAACCGGCTTCCCGCTGGAAACCATCCCCTATGTTCGTCCGCCGCGCGCGCGGGGCAAGTCGAACAACAATTTCTTCACCCTGCTCGATTTCGCCGTGGCGGGGCTGACGGGATCGTCCAAGCGCCTGCTGCGCTTTCCGCTCTATCTTGGCGTGGTGGGCGTGTTGCTGGCGCTGATGATGCTGGTGGGCGGGGCGATTGCCTTCTTCACCGGTCGCCCCATTGCGGGCTGGCTGATCGGCAGCGTGATGCAGTTCCAGTTTGCGCTGTTGTTCGGCTTCATCGGGCTGATGGGTGACCATATCCGCCAGATATCCGAACGCACCCGCCAGACCCCGCTGGTGCATGAGCGCGAGCGGGTGAACTTTCCGGACGGCTATTGATGGCTAGCCCGTTCTTGTCGACCCGCGCATGGGAAGTCCTGCGCTATCTGGTGGCGGGCGGCATCAACACGGCCTTTGGCTACGGGCTTTATGCCGCGCTGCTGTGGCTGGGGCAGGGGCGTTATGAGGCGCAGGCCATCGGCTATGTGATGGGCACGGGGTTCAACTATCTCACCTATTCGCGTGGCGTGTTCATCGGCGCAGGGCCTGCCAAGCTGCGTTTCGCCCTGTCCTATGCGGGGAATTATCTGGTCAATCTGGCGGGCCTCGCGCTGGTGTCGCATTTCATCGCCAATCCCTATACTGCGGGCGCGGTGACGACCTTGGGCGTGGTGGTGCTCAATTATCTGGTGCTCAAACGCTGGGTGTTTCGCGCGCGCTGATTTGCGCCTATGGGACGCGCATGATCCGCCTTTCAGACCTTACTCTCTCGCTCGACCATGAACCGCAAGCGATCGAGCCCGCCATTTGCGCAAGGCTGGGTATCACGCCGGAACGCCTGTTGCGCACCCATCTGGTGCGGCGGGGTAACGATGCGCGCAAGAAGGCGGCGATCAAGCTGGTCTATGTCTTCGATCTGGAGGTGGCGGACGAGGCCGAGGTGCTGGCACGCTTTGAGGCGGACGACCATGTGCGGGTCGCGCCCGATACGGGCTACAAGTTCCCCGTGCGCGCGCCTGAAGGCTGGGCGGGGGAGCGGCCCGTGGTGATCGGAGCTGGTCCTTGCGGGCTTCTGGCGGCGCTGATTCTGGCGCAGATGGGGCTCAAGCCGATTATTGTGGAGCGCGGCAAGGCGGTGCGCGAGCGCACCAAGGATACGTGGGGCCTGTGGCGCCGCCACGAGCTGACGCCCGAATCCAACGTGCAATTCGGCGAGGGCGGGGCGGGCACTTTCTCCGACGGCAAGCTCTACAGCCGCATCAAGGATCCGCGCCATCTGTCGCGCAAGGTGTTGACGGAATTCGTGAAGGCGGGCGCCCCCGACGATATCCTGTGGGAAGCGCATCCCCATATCGGCACGTTCCGCCTCGTCACCATGGTGATGAGCATGCGCGAGACGATCGAGCAACTGGGCGGCGAATACCGCTTCCAGACCCGCGTGGTGGATTTCGACATTCGCGATGGCCAATTGCAAGGCCTGCATTGCGTAAGCACGGTTGATGGCGCGGAGAGCTACATCCCCGCGCGCCATTGCATCATGGCGGTGGGCCATTCGGCGCGCGACACATTCGAGGCGCTGCACGCGCGCGGCGTGTTTATGGAGCCGAAACCCTTCGCCATCGGCGTGCGCATCGAGCATCCGCAAAGCTGGATCGACCGCGCGCGCTATGGCGCCAATGCGGGCAACCCGATCCTTGGCCCTGCCGCCTATGCCCTCGCGCATCAGGCCAGCAACGGGCGTGCGGTCTACAGCTTTTGCATGTGCCCCGGCGGGCGCGTGGTGGCCGCCACCAGCGAAGAAGGCCGCGTCGTCACCAACGGCATGAGCCAGTATTCGCGCGCGGAATTCAACGCCAATTCGGGGCTGGTCGTCACCGTCGATCCGGCCAAGGATTATGGCGCCGACCCTCTGGCAGGCGTGGCCTTTCAACGGCGCTGGGAAAGCGCGGCCTATGTGGCGGGCAGGGCGGATTACAGCGCGCCGGGCCAGAAGGTGGGCGATTTCCTGAAAGGGCAGGCCTCGGCGGGTGAGTTCGGATCGGTCATCCCCAGCTATAAACCGGGGGTGAAACTCACCGACCTTTCCGCCTGCCTGCCGCCCTATGTGCTGGACGCCATCCGCGAGGCGCTG
>DDES01000213.1:0-209 GCA_002336765.1 Novosphingobium sp. UBA1948 | reverse complement strand
TGACCGGCGTGGAAACCCGCACCTCTTCGCCGGTGCGCATCACGCGCGGCAAGGATCTGCAATCGCTCAATACGCGCGGCCTCTATCCGGGCGGCGAAGGGGCTGGCTATGCTGGCGGAATCCTCTCGGCGGCGGTGGACGGGATCAAGCTGGCCGAGGCGCTGGCGGCGGAGGTTTTGAAGTAGGGTCAGGGGGGGGGGTAGCCTCCG
>DDES01000022.1 GCA_002336765.1 Novosphingobium sp. UBA1948 | reverse complement strand
TGCTGCATCACCCGCACCGCCTCGCCCGCCACCCGCGTCGCCAATGCCTGACCCGACACCGAGATCTCGGTCAGCGCCGCCATTTGCGCGGCGCGGAAGGCTTCCTCGTCATGGCCGGTGGCATGGGCAATATCGACCAACTGGGAAAAGCCCGTGCGATAGATCGCCTGTTGCGCCGCGCGGGCATCCAGTGTCAGGCGCGGATCGGCCAGACGCTGCTCCATCGCGCGCGCCACCGGCTCCGCCTTGGCCCATGCCTCCTGCGCCCGCCCCAGCCGCGCCAGCACCAGCGCATGCAGCAATTCGGCCCGCAGGCGGAAGAAGGAATAGAGCGGGGTGGCCTTGCGGGCGGGGATCATCGCCGCCTCCACCGCCACCAGCGCCGCATCCCATTGCTCCAGCCCCGCCAGCGCCTCGGCCTTGTAGATATGGATGTCGGAAGCCAGAATCGGAATGCGCTTGCCCTGTTCCAGCAGGATCAGCGCCGCATCATAGCTGGCAATGGCATCCGCATGACGGCCCACCATGCTCTGCACCTGACCCAACAATTTGAGCGTATCGGCGCGGATGCTGATCTGGCGCACATGCGCCTGCGGGTCGGACAGGATGGCATGGGCTTGCCGGAGCACCGCCTCACCCTCGCCCCAGCGGCCTGCCTTGCTCAGCACATAGCCATAATTCTTGAGCGCCGCCGCCGTGTCGAACGATGTATCCCCCGTGGTGCGCCGGAAGAAGTCCACCGCCGCACGACCTACCGGCTCCGCCTCGCTCAGCCGGTAGGCATTGGCCAGATGCACCGACAGTTCGGATTCGATCATGCCGATCCCCTGCGCATCGGGCGGCAACAGCCGGTGGCCAGCCTCGCGCGCGCGCAGATAGGTATCGATCGACAGATCCTCCTCACCTAGCCCGCTGGCCGCCTGCGCCAGACCCACCAGCGCTTCGACATAGGCAGCGGCATAGCGGCCCTGCGCTTCCTCGCGCGTGGCCTCGGTAAAGGCGGCCATCGCCTCGCGCTGGCGCCCCATCCGGTTGAGCAAGTTCCCCGCGATCCCCTTGGTCAGGCTGCGCTGCGCACTATGCTCACCATAGAGGCGAACCCATAGCGCATCGGCCTGCTCCGCCAGCGACAAGCCCGCCGCCACGCCATCGGCCTGAAATTCCAGCTCCGCCGCCGCGCTGAGCAAAGCGGCATAGTCCTCGCTCTGCTCCAACCCTTGCGCCTTGGCCAGCGCCATGCCGCGCGCCACCGCCGCGCGACCTTCGGTCGCCTTGACCTTGTTCGCCGCAACAACCGCTAGCCCTTCGACCAGCAGGCGCTCCGTCGTTAGGCGTTGCGTGGGGGTCAGCGCGCGGGCAGGCGCGGCATCCACCGCCGCTTTCAGCGCCAGCACGCGCGCCGCCTCGGCCTGCCCCTCGGTGTTATGGGGGGCCTGCGCCTCGGCCATGATGCGCGCGGCCAGATCGAAGCTTTGCGCCAGCGCCGGTGTCGCCACAGCCAGCGCACCGCCCGCCATCCATACTGCCCAAGCCCGTCGCATCCGGCTGCCCCCTGTTGCCCCGCGCGCACTATCGGCGAAGGCGGCCAGCGCGGGCAAGGGAAAAGGCAAAACATCGTGCAGCACACGATTGCTCTGGCTCCGCGCCCGCCGCGCGAACAGTTACAAATGCTGTTAGCCGCGCTTCCTATCAATGCTTGTAACGTGCGGGCGCGGCAAGGCTGGCCTAAAGCGTCTCCGTCTGCCCCCTGCGGGACAGATAAACCGGAGCGGCGAGCCGGTCCCTTCCCGTGTCTTAGCGACCCTGATGCGGATGATGGAGGGCGGCGGGAACATTCCGGCGGGCGGGGTGATAGCACGACATCGCCCCGCCCGACTTTTCCAGCGCCCGACTTTTCAGGCGATCAGCTTTTTCAGCTTGTCCAGCGCGACGCCATCGGCCTCGTCATGGTTGATCGTGTCGACAAAGCCGCCCTTGGCATCCATCAGATAGGTCGCCGCCGTGTGGTCCACCGTATATTCGCCACCCGGTTGCGGCACTTTCTGCACGAAAATGCCATAGGATTTGAGCACCGGCGCCAGTTCCTTCTCGCTGGCGGTCAGCCCGATGATCGGCGTGTCGAACAGTGTGACATAGCGGCCAATGTCGGCGGGCTTGTCGCGATCAGGGTCCACCGAAACGAACAGGATCGCGAATTTCTCGCCATCCTTGCCCAGCTTGGCCCGCAGCCGCGCCAACCGCGCCAGACTGGTGGGGCAGACATCGGGGCAGCGGGTATAGCCGAAATAGATGGCGTAGGGCTTGCCCCCCAGATTGGCGAGGGTGAAGCGCTGGCCAGCGCTGGAGGTCAGCGCGAAATCGCCGCCCAATTGCGTGCCGCTGGCCTGCGGGGCGGGCTTGGTGCCACCCCCGCCATAGATCGCCGCGCCCAGCGCAAAGGCGATCACCGCGACCAGCCCCAGCGCCCAGCCCAGCGGATTGCCTTTCTTGTCTTTAGTGGGCGCCATGATTCATATCCATCTTCTGGGCAGCCATCTCGCCAATCCCGCGCACCGGCACATCCAGCCGCACCGCGCCCGCCTTTTCAAAGCGCAGCACGAGCTTGACCGTCTCGCCCTTCTTGAGCGGGCCCTTGAGGCCGATCAGCATGATGTGCATCGCGCCCGGCTTCAATTCGACCATGCCATTGGCGGGGATCGCGATGCCGTCGGTCAACTGGCGCATCCGCATCACGCCGCCATCCATGCTCATCGTGTGGAGTTCCACCTTGGCGGCGGCGGGCGATCCGCCCGAGATCAGCCGGTCGGGCGCGGCGGCGTGGTTCATGATGGTCATAAAGGCGCCGCCATTGGCCTGCGCGGGGGCGGTTTCGCGCGCCCAGGCATCCATCACCATCACCTGACCGGTGGCTTTGTGGTGGTCATGGCCGGCGTGAGCCAGCGCGGGTGTGGCAGAAGCAAGGGCCAACAGCGCGGCCAGAGCAAAGGAACGGGTCATCGGGCATTCTCCAGAAGATAGATTTGGGCATGGACCGGCGCGCGACATGGGGAAGGTGCGCCACGCGCCGACCAGCCGATGTTGCAACAATCGGGTTCAGCGGCGCGGCGGTCCGCGCGGATGCGGGCGCCCATAGGCAATCCGGCACAGCGCCGCGGGAAGGGGCGGCGCAGGAACCAGAGCAGCAAGAAACAGCAAGACCAGCGCGGCAAAGCCCGCCACCGCGCCGCTGGCGCCGTGGGCCAGAACGGTGAAGGCGCAGGGGCTGTCGGCCCGCGCCTTGTTCACGTCGGACGGTTTGGCGGGCAGCGCGAGGGTCTGGACCAGCTTCTGGCCCAAAGATTCGGCGCAGATCGACACGGTGATCGCGCGGGTCGATCCTTCGATCCGGTAGCCCGCAGGCACCAGCGCGCGCATCGCCAGCGCCAGCGCCACCAGCAGCGCGGCCAGCAAGGGTTGACGCAGGATCGAGGTGCGCAACAGGCTCATCTTGGGCGAGACCCTACGCCCATCGCCACCGCCTGTCACCCGTCTGGATCACAATACGGCGATTTGCCTCACCGCGCGGCAATGCCCAGAATCGCGCGCGCCTGATCGGGCGTGGCCAGCGGGCGGTCATGCTCGGCGGCAAGGCGGGCGATGCGCGCCACCAGTTGCTCGTTGCCGCTGGCCAGTTCGCCCTTGCGGTAAAAGATATTGTCTTCAAACCCCACGCGCACATGGCCCCCCTGCGCCACGGCCAGCGCCGCCATCGGCAATTGCGCCGCGCCGATCCCCGCCACGCACCAGCTTGCCCCCTGTGGCACTTGCCCCAGGAGATAGGCCAGCGTGGCGCCATTGGCCGCCATGCCGCCCGCCATGCCCAGCACGAAATCGACATGCAAAGGCGCGGGCGCCACCAGCCCTTTTTTCACCCAGCGGTTGAGCGTTGCCAGCATGCCGGTGTCGAAAATCTCAAACTCCGGCGCCACGCCAAGGCTCTGCATCGTGGCGAGATAGTGCCGCATATCCTGCGGCGTGTTGAGGAACACATCATCCCCGAAATTGACGCTGCCCATGCTGAGCGTCGCCATTTCGGGGCGAAGCTGCACAGGGGCGAGCCGCTCGTCCGCGCTCATGCCCACGGCGCCGCCAGTGGAAACCTGCACGATAATGTCGCAACGCTCGCGGATTTTGGCGATGATCTCGGCATAAACCTCGGCGTCCTGCGAGGGCGTGCCATCGGGGCGGCGGGCGTGGACATGCACCATCGCCGCGCCCGCCTTGGCGCAAGCCTCCGCGCTGGCGGCGATCTCGTCGGGGGTGATCGGCAGGGCGCGCTGCTGCTGGCGCGTCACTTCCGCGCCGGTGAGCGCGACGGTGATGATCAGCGGGCTCATCCGCGCGCCCTCTGCAGCGCGGCGGGCACAACACACGTGCCCGAGGCGCGGCACACCACCACGGGGGCGGCCAGCACATCGCAGGCCGAAGGCTGGTCGGGCAAACCGGCACTGGCGATCACCTTCACCGCCTCGAAACGCATCGCGCGGCTGGTGGTGCCCACGCGGGTGATGATGCCGCTGGCCTCGATATAGTCGCCCGCATGCACGGGAGCGAGGAACTCCACGCTGTCATAGGCCACGAACAGGCCCTCGTCGCCATCGTGGCGGATCAACAGTTCGGTGGCGACATCGCCAAACAGTTGCAACATGCGCGCGCCATCGACCAGCCCGCCCGCGTAATGCGCATCATGCGCGGCGATGCGCAGGCGCAGGGTGACACGCGGTGTCTCGCTCATGGGCGTTCTCCTCTTTGGCGACCCCGTTGATGACCATGCCGGCGCAGCCATTCCTGCATGGCAAAGCTGGCCACATCCTCGGCATAGGACCCGGGGCCGAAGCCCGCATCATAGCCCAGTTCGCGCGCCAGTTCATGCGTGATGCGCGGCCCGCCCGCCACCACGATCAGATCCTGACCCAGCCCCGCGCGGTCCAGTTCCTGCCGCAGGCGGCGCAGGTTCACCACATGGATGTCCTTCTGCGTCACCACCTGCGATACCAGCAGCACATCGGCGCGTTCCGCGATCACGCGGCGCACCAGATCCGCGCTGTCCACCTGCGCGCCCAGATTGACGGCGCGCACCTCGTGATAGCTTTCCAGCCCCTTGTGGCCGTTGAAGCCCTTGGCGTTCATGATCGCGTCGATGCCCACAGTATGCGCGTCGGTCTCGATGCAGGCGCCCACCACCACCAGCTTGCGGCCAAGGCTGTCGGCAATCAGCGCGTCGATCGCCGCCTTGTCGAGCACTTCGAACTCGGGCTGGTCGACGGTGATCGTGTCCATGTCGATGCTGTGGCGACACTGGCCATAGACCACGAACAGCGTGAAATCGGGCCCCATCGGCGCGGCATGGACCACGGCGGGATCATCCAGCCCCATTTTCAGCGCCAATTGGCGGGCGGCCTCCTTGGCCTCCTCGCTGTGCGGCACGGGCAGGGTGAAGCTCATCTGGACGCGGCCATCGTCCAGCGTATCGCCATAGGGGCGCACGATGTTGGTCTTGGCGGAGTTGCTCACGCCGGGCCTCCTTCCAGACTCTCCGGCAGCATCAGTTCGGGGAAGGGGTTGAAATAGCCCTCGGCCCGCGTCACCACGCCCGCCAGCCCCTTGCCGCCATCGCTCTGGCGGGCAATATCGGCAAACTGGCCGCGCCCGATGGCGGCGGGCAGGCCGATCGCCTCGATCTCTTCCAGCATGGCCTGCGCCTGCGCCAGCACCTCCTGCGCGCGGCGCTCGATGCGGCCGCCGGGGGTGATGCTCAATTCCTCGCCCAGATCGCGCATCGTGTCGAACACATAGCGCGCGTTCTCGATGCCGAGGAAACGGTCCTGCAAAAAGGGCGTGTGGATCGCCTCGGTCATCATGCCCAGCAACTGGATATGCTGCCCCGTCATCGCGCCCACGGCGTTGAACAGCGCATCCTGCACATGACCCTTGAAGATATTGCCGGTCATATATTTGGTGGGCGGCATATATTTGAGCGGCGCGTCCGGAAACACTTGCCGCACCAGTTGCGCATGGGCCAGTTCCCACAGGAAGCCGTTTTCGAGGGCCGGATTGATCTCGAAAGCATGGCCCAGCCCCATCAGTTCGGGCGCCATGCCCGACAGGGCCGCGAATTGCTCGTTGATCAGTTGCGAGGCCAGCACCGTATGCGCCGCCTCATAGGCGTCGGCGGTGGTGAGGTAATTGTCCTCGCCGGTGTTGATGATGATGCCGGCATAGGCATTGACCATGCGCGAGAAGAACTGGTCGATGAAGGTGCGCTGCAGATTGATGTCGCGGAAGATGATGCCATACATCGCATCGTTGAGCATCATGTCGAGCCGTTCGAGCGCGCCCATCGCCGCGATTTCGGGCATGCACAGGCCCGAGCAATAGTTGGTGAGGCGGATATAGCGCCCCAGCTCGTCACCCACCTCGTCAAGCGCGGCGCGCATCAGGCGGAAGTTTTCCTGCGTGGCATAGGTGCCGCCAAAGCCCTCGGTGGTGGCGCCATAGGGCACATAGTCGAGCAGGCTCTGCCCCGTCGAACGGATCACCGCGATCACATCGGCGCCCTGCTGTGCGGCGGCGCGGGCCTGCGTGATGTCCTCGTAGATATTGCCGGTGGCGACGATCAGATAGAGCCACGGCGTGCGCTGGAGCGCGGCGGATTCCAGCTTGTCCTCGCGCGTGGCGACATTGGCGCGGATGCGCGCGCAGGCGGTCTGCGCCAGCGCGCGGGCCTTGGCGCGGGCGGCGGGAATGTCGCGCGGCAGAGTGAGCGTGATCCGCCCCTGCGCCACCGCCTCGCCCAAGGCCTGCACGTCCAGCCCATGCTCCAGCATAGCGCCCGCAAAAGGCAGCGCCGCGCCATGGCCCAGCAAGCCCTCCGCCGCCAGATGATCCACCACACGGTTGGGCAGCGGCACATAGTCGACATCCACCCCGTCCAGCCCGAACAGCCGCAACGTGGCGCGCTCGACCGCGACCGTGGTGCGCGTCATCGCCTCGGCATGAACGGCGCGGGCAATGCGGGCGGCGGCGGCGCGGGCGGCGTCGATCCTGCTCTGGTCCAGCGCCAGCTTCATGCCACTTCTCCCGCATAGCGCCGCTGGAAGATCGCGCGCAGTCCGGCATGGTCGCGCAACAGGCCCAGCGCATAATCGGCATGGCCACGCGCATAGCCATTGCCGATCAGCAGGTTTACATCCTTGCCCGCCCCTTCGGCGCCCAGCGCGGCGGCGGTGAAACTGGTGGCCATCGAGAAAAAGCACACCGTGCCGCCCTCGCGCGTCGCCAGAATGCTGGCCATTTCGGTGCCCGGCACGTTGACGCAATTGACCACCAGATCGGCCAACGCGCCCTCGGTGGCCTGTTCTACCGCGGCCAACACCGCCAGCGCATCGCAGGCATCGGCCCGCAGCGCGGTGTCGATCCAGTCGCAGCGCTGCATCTCGGCCAGCTCGCTGGCAAAGGGGGTGATGCCGATGGTGCGCGCGCCAGCCCGCTTGGCCGCCATCAGCGCCAGAAGCCCCGCCTTCCCCGCGCCGCCCAGCACCACCA
>DDES01000106.1 GCA_002336765.1 Novosphingobium sp. UBA1948 | reverse complement strand
CAGCGACACCAGCGTGGCGGCCAGCAATTGCGCCAACAGCACGAAGGCATAGGCGCCCGCTGGCTTGCGGGCGGCAAAGCTGGCCATCGCGGTCGCATAGATCGTGCCCATGGCCAGCCCATAGGCGGCACGCAGGCCCAGTAGGGAGAGGGCATCAGGCGCGAAAGGCGTCAACAGGCTGGCCAACAGCGCCAGCAGTGCCACGCCCAGCCCGAACCAGCGCGGCAGGCGACCGCCCAGCCGCCAGCTCATCAGCGCGCCCATCGCCGCGCTGCCCTGTGTCACGCCGACCACCAGCCCGTGCATCGCCAGCGGCACCGGCGCGGCCTGGGACAACAAGGTGAGGAATACAGGATCAATGGCGGGTTGCAGACAGGCCATCACGGCGGCGACCGGCGCGGCAAGCCGCAGCCACCACCACCGACCGCCCGAAGGCACGGCCTCCTGCGCAGAGCGCAAGGTGGCATCGTCGGGAGCCAAACCCATCGCGAAAGTCCCCATCGGACCGATACGCCGTGGCGTTCGGGCCTACTTGTCGATCAACCCTGCCCGACGGGACCTGCCAGAAAGACTCAGCTCTCTGGAGCCGCCAGAGTAGCAATCTCGCGCGGGGTGATGGTCTTTGCCAATGCGACCAATTGCGTACAGGCGATGCCGATAAAGGCAGGCATTTTGTCCGCCCACGGCTTCTGATAGCCCAGAAAAGGCGTCGCCCCCTCCATACAGGCGCTGATATAGAGCGCGACCGTATGCACCTCGTCGGGCGAGAGCGCGGGGTTCAATTCGGCCACCACCTCTCCGATCACGCCATGCACGCTCAGGTAAAAGGCGCGCACGCGATCGGCAATAAACTCGCTCTGGTTGGCCAGCGCCCACAGTTCGGTAAACAGGCGCGTGGTGCGCTTGCCCGCGATATCCTCCAGACAGATCAGGATAATCAGCCGCAGGCGTTCCTCCGCCGACAGGCCCGGCTGGCGCACGCGGCGATCCAGCGTTTTGTCATAGGACGCCAGCAGATCGTCGAGCAGCACCTGCACCAGCATTTCCTTCTTGGGGAAATGATAGGAGACATTGCCGACCTTCATGCCGCAGGCCGCAGCGATGCGGCGGATCGTGAAAGCGCCCGCGCCTTCCTCGATCAGCACTTCAAGCGCCGCCTTCAGGATCGCATCGACGGTTTCAGCGCCGCGCGAATAAGTGCCGGGCCGCATCACAACATTGGCCTCGGGCATAGTAGCCACGTCCATAGATTCCTCCACTCCGCCAAAGGCCATGCCACCAAGCCTGCCCCCATGCAACCGATGTGCGGCAAGGCGCTTGACGAATATTGGATGAACGTCCAGATTTATCAACAATTGGCCTACCCCCGCTTGCCTGTTGCGGGCGATAGGATAGTCTGGGATCGAGCGCGCCCGATCCGCGCCGCCGCCTACGGAGATCTGCATGCCCACCTCCCTCAAATCCGCACCAAAGACCTACCCCCTGACGGTCAACCACAAGCCGGTGAAGGTGGCCGCCGATGGCGATACCCCCCTGCTGTGGGTGCTGCGCGAGGATCTGCATATGCCGGGCACCAAGTTCGGCTGTGGTGCGGGCCTGTGCGGGGCCTGTACGGTGCTGATGGATGGTCAGGCGGTGCGCTCGTGCCAAACGCCGCTGAGCGACGCGGCGGGGCACCAGATCACCACCATCGAAGGCGCCAAGGCTTTGCCGCAAGGGGCCAAGCTGGTCGAGGCATGGCAAGAGATCGATGTGCCGCAATGCGGCTATTGTCAGGCGGGGCAGATCCTGTCGGCCACCGCGCTTTTGCAGGCCAATCCCAAGCCCAGCGACGAGGAGATCGACGGGGCGATGAGCGGCAATATCTGCCGCTGTTCGACCTATATCCGCATCCGCCGCGCGATCCGCCTTGCCGCGGGACTTGCCGACACGACGGGAGGCGCCGCATGAACGCGCCCGCCCTGCCCGCTGTGGCCCTCCATCGCCGCGCTTTCCTCTCCGCCTCGCTGGCGGGCGCGGGTGTGCTGGCCTTTGATGCCGATTTCGCCTTTTCCGAAACGCCCGCCGCCGCCGCCGTGGCGGTCAGCGCCTTCATCCGCATCGGCGCCGACAACAAGGTCACCATCGGCGCCAAGAACCCCGAGATCGGGCAAGGCGTGCGCGTGATGCTGCCCATGCTGATCGCCGAGGAACTCGACGTGAGCTGGGATCAGGTGGTGATCGAGCAGACCGACGCCAATGACAAGCTCTATGGCGGGCAAGTGGCGGGCGGATCCACCGCCACGCCGCGCAACTGGCTGCCGATGCGACAGGTGGGCGCGGCCGCACGCGTGATGATCCTTGCCGCCGCCGCCAAGACATGGGGCGTGGAAGGCGCCAGCCTCACCACCAAGGCGGGCGTGGTCTATCACGCCGCCTCGGGCCGCAGCGCGCCCTATGCCGCCTTTGCGCGCGAGGCGGCTGGCCTCACCGCGCCCGATCCGGCCAAGGTGCCGCTCAAGACGCCCGCCCAATTCACCATCATCGGCCAGTCGAAGAAGGGTGTGGACACGCCCAAGATCGTCACCGGCAAGCCGCTGTTCGGGATCGATGTCGATCTGCCCGGCATGCTGTCGGCAGCCCTGATCAAGGCGCCCGCGCATGGCGCCACGCTGGCCAGCCATGATGCCGCCGCAGCGCTGAAAGCCAAGGGTGTGGTGGCCGTGGTGCCGATCAACAGCGGCTTTGTGCCGGTGGGCCAGTTCGACGCGCTGGCCGTGGTGGCCGACCGCTGGTGGCATGCGCAAAAGGCGCGGGATCTGGTGAAGCCGGTGTGGAATGATGCCGCGCAAAAGGGCTTTTCCACGGCAGGCTACGAGACTGCCGCTGCCAAGGCGCTGGGCGCCACGCCCGAGGTCGTGCTGACCAAGCAAGGCGATGTGGGAGCCGCGCTGGCGGGCGCCGCCAAGACGGTCAGTGCCGATTATTCCTACCCCTTCCTCGCGCATGGCACGCTTGAGCCGCAGAATTGCACGGCGCTGTTCAAGGATGGCAAGCTGGAAATCTGGGCGCCCAGCCAGAACCCCAATTCGGGCCGTGCGGAAACCGCCAAGGTGATGGGCATCGCGGGTGATGACATCACCATCCACATGACCCGCATCGGCGGCGGCTTCGGGCGGCGGCTGATGAACGACTATATGGTGATGGCGGGGCAAGTGGCGCGCGGTGTCGCACAGGCAGTGGGCAGCAAGCCGGTCAAGCTGCTGTTCGACCGCACCGACGATTTGCGCCACGATTTCTACCGCCCCGCCGGCTGGCACCGCTTCACCGCGGGGCTGGACAACAAAGGCGCGCTGGTGGCCTTCCGCGACCATTTCATCACCTTTGGCAAGGATGGCAAGCCGATCCGCGCCGCCGAGATCAGCCCCTTTGAATACCCCGTGCCGGTGGTGCCCAACGCGGAGATCGGCGCCACCTATCTGCCCACCAATCTGGCCACCGGATGGCTGCGGGCGCCCACTTCCAACGCGATGTGCTTTGTCTACCAGAGCTTCCTCGACGAGGTGGCCGAGGCGGCAGGCATCGACCTGCCCGAACTGATGCGCCGCACTTTGGGCGCGCCGCGCGATTTGCCGGGCGAAAAGGGCCGACCGCCCCTCAACACCGCGCGCGCCGTGGGCGTGATCGATGCGGTGTGCCGCATGGCGGACTGGAAGGGCGGCAAACTGCCCGATGGCCCCAAGGGCGAGAAGCGTGCGCGCGGCTTTGGCTTCTATTTCTGCCATCTGGGCTATTTCGCGGAAATCGCCGAAATCACGCTGACCGACGCCACCACTGTCCGCGTCGATCAGGTCTGGGCGGCGGGCGATATCGGCAGCCAGATCATCAATCCGCTCAACGCCCGCCATCAGGTGCAGGGCGCGCTGATCGAGGGGCTGGGTCAGGCTCTGGTGGAACAGAAAGTGGTGCAGGTGGATGGCGCCATTCAGGCCAGCAATTTCCACGAGTTCCCGCTGATCCGCATCGATGGCGCGCCACGCGCGATCCATGTCGAATTTCTTAAAACCGATTACCCGCCCACCGGCCTTGGCGAACCCTCACTGCCGCCGGTAATCCCAGCGCTGGCCAACGCGATTCGCGTGGCTTCGGGGAAACGCTTGCGCAGCCTGCCACTGCAATTGGGCTGAGGCGCGCGGAAAAACGCCAAAAAGGGGGCGCGGGAGGGTTTCATCCTTCCCGCGCCCCCTTCGCATTGGGGAAGTATGCTGCATTGCAAAAGCGCGGGCGCATATGCGTAATTTGACGCTTGCGCGATTTTTGACACCTGTCCAGACTTCTCGACGACAGCCAAGAGATCGCACCCGCGAATCGCTACGGCCCAACTGTTTAGGGGAGCCTTTCCGATCATGTTGCTCGAGTCCGCCCCAACCTCGCCCAACCCCGCGCCCCACCGCCCGTTGCGCCGCCGCCTCGGCCTGCTGGGTCTGGCCGCAACGGTGGCGGGCATTGCCACATTCCACGCCGCCGCCCCCGCCATTGCCGAGGGCGAAAAGGAAGCCAGCGAGACCGAAGTCGGCATTCCTGTTTCCGACAAGCTGGTGATCGCCAAATGCGGCACGTGCCATGCGCCCGACGCGAAGGGCAACCTGTCGCGCATCTCGTGGAACCGCACCACGCCCGAAGGCTGGGCGCAGGTGATCCACCGCATGGTCAAGCTCAACGGCCTGATGATCTCGGGCGACGAGGCCAAGCAGGTGATCCGCTCGCTCTCCACCACGCATGGTCTGGCGCCTGAAGAAGCCAAGCCGGTGATGTATCTGCCCGAGCATCGTCTGATCACCGAAACCAACATTCCCAACGAAACCGTGCGCGCCGCCTGCGCCTCGTGCCACGCCTTTGCCCAGCCGCTGAGCTGGCGCCGGTCGTCGCATGAGTGGAAGCTGCTGCAGGATATGCATATCGCGCTCTATTCGCAGGCCGAGGCGCAATATCGCCGTCCGGTGGACGACAATGGCATCCCGCAGATGGGTCCGGCGGGCAAGTTCCCGGCCCCCGGCCCGGTGGCGCTGGAATATATGCGCAAGACCGCGCCGCTCTCGACGCCGGAATGGAGCGCATGGAGCGCCCGTATGCGCCCCGCCGCGCTGGCGGGCCAGTGGCTGGTGTCGGCCAGCGTGCCAGGCAAGGGCAAGTTTGCCGGCACGATGACGATCAACGGCTCGGGCGAGGATTTCACCACCTCGGTCACGCTGCATTCGCTGGCCGATGGCAGCACGATCACCCGCAGCGGCAAGGGTCTGGTCTATGCCGGTTACTCGTGGCGCGGCACCAGCAAGGGCAGTGGCAGCGTTTCGGCGCCGGACTCGCTCGATGCCGCCGCGCGTGAAACGCTGTGGTTCTCGCCCGACCAGAAGAGCGCCGTGGGCCGCTGGTTCTGGGGCGCCTATGAGGAATTCGGCTGGGATGTGAAGCTGACGCGCGCCACGTCCGAACCGACCATTGCCTCGGTCGCGCCCTATGCCGTGAAGGCGGGCGGCACCAAGGAACTGCACATTATCGGTGACAAGCTGCCGACCAAGCTCGCCCTGTCCGATGTGTCTTTCGGCAAGGGTGTGCTGGCCAAGAAGATCATCTCGGCCAGCGCCAGCGAATTGGTGGTGAGCGTGGATGTGGCAGCCGATGCGCCCGTCGGCCTGCATGATGTCTCGGTGGGCGGCGCGCTGCTCGAAAAGGCGCTGCCGGTCTACAAGAAGGTCGATTACCTGAAGGTCACGCCCGAAACCTCGCTGGCACGTCTGGGCGGCAGCGAGAAGCACCCCAAGGGCTATATGCAGTTCGAGGCGATCGGCTATGACAAGGGCGCCGACGGCAAGGCGGGCACCGCCGACGATGTCGCCGTGGGCCCGATCGACGCTACCTTCTCGCTGGGCGAATTCCCGCAGGTCTATTATGACGACGACACCAAATTCGTCGGCAAGCTGAGCGCGGCGGGCTTCTTCACCCCCAATATCGACGGGCCGAACCCCGAGCGCAAATGGGGCCGCAACAATTATGGCGAGGTCTGGGTGGTGGCGACTGCCAAGTCCGAGAAGGACGCCGCTGGCAAGCCACTCACCGGCAAGGGCTTCATGGTGGTGACCGTGCCCGCCTACAAGCGCTGGGACCAGCCAGAGGTGGCACAATGAGCGGCCCGCTGACCCACACCTATCGCAGCGGCGAGGTGCATCGCTTCGCCGCCGCGGATCAGGATTTCATCTATCTCGTTTCCGCCGGTGCGATCTTCGCGCTCGACGGCGCGGTGGGCGATGTGTTGGCCATGCTGGACACGCAGGAGGTGTCTCATGGCGATCTGGTGGCGCGGCTGGCGTCTCCCGGAGCGTCGAGCATGGGCATGTCGCCCGCCGATGCCGAGGATCTGGTGCGCGAGTTGCGTCTCGCCCGTGTGATCGTATCGGACCAGACGGTGGCGGCCCCCGCCCCCGCCAAGCCGGAGGGCGACTATCCCTTGCAGGCGCTGGTGCTCAACATCACCAACCAGTGCAATCTGGCCTGCACCTATTGCTATGAGTTCGGCGCCGACAAGATCTCGACGCAGGCCGGCAAGCCCAAATATATGACACTCGACACGGCCAAGGCCTCGGTCGATCTCTTGCTGGCGCAGTCGGGCGGGCGTCCTGCGGTGCATATCACCTTCTTCGGCGGCGAGACGCTGATGAATTTCGCCCTGCTCAAGGATGTGGTTACCTATGCCACGCAGCAGGCCGAAGCCGAGGGTCGCGCCATCACCTTTAGCCTGACCACCAATGCCACGCTGCTCACCGATCCGATCATCGAGTTTCTGGCCGATGCGCGCATCGGCGTGACGGTCAGCATCGACGGGCCCAAGGAGATGCAGGACAAGCGCCGCGTCTACAAGAGCGGCAAGGGTAGCTATGATGTGATCGAGCCCAAGCTGCGCAAGCTGTTGGCCCGCCATCGCAGCCGCGCCATCACCGCGCGCGTCACCCTGTCGGATGGCGTGACCGATGTGGTCAGCATTTTCCGCCATTTGCGCGAGGATCTGGGCTTCCATGAGGTCGGCTTCGCACCGGTCACGGAATCAGGCGAACAGGCCTATGCGCTGGGCGAAGCAGGCATGACCAGCGTGCTCGAACAGTTCCATCAACTGGCCGACGAATGGCTGGAATATGCCCTGCGCGGCCAGATGCACGGTTTCTCCAACGTCTCGGAAACCATTGGCGAGCTGGTGCAGGGCACCAACAAGAGCCATCCTTGTGGCGCAGGGCTTGGCCTGATGGGGGTCAGCCCCTCGGGCGATCTGTCCCCCTGTCATCGCTTCACCGATGCCGACAGCCATGTCATGGGCCATGTCTCCACCGGCATCGACCGCGCGGCGCAGGGCGCGTTCCTGACCAAGGGCCATGTCGGCGCCAAGTATGAATGCCAGTCCTGCTGGGCGCGTCCGCTGTGTGCGGGCGGCTGCCACCATGAAGCCTTCGTGCGGTATGGCGACACCGGCCATGCCAATCTGCATTATTGCGACTGGATCCGCGAATGGACCGACACCTGCCTGAAAATACAGGGCACGCTGGCGGTCAAGAACCCCGAATTCCTTGAAAAATTTGCCGAGAGAAAGGGCCTGTCATGAAGCATCTGCGCCCCGTGAACCAAAAGGCCAAGGCGATCAGCGAGAACGTCGAAGCCCAGATAGCCGCCACTCAAGAGGATGTTGTCGGCCTGCAGCAAACTGTGCGCCCGCATGTGCCGATGGGTTGCACCCTGTCCTTCTCGCCGGGCTGGGAAGTGGACGCCACCGGCGGCACGGCGGGCCTGTGCCAGCCTGTCGAGCGCGACATCTACGACTGCTATGTCACCTGCTTCTGGCCGGTGCAGGTGCCCGATCATGTGAACTATTCACCCGATTGGGCCAGCAATTGCGCCGCGGCCGCCAAGGATTGGCGCAGCCTCGACATTATCTTCCCCTGATCGCGCGCCCATCACCCTATTTGGCGCCAACCCAGCTAGAAAGAGCCGCCGCATGACGACGCAAACTGGCATCTCCCTTGGCGCGCTGGCCCGCAAGGCCGCGCTGCTTGCCGCCCCTCTCGCCGCGATTGCCCAGCCCGCTCTCATCCAGCCCGCGCTGGCCGGTACGCTGGTGATGGGCAGCTATCCCGACAAGCTTTTGCTGGTGGATGATGAAAGCGGCAAGGTGACGACCCGCATTCCGCTCGCCACGGGCCTGCCCACCTCGCTGCGCATGACCAATGACAAGACCAAAATCTTTGTCACCACCATCACCACCAGCGGGATCGAGGTGCTCGACGCCAAGACCAAGAAGGTGCTGACCCAGTTCAGCCTCAACACGCCCACGGTGAAATACCGCTTCAACGGCGGCGTGCCCGACCCTTCGGGCAAGTTCTACTACACCACGGCGCAGAAGTTCGACAAATTGATCGACCGCTATGTGGTCGGCAAGATGCAATATGTGGTGATCGACATCGCCCAGAAGAAGGTGGTGAAGGCCGTCGACGTGCCCGAGGAAGACAACACGATGGCGCTCGGCCGCTCGTGGATGCAAATCTCGGATGATGGCAAGTTCCTGTATATGTTCCGCGACAAGGTGGTGATCCTCGACACCGCGACGCTCAAAGCGGTGGACCATGTCGATCTCGCCAAGCCCGAAGGCACCGGTTTTGAAGGCAACACCTTCAACGGCGGCGTGGAAACCCTCCGCAACACCAGCGAATATGTCTCGCTTTTCGTCGCCTCCGATCCCTATATCCACAACAAGCAGTTCGGCCTCGGGCGCTTCAAACTGGCCAGCAAGACGTTTGAATTCGCGCCGATCGGCCCCGCCCCCGCCCAGATCGCCGGCCTTCAGGTCACGCCCGACATGAAGGAGGGCTACACCGCCGTCACTCAGGGCATCACCGGCAACAAGCGCTGCGAGTTCTGGCGCTTTGACCTGACGGACAACAAGGTGCTCGACAAGGCCGAATTTCCCTGTCGCTCGCGCTTCCAGTTCGGCATGTCCAACGATGGCAAGAAGCTCTATATCTATGGCGCGTCCTATGACATCGAGGTTTATGACGCCAAGACGCTGAAATGGGAAAAGACCTGGGATCTGGCCGCCGACGCCACGATGGCGGGGATGCTCTACACCCCATGACGATGACGCCGTCCGCCTTACCTGCTGGTCTGCCGCCCGTTCTGGTGCCCCCAGTTCTGGTTAGGGGCGGCGGGCTGGCGGCGGCCTCGATGGCGCATCTGGCGCGGGCACAAGGCCTTTGTGTGCTGAGCGAGACGGTAAAGCGCTCGCCTGTTCCCGTGCTGATGCTGTCGGACACCGCGCTGGGCATGATCCGCGGCTGTTTCGCGCGGCCTGCCCTGTTTGCCGAAAAGCACCGCATCACACGGCGCATCGTGCGCTGGGGCGCAGAGCCGGTGGATATGCCGCATGGCGCGGTGGTCGTGTCGGAACAGGATTTGATCGAGGCCTTTGGCGAGGCGCTGGAACAGGGCGCCGCTCCGGCCTCTCCGCCGCCCGATGCCCTGTTCGCCACGGTCCATGCTTCCCCCCCCTTCCCCTCGGGCGATTTGCTGCGCTTTGGCCAGCGTCGCGCGATGGCCGCGCCCGTCGTGCTGGCGGCCGGCGTGGACCGCATGGCGGTGCAGGTGGAAGCCGTGGCGCGCGGCTGGCTGTTCCTGATCCCCAGCGGCGAGGCCACCGCATGGCTGCTCGGCGTAGGCGGGCCACTCGAACGACTGCTGGAGGATAGCAGACTGGTGGCCCCCTGCGTCGCGGGTTTGGGAGAAACCTCTCCCGCCTTTGAAACCGCGCCGCGCCAGTTGCCCTGCCTTGCGGGCGAGGATTGGCTGGCGTGTGGCATGTCCGCCATCGCCTATGATCCCATTTGCGGCGATGGCACGGCGCAGGCCGTACGTGAGGGCGTGCTGGGCGCCGCCGTGCTCGGCGCAATGGCGCGCGGCGGGGATCGCAAAGCGCTGGCCACGCATTACCATTCGATGCTGACCGCATCGCTGCGCCGCCATATCCAGATTTCCGGCCAGTTTTACGCCAGCGGTGGCGATACGCCGTGGTGGCGCGAACAGGTTGCCGCGCTGCGCGAAGGCTATGACTGGACCACACAGCAACTGGCCAGCCTGCCCGAGCCGCGCTATGCCCTGCGCGGATTTGATCTCGAGCCACGGGAAACTGCCGCCTGACCGCTTCGCCACCCCCCGCGACCCTAACGCCAGCGAAATGGAGCGCCTATCGGCGGCTGTGGCCTTTCCTGCGCCCCTATCTGCCGCGCATGCCGGCGGTGGTGCTGGTCAGTCTGGCCGCCACGGGCTTGAGCCTCGCCCAGCCCTATATTTCCAAGCTGATGATCGACGGCGCGCTGATGCATCGCGACATGGGCGCGCTGTGGCAGGTGGCAGGGCTTATGCTGGGGGCTACCATCGGCTCCTATGTGCTCAACATTCTGGCGAGTTGGCTGCATGTCTCGCTCTCGGCCGCGATGCTGTTCGACATCCGCAACGCGGTGCTAACCCATCTCCAGACACTCAGCCCGCGCTTTTTCGGCCGCTTCCGGCTGGGCGATCTGATGAGCCGCCTCAACAGCGATGTCTCCGATGTGCAGCGTGTTGCGGGCGATACCTTGCTGGCGGCGCTCGCCAATCTGCTGTTTCTGGGCGGCAGCATTGCGCTGATGCTATGGATGGACTGGCGGCTGTTTCTGGTGGGCATTCTGCTGGTGCCGCTGGCCGTGGCTACTTTCCTGAAGGCGCAGGCGCGGCTTACCGACCTCTCGCGCCAGATGCGCGAGGCGGGCGCGGACATCGGCAGTCTGCTGGTCGATACGATCATGGGCATGCGCACCGTGGTAACGCTCGGGGCCGAAGGCAGCGAACGCGTGCGCTTTGCCACCGCCAATGCCGGTTTTGTCCGCGCCATGCTGCGGATGCAGATCACCTCTTTTCTCTCCGGCGCGGTGCCGGGCACGCTGCTCTCGGCCTCGACAGCGGGGGTGATGCTGTGGGGCGGCTACGAGATCATCGCGGGGCGGATGACGATCGGCACGCTGGTCGCCTTCCTCGCCTATCAACAAAGGCTGTTCGCGCCTATTCAGGGCCTGCTCGGTCTGTCGGCCACGCTGGCGCAGGCGCGCGTGGCGCTCGCGCGGATTTTCGAACTGCTCGATACGCCCGCCGAAGTGGCAGAGGCGGCTGATGCCAAGCCCCTGCCCGCCATCTCAAGCGGGATCCGCTTTGACCATGTCAGCCTGTCGCATGGCCGCGCGCCGGTGCTGGTGGATGCCGATTTCACGATTCCGGCGGGCAGCTTCTGCGCCATCCTCGGCCCCAGCGGCGCGGGCAAATCGACGCTGGCCGATCTGATGGTGCGGATGCTCGATCCCGATAGCGGGCGGGTGCTGGTCGATGGCGTTGACTTGCGGGCGGTCAAGCTGGCGGATCTGCGCCATGCGGTGCTGCTGGTAGAGCAGATGCCCTTCCTGTTCAACGCCACGCTGGGTGCCAATATCGCTTTCGGGCTGGAGGCTGTGGCGCCGCAAACGCTGGCACAAGCGGCCAAGGACGCCGGGCTGGAGGCGCTGTTGGCCCGTCTGCCGCAGGGGCTGGATACGCCGGTGGGCGAGCGCGGCCTTGCCCTTTCGGCGGGTGNNTTGGCACGCACGTTGGCACACGATCCGCAGGTGTTGATCCTCGACGAGCCAACCGCCGCGCTTGATGGCGAGACCGAGGCGCTGATCGCCCGCAACCTGCGCGCGGCCCTGCCGCAAGCAACGCTGGTGGTCATCACCCACAAGCCCGCGCTGGCGGCGCTAGCCGACCTCACCATCACGCTGGACCACGGGCGCACCAGCCTTGGCTGAAATCATCGTGGCCGTGGTGGACAGCGGCGTGCATCCCGATCATCCGCATATTGATCGCAGCCGCTTGCTCGACGGGCTGGCCATCGCCAGCGACGGGCGCATCCTTGAACAGGGCAGTATCCCGCTCGACCGGCTGGGGCATGGCACCGCTGTCACCGCCGCGGTGCAGGAAAAGGCGCCCGAAGCGCTGATCTTGCCGATCCGCGTGTTTCATGATGCGCTGCGCACCAGTCCGCTGGCGCTGGTGACCGCCATCGAGGTGGCGGTAGCGCGCGGCGCGACCATCATCAACCTTAGCCTTGGCACCACCAATAGGACGCATCGCGCGCTGTTCGAGACCGCGCTGATACAAGCAAGCGGCGCTCTGGTGATCGCGGCCGCACAGGCCGAGGGCGTGCCATGCCTGCCCGGCGCGCTGGAAGGTGTGCTGGGCGTGGGGCTGGACTGGGATCTGCCGCGCGAGGAATGGCGGTGGCAGGATGGGCACTTGATCGCCAGCGGCTATCCCCGCCCCATCGAGGGCGTGCCACAGAGGCGCAATCTTTACGGCATCAGCTTTGCCGTGGCGCAGGCCAGCGGTTTCGCCGCCCACGCGGCGCGGGGCCTTGCCGCGCCGACGCCCGCCGCCATCCTCGCCGCGCTGGCCTGATCTTCCCGCCATGAAAAAAGGCCCCCGTGGTTTCCCACGGGGGCTTCGAGTTTTCCTTCGCAGGGTGAAGGGTTAAACTGTGGAACCGATCAGAACTTCTGGCCGAACTTGATGCCGAAGATCTGCGGACGAACCGTGAAGGTACGCGAGGAACCCGAGCAGAAGACCACCGAGCAGAAGGTGTTGGTGGTCAGCGCGCCGCGTCCGTCGAACGCGTTTTGCAGGTAGACATCGAGCGACCAGGTGTCCTTCTTCACGCCCGCCGAGAAATCGAAGGTGGTGAAGCCACTCGTGTTGCCCAGCAGCAGGTTGTCGGAAGCCTTGAGATCCTGTGTCGCGCCGGTTTGATAGAGCGCGGCGCCCATAATATAGGCTTTGTAACCACCAACCTCGGTGTCATACCGCACCGACGTCGTGCCCTTGAACTCGGGCTGGCGAGGCAGACGCGTACCGCTCGGCGCCGCAATACCCGACGAACAGGTGGGATCCGCCGCGATGGTCAGCGTGGTGGGGTCCGCCTTGAAGTTGCAGAAGTTGCCATCAAGACGCGCACGGTTGTAAGCGCCAGCGCTGGAAACGGTGAACTTGCCCAGCTTCAGATCGGCGTCATATTCCACGCCATAGACCTTGGCCTTGCCCGCGTTGCCGGTCATACCGGCGCCCTGCGTGCCCGCAACCACCACGGAATACTGGATATTGTTCCATTCTTCCATATAGACGGCCGCGTTGAAACGGAACTTGTTGGCCCAGGTCGTCTTGAAGCCCAATTCGTAGTTGGTCAGCGTTTCCGACTTGAACGGATCGACTGCATAAACACCCACGTTGCGCACGCGCAGCGGACGGTTGAAGCCACCCGGACGGAAGCCCGTCGAGTAGTTGGCGTAGACCATCTTGGACGGCGTCAACTGATAGTTGAGCGCGATCTTGTGGGTCTCGCCCTGCTCCTTGTAGCGACCGATGCTCTGCGGATCGAGCATGTTGGTGTTACGGCAGGTCAGGCGCACATCAGCCGGCAACGGCGTGGGGCAGCCATAGGTGCCGGTGGGCACATAGAGTGTGGTGATCGTGTTCTTGGCTGTCGCCATCACGCCGCCAAAGCCAAAGGTCTTCAGATCGGTCCAGAAATAGCGGATACCGCCGGTGATCTTGAGCTTGGGCGTAATGTTGTAGTGCCCTTCGGCAAACAGGGCCGCGTCATTCGTGTAGCTGTTGTTCTCGCTCATGTAGAACGCATCACGCTTCACTGCGGGCGAACCGAGCACCATCGTGCCACCGGCCGTGGTGGGAATGCCAAAACCGGCCGGATTGCTATCATTGCCGCCAGCCTTGGTATAACCCATGATGCTGTCAAGACCGTGGATGCCGTAGTCGTTGTTCACCTCGGTCTTCTGCCACTGGTAGAAGCCGCCGACGGTGGCGTCGAAGGGCCAGCTCTTGGGCGTGGACAGGCGCAGTTCCTGCGTCAGCTTTTCCTCATAACGCCAGCCCTGATAATATTGCTGCGGGTTGATCAGCGTGGTGCACTTGAGCGAGGCGCCGGTGCCCGAGCAGCCGCTCTTGTCGAAGAACTGGAGGTAGTTTTCGTAGCCCGCACCAAACGAGTCATAGGTCACGGTGTAATAGGTGTAGTCGTTGCGCAGGTGGACCTTGCGGCCGAAATAGCCGGTGGAGGACACCACATCGAAATCGCCGATATGGCCGTGGATCGCCAGCGAAGCCTGATACCAGCTATCCGCACGGCGGGTCAGGTCATAGTCATGCACCTGAAGATCGCCCACGCGCGGGTCATAGCCGAAATAGCCATAGGCGGTCTGCGATTGGGTCGCCAGCGCGGGCGTGATCTGCCAGCCCGGGGTCGGTTCCCACAGCACCTGCAGACGGCCACCGTACATATAGACGGGGTTATAGTCCTTCTTGGCAATGGCAGCGTTGTTCAGCGTGTAGCTGGTCGAGGTCTGGTTATCGCCCAGTTGCAGCGTCGAGGAGGCGCCATTGTTGAACTTCCCGTTGTTGGGCGTGTTGTCGATATAGCCGCCTTCCTTGCGGTAGAAGGCCATGCCGCGCACCGCGATCGTGTCGCCCACGGGGATATTGGCATAGGCGGCAATCTGGCCGCCCAGCGCGCCCTTGCCATACTTGTTGCCATCGACATCATAGCCCCACTCGAACTTGCCGAGCTTGGCCTTGTTGGTCATGATGCGGATGGTGCCCGCCAGCGAACCGGCGCCATACAGCGTGCCCTGCGGACCGGAGAGGCCTTCGACGCGCTCCATGTCATAGATAAAAATATCGGGGACGCTGGTGCCGGTGATCGGCATGTCGTCCAGATAGTAGCCGACCGAGGCATAGGAGCCGCCCGCAGGCACAATGCCGCGGAAATAGGCGGTCTGGCGACCCGGCCCGAGGCCTGCGAAAGACACCGAGGGCATCAGCATCGCAAAGTCGGACATGCCCTTCACGTTGCGCTCGGCCATCTTCTCCATCGAGATCGCCTGCATCGAGATCGGAACCTTTTGCACGCTTTCCGAGCGGCGGGTGGCGGTCACCACAATGTCGCCAAGGCCGCCCTGATCGGCAGCGGCGGCAGCGGGCGCAGCCGGTTCGGCATCGGCGGCGTGAGCCACAGAGCCCAGCGCGCAAGGCGTCAGAAAGGTTGCCGCGCTAAGCGCGATCATCCGGCGCGAACGCTTCGAGAAAACAGCCATCATGTCCTAAGCTTCCCCCATCACAGGTCGATAAAAACAACCTCACCCTTGCGAGGAACCCCGTGGAAGATGGCGCTGGACCAATCAGGTTTTTCAAAGCGCAATTTTCCGCCCCACGCGATACAGCTATCGTGCAGGTGCAACCGCCGAAACGGTGCCGGAAGATCGAGAACAAAACCCCTGTTCGGCCCGACACGGCTTCCTGCTGCTTTATGTCTGCAAACGGGTAAACCCGTTCGCGGATGCAGCATTTAGTACGGTCGTCCTGTATCGAAGTGTGTCATACGGCGGCGCGGAGTCAAGGGCGCTACGGGTGGTTTTTGCCCTTTGGGCTTACGTCGTCTGACGTATATCACTGCGCAGATGCAGCAAGGACAATGCAGCGGTTCAAGCGGGCCTCGCTCAATCCGGCCCTCGACCTGAAGGGAACAACATGGCCGCTGGCGCGGATACACTCTCGCCCGCCAACGCGCAGGTGGCGCTGGCCGAAGCGGCAGGCTGGCTGGAAAGCGCCCCCGCCAAGGCGCTTGATCGCGCCGAGGCTATCCTGCGCCAGATGCGCGGTTTTCCCCCTGCCGAACTGGTCGCCTGTCAGGCGCTGCGGCGGATGGGTCGGCTCAAACCCGCGCTCCAGCGCCTCGCCACCCTCGCCCGCAACCAGCCGCGCGTGCCGGTGGTTCTCTGGGAACTGGCGCAAGTGGCCAGCGAGGCGGGCGAAAGCAAGCAGGCCATCGCCGCGCTTGAAGCGCTCACCGCGCTGCAACCGGCGGTGGCAGGGGGCTGGTTTCTGCTGGCAGGGCATCTGCGCAAGGCGGGACGCACGCAGGATGCGTGGCGCGCCGACCTGTCGGGTGTGCACGCCTCCTCGCGCGATCCCGAATTGCTCAAGGCCGCCGTGGCGATGAACGAGGGCAAGCTGGACGAGGCAGCCACGCTGCTCGACGCCCGCCTTGCCCGCACGCCCGAGGATGCGCCTGCCCTGCGCCTGCGCGGCGAGATCCACTGGCGGTGCGGCGATCTGACCGAGGCGCTGGGGCTGGTGGAACAGGCGCTTGCCATCGCCCCCGGTTTCGATCTGGCGCGCGATTTTCTGGTGCGCCTGTTGCTACAAATGAACCGTCTGCCCGAGGCCTTGGCGCAGGTGGAACAGTTGCAAGGCTCGCCCGCCGCCCATCCCGGATTCGACCTGCTCAAGGCCTCGGTGCTGGTGCGGTTGGGCGATCAGGCCGGTGCCCGCGTGCTTTATGAAAAGCTGCTCAAGCTCAAGCCCGACCAACCGCAGGTATGGCAAAACCTTGGCCATGTGCTGAAAACGCAAGGCGCGCAGGCCGAGGCCGTCAACGCCTACCGGCAGGCCGTAACCCACCAGCCCGCGATGGGCGAGGCATGGTGGAGCATGGCCAATCTCAAGACGGTGAAACTGGGGCCGGACGACATTGCCGTGATGGAAGCCGCGCTGGCGGACGTTGCTGGCGACGAGACGCGCAAGGAAGACACCTTCCACCTCCATTTCTCGCTGGGTAAGGCTTACGAGGACGCGAAGGATTACGCGGCTTCGTTCCGCCATTATGACGCGGGCAATCGGCTGCGCCGCACAATGGTGCTGCATGATCCCGATGGCCTCGCCGCCGAGGCCCGCGCCACGGCGCAATGTTTCTCCGCCCCGTTCATCGCCAGCAGGGGTGAAGGCGGGTGTATGGCGCCCGATCCGATCTTCGTGGTCGGCCTGCCGCGCTCGGGCTCGACGTTGGTGGAGCAGATTCTGGCCAGCCACAGCCAGATCGAGGGCACGATGGAATTGCCCGATATGATGATGATCGCCGCCCGCCTGCAAGCGCGGGTGAGCAGCGCGGAAGAGGAAGCCGAGTTCCCCGATTTCGCCACGATGATCGCCTCGCTCACCCCCGCCGACCGTACGCGGCTGGGCGAGGAATATCTCGAACGCACGCGGGTCCATCGCCATACGGATCGGCCGCTGTTCATCGACAAGATGCCCAACAACTGGCAGCACACCGGCCTTATCCGCCTGATCCTGCCCAAGGCCAAGATCATCGACGCGCGGCGCCATCCGCTCTCCTGCTGCTTTTCGGGCTGGAAGCAGCATTTCGCGCGTGGCCAGACCTTCACCTATGATCTGGCCGAAATCGGGCGCTATTACCGCGATTATGTGGCGCTGATGGCCGCGTATGATGCGGCAGAGTCCGGCGCGGTGCATCGCGTCATCTATGAGGAAATGGTGGCCGATACCGAGGGGCAGGTGCGGCGCCTGCTCGATTATCTGGGGCTCGACTTCGAACCGTCCTGCCTTGAGTTCTACAAAAACGAGCGCGCGGTGCGCACCGCCTCGTCCGAACAGGTGCGCCGCCCGATCTACAAGGACGCGCTCGACCAATACACGCATTATGACGCGTGGCTCGGCCCCTTGCGCAATGCGCTGGGGCCGGTGGTGGAAGCCTATCCCGCTCCGCCTGCCGACTGGGCGGAGCTGATCGCCTAAACCTGATTACTGGCCGTTGGGCCGGATATCGCGGAAGGCCGCGTTAAAGCCGCTCGACGGGCCAGTGCCACTCGAAACAGGCGCCGGCGCGGTGTAATGCGGCGCGCGATAGGGTGCGGCGCTGCGGCGGTGGCTGCGGCGCGAGGCGTGGCGGGTCTTGCCCTTGGCGCCACGGGCCTTGCGGGCTTCCCGAGCGGCCTTGCGCGCCTCCTTCTTGGAGAGCTTGCGGGCCTTCGTGTCGTGCTTCTTGGCCTTCTTGGAGAGCTTTTCCGCCTTGCGGTCAGCCTTTTTGGTCTTCTTGCTCTTTTTGGCAGATTTGCGATCCTCCTTGGCCTTCTTGCGCTCGGCCTTGGTCGCTTTTTTGGACTTCTTCTCGGCTTTCTTGGCCTTCTGGCCAGCCTTGGCCTTCTTGCCAGCCTTGGCCTTCTTGTCCGCCTTGGCCTTCTTCTTGTCCTTCTTCACCCCGTTCTTTTCGGCGACCTTGGCGGTGGCCTCGTGGCTTTTGGCATGATGCCGCGCCTGCGCGGGCACCGCAACCAACAGCATCGCCAGCACTGCCCACACCAATTTCATCACACGCGACCGCATCATGCCCGTCTTCTCCAAGGATTCTGTGCGAAAAGTGATTAGGCGGGCCGCAATCTCGCGCAAGAGGCAATTCGGCACCGTCCCGTTTCGATCCCGACGAAACGGGCGATCAACACGCCGGAACGCACACCGCCAGACCGCCCAGCGCGGTTTCCTTGTAGTGGCTGGTCATATCCGCGCCGGTGCGCCGCATCGCCTCGATCACGGAATCGAGGCTGACATGATGCCGCCCGTCGCCATTGAGCGCCAGCCGCGCCGCGTCGATCGCCTTCACCGCGCCCATCGCATTGCGCTCGATACAGGGGATCTGCACCAGCCCGCCGATAGGGTCACAGGTCAGGCCCAGATTATGCTCCATGCCGATTTCGGCGGCATTCTCGATCTGCGCATTGCTGCCCCCCAGCACCGCCGCCAGCCCCGCCGCCGCCATCGAACAGGCCACACCCACCTCGCCCTGACAACCGACCTCGGCCGCCGAAATGCTGGCGTTGCGCTTGTAAAGCCCGCCAATCGCGGTCGCCGTCAGCAAAAAGCGCGCCTTGGCGGCATCGTCGGCGCCATGATAGCGCTCTGCATAGCGCAGCACGGCGGGGATAATGCCCGCCGCGCCATTGGTGGGCGCGGTCACCACCTTGCCACCCGCCGCATTCTCCTCGTTCACGGCAATGGCCCACAGGTTCACCAGATCGAGCGTTGCCAGCGGATCGGCCAAAGCCCGCTCCACCCGCGCGCGGAATTTCTCGCGCAGATCGGCGGCGCGGCGCGCCACTTTCAGCCCGCCCGGCAATTCGCCGCGCTGCGACAGCCCCCGCTCGATACAGCTATCCATCGCCAGCGCGATCCGCGCGATCAGAGCCTCTGTCTCGCCACGCGGGCGGCGGGCATCCTCGTTGGCCAGCGCCAGTCCGGCAATGTCCAGCCCCGCTCTCTCCGCCATCGCCAGCAGTTCGACCGCCGTGGTGTAGGGATAGGGTTCGGCGATATCCGGCACCATCACATTGGCGGTGGCCTGCGCCTCGTCCACCACAAAGCCGCCTCCGATGGAGAAATAGACCCGCGCCGCCAGCACCGCGCCGCCCGCATCGTAGGCGGTAAAGCGCAGGCCGTTGGGATGGAAAGGCAGGCTCTCGCGCCCCAGCCAAAGAATGTCGCGCGTCTCGTCAAAGGGTATGGCGTGACGCCCACCCAGCATCAGCCGCCCCTCGCCCCGTACACGGGCGATCAGGGTGGTGGCCTCGTCGGGATCGGCCGCCTCGGGCGTGATGCCATGCAGGCCGACCAGCACCGCCGTATCGGTAGCATGCCCCTTGCCGGTCAGCGCGAGGCTGGCATAGAGTGCCACCTCCACCCGCGCGACCTGTGGCAAGACAGGCTCCACCATGCCGACGAACAGCGCAGCCGCGCTCATCGGCCCCATCGTGTGGCTGCTCGACGGGCCGACGCCGATCTTGAACAATTCGCCAACACTCACCGACACAAATTATTCTCCCGCGCATGATTATGTCGCGAGTGTCCTGCTTTCGCGCCTGCTTGGCAAGTGATGATTATGGACAATTGCCCCCTTGCTTCGCGGCAGCGCGCGTGGCTTAAGCCGCAGATGGAAATGCTCGAAACCAGCGCCGCCCAATGCGGCACCACCTGCCCCCGCGAATGGCTGATCGAGGCCATCGGTCGGATCGAGGCGGACTATAACCGCTCCTCCGATACCCATTTGCTGCGCCTTTGCCTGCCGAAATTTCCGGGCATCACGCTCTATCTGAAAGACGAGAGCAGCCACCCCACCGGCAGCCTCAAGCATCGCCTCGCCCGCTCGCTGTTCCTTTACGCGCTGTGCAATGGCTGGATCGGGCCAGACACCTGCGTGATCGAGAGCAGTTCGGGCTCCACCGCCGTGTCGGAGGCCTATTTCGCGCGGCTGCTGGGCCTGCGCTTCATCGCGGTTGTCCCCGCCACCACGGCCAAGCCCAAGCTCGACGCGATCCGCTTCTATGGTGGCGAGATCCACATGGTGGACGATCCCACCACGGTCTATGATGTTTCCGCCCGCCTCGCCCGCGAGACCGGCGGCCATTATCTCGACCAGTTCACCTATGCCGAGCGGGTGACTGACTGGCGCGGCAACAACAATATCGCGGATTCGATCTTCGCCCAAATGGCGCGCGAGGATCACGCCATCCCCGCATGGGTGGTGTGCGGCGCGGGCACGGGGGGCACCTCGGCCACCATCGGGCGCTATATCCGCTATCGCCGCTGTGCGACGCGGCTGTGCGTGGCCGACCCGTCCGCATCGGTGTTCCATCGCCATTTTGCCGACCGCAGCATCACCCTGCTCGATGGCCCCTGCGCAGCCAAGATCGAGGGCATTGGCCGCCCGCGGGTAGAGCCCAGCTTCATCCCCGACGTGATCGACCGCTGCATCCCCGTGGACGACAGCGACAGCATCGGCGCCATGCGCGCCATCTCGCGCATTCTGGGGCGCCGCGTGGGCGGATCGACCGGCACCAACATCTGGGCCGTGGCACAGATCATCGAGGATATGGCCGCCAGGGGCGAGCAAGGCTCGATCGTGACCTTGCTTTGCGACGGGGGCGAGCGCTATGCAGAGACCTATTACGACGACGCGTGGTTGGCCGAGAGGGCGCTGGACTGGCGCGGGGCGGAACAGCGTATCCTGCACCTCTTCGGTCAGGACTAGTCTCGAGCTTTGAACCAAGGAGATCGTCCCATGCGCCTTCCCGCCCTGCTTCTGGCCTCGTCTCTCGCTCTGGCCGCAACAGGCGCGGGTGCCGCCACGCTGGACGCCGCCAAGGCCCGCGCCGCCATTGATGCCACCACCGAAAAGAACTGGGGCGAACTCGAGGCGCTCTACAAGGATTTCCACCAGCACCCTGAAGTCGGCTTTCAGGAGGCGCGCACCGGCCGCATTCTGGCCGACAAGCTGAAGGCGCTGGGCTTCACGGTCACGGAAAAGGTGGGCAAGACCGGCTTTGTCGGCCTTTACAAGAATGGCGCGGGGCCGGTGGTGCTGGTGCGGGTCGAGATGGACGCGCTGCCGATGGAGGAAAAGACCGGCCTTGCTTGGGCCAGCCGCGCGCAGACCACCAGTGCCGATGGCAAGACCAGCTTTGCCATGCATGCCTGCGGCCATGACGTGCATATGGCATGGTGGCTGGGCACGGCGCAGGCCTTGCTGGCGATGAAGGACAAGTGGCACGGCACGCTGATGTTCATCGGACAGCCCTCGGAGGAAATCGGCGAAGGCGCGCGGGCCATGCTCGACGATGGCCTGTTCACCCGCTTCCCCAAGCCCGACTATGCCTTTGGCGCCCATGTCGGCGCGGCGCGCGCGGGTGATGTCGAGGTGAAACAGGGCGTGGCCACCAGCAATTCGGATTCCATCCGCGTGATCTTCCACGGTCAGGGCGCGCATGGCTCGATGCCCGACAAGAGCATCGATCCGGTGGTAATGGGCGCCCGCTTCGTCAATGATGTGCAGAGCGTCATCAGCCGCCAGAAGGACCCGCAAAAATTCGGCGTCGTGACCGTCGGCAATTTCCATGCCGGCACCGTGGCCAACATCATTCCCGATACCGCCGAACTGGGCCTGTCGCTGCGCTCTTTCGATGCCGAAACGCGCAAACTGCTGATCGACGGAGTAACGGATACCGCCAAGGGCGTGGCGATCATGTCGCATGCCCCCGCCCCCGAGGTGATCCGCCGCCACGGCCTGCCCAGCGTCATCAACGATGATGCACTGGCCGCCAGCACCTATGGCGTGATCGCCAAGGCCGGACTGAAAGGCTCCGTAAAGCTGGAGCCCGCCTACAAGCCGGGCTGGACGGCAAGCGAGGACTATTCCGAGTTCGTGCTGGCGGGCGTGCCCAAATCGGTGTTCTTCAGCATCGGCGGCAGCGACCCGACCCTGCTCGACAGGCTGGCGGCAGAGAACAAGCCGGTACCCGTCAACCATTCACCCTTTTTCGCGCCGCTCGCCGGTCCGTCGATCCGTACCGGAATCGAGGTGCTGACGCTGGCCGTGCTCTCCGTCGCGGGGAAATGACATGAGCGGACAAGCCTTCGTCCCCAAGCTGGTCACGGCATGGCGCGAAGGCTTTACGCCTGCGCAGATCCGCGCCGATCTGATGGCGGGGCTGACGGTGGCGATTGTCGCCCTGCCGCTGTCGATGGCGCTGGGCATTGCCAGCGGCGCCTCGCCCGATAAGGGGCTGGTGACGGCGATTGTCGCGGGCTTCCTGATCTCGGCACTGGGCGGCAGCCGTGTGCAGGTAGGCGGGCCGACCGGCGCCTTTGTGGTGGTGATCGCGGGGGTTATCGCGCGCCACGGCTATGGCGGTCTGGTGACGGCCACGCTGCTGGCGGGCATCATCCTGATCGCGGCGGGCTATGCGGGCGTGGGGCGGCTGATGCGCTATGTGCCCATGCCGGTGGTCACGGGTTTTACCGCAGGCATTGCCGTCATCATCGCCTCGGGCCAGATCGGGGATTTTCTGGGGCTGAAGGCGGGGCATGTTCCTGCCGAATTTCTGGGCAAATGGGCCGCCTATCTCGGCGCATGGCATACGCTGTCGCTGGCCACGCTGGGCGTCGGGCTGGGCACGCTGGCGCTGATCCTCGGGCTGAAGCGACTTAATCCCCGCCTGCCGGGCTATCTGATTGCGTTGGCGGGGGCTTCGGCTCTGGTGGCCCTGCTTGGCCTGCCGGTGGAAACGGTGGGCCAGCGTTTTCCCGCCATGCCCACCACCCTGCCGCCACCGGCATGGCCCACGCTCTCGCTCGACGTGGTGCGCGATGTGTTGCCCTCCGCCTTCACCATCGCCTTTCTCGGCGGGATGGAGGCCTTGCTCTCCGCCGTGGTGGCCGATGGCATGACCGGCCAACGTCACCGCGCGGGGCAGGAACTGGTGGGGCAAGGCGTCGCCAATATGGCCAGCGCGCTGTTCGGCGGATTGCCCGCCACCGGCGCCATCGCGCGCACCGCCACCAACATCCGCGCAGGAGCGAAGACCCCGCTGGCGGGCATGGCGCATGCGCTGTTCCTGCTGCTGATCCTGCTGCTGGCGGGGCGGCTGGTGGCTTATGTGCCGATGCCCGCGCTGGCCGCCATTCTGCTCATCGTGGCATGGGGTATGAGCGAGGCGGAGCGTTTCCGCCACCTGATGCGGATGGATCCTGCCGAGCGCGCCATCCTGTTGCTGACCTTTGCGCTCACCGTTCTGGTCGATCTGACCGTGGCGATCGGCGTGGGCGTCACGCTGGCCAGCCTGACCTTCATGGCGCGGATGAGCGAGGCGGGCGGTATGCTGGCCGAGGATGACGCGCTGGAAGACCCCGCCCAACGCGCCGCCTTGCCCGAGGGTGTCGAGGTGTTCCGCATTGCGGGACCAATGTTCTTCGGCGTGGCGGGTGAAATGCTGGAAGCGCTGGGCCGCATCGGCCGGCGCCCGCGCGCGGTGGTGCTGCGGCTAGACCGCGTGCCCTATATCGATTCCTCCGGCATTGATGTGCTGGCCACCTTCGTGCGCCGTGCGCGCCAGATGGAGACCCGCGTGGTGCTGTGCGATATGCCACGCCCCGTTTGGGAAGCCCTCGCCCGCGCCGAACCGCGCTTTGCAGGCGCGGAGCGGGTTACCTCGCTGGAGGCGGCACTGAAGCGGCTTGCCGGATAGCGGTATAGAGCAAGGGCGCCACCGCCCGCGATCCATCGTCGGACAGGTGCAGCGTATCGCGGTAGAGCAGATGCCCGCCGCGCAGAGCATAGCATTGCCGCGCATCGCACAAGGGCGGCGCCAGATCGACCACGCGCACATCGCGATAGTCCGCCGCCACACGGGCCAGCACCGCGGCATAAGCACGCCTGCGCTGGGCCATCACGCCCGTTTCCGGCTCGGCGCAGGTCTGGCGATAGGCGGGTCCGTGGATCGGGCGCAGGCCGGTGAGGCAATCGGCAGGATCAAAACCCATCCGCGCGTTGGGCGCGATCAGGATCACCCCCTTGCCCGCCACCGTCAGCCGCGCCAGCGTGCGGCGCAAGGCCCGCTCGACCACCTCCATCGGCGGGGCTGTGCGCGGATCGGCACGGTCGGTTCAGCGATGGGCGCTGGCGGGGTTCAGCAACTGGTCGCCATTGGCATAGGACAGTACCACCACGCGGATCGAAGGATTGGCGATCGCGAAATCCAGCGCCTGATTGGTCAACCGCCAGTTGTTCAGCCGCGTCTTGTCGAAACTCTCGGTGGTGGTGGTGTCGTAGAAAGGCGCCGCCTCGCTGGCCGAGGCGATCAGTACCGAGAGATCGGCATAGCGCGCAAGGCCCGGGTATAGGCTGAGGTTAAGCGAATCCCCGAGCAGCGCGACATCGGGCGCGCGGGGCTGCGAGAGATAGCAGAAATCATTGCCCGACACGCCCGTCACCAGCCCCGCGCGTTGCGGCATCAGGCGCGTGCAACGGGCGGCTTCCGCCTCGCTGCCCACCGGAACCGTCCAGAGCAATTGCCGCGCAAGCGGGGCGACACGGGCCGACGTATAACTGCGCCACGGCCCGTATCCCGCCAGCAGCCCCAGTCCGGCCAGCACACCCATCGCCGCCAGCAGGCCACCGGTCTTGGCGCGACTGGCCCCGCCAAAGCGCAAGGGCGGCTCGAGCAGCCGCGTGGTGCCCCAAGCCAGCACCACACCCGCCAGCACCGCCACCACCACCGCCCGCGTATCGACAAAGCCCGCCGTGCGCGCCACCACCAGCACCGGCCAGTACCATAGATAGAGCGGATAGGAGATCTGCCCCAGCCAGCGCATCGGCGCCAGCGACAGCACGAAACGGTTGACCAGCGCGGCAGGCCCCGCCGCGATCAGCATCACCGCCGCCAGCACCGGCACCAGCGCCGCCGCGCCGGGGAACGGCACAGCCTCGGTGATGAAATGCAGCCCGCCCAGCAGCAGCGCCAGCCCGATCAGGCTCAGCCCGTGGCGTGCGCGCAAGGGCATGGCAAAGCCACGCCGCTCTGCCCAGACGAGCGCCGCGCCCGCCAGCATCTCCCAGAACCGCGCCGTAGGAATATAAAACGCCGCCGAGACATCGCGCCCCATCAGCCACGCCATATGCGCCAGACTGGCCACCAACGCGCAGGCCAGCGCAATCCACACGCCGCGCGCCGAACCTTTGTGGTCGCATCGCTGATGCGAAAAACCGGTTCCCACTCTTTCGCGCGATGCTCCGAGCCTCCACGCCAGCACCAGCACGAGCGGCCACAGGATATAGAACTGCTCCTCCACCCCCAGTGACCACAGGTGCAGCAGGGGCTTGGCATCGGAGGAAGTGTCGAAGTAATTGCTCTCGCCATAAAGCACGAGGTTTGACACGAAAGCCGCCGCCGCCGCGATATGGCGACCCAATTGCTGGAACCGGTCGTCGAACAGCTCGTACCAGCCCGCCGCCAGCGTAACCGCCAGAACCAGCACCAGCGCGGGATAGATGCGCCGCACACGGCGGCCATAGAAGCGCGCGAAGGAAAATCGCCCCGCCTCCAGATCGCCCAGAATGATGCCGGAAATCAGATAGCCCGAGATGACGAAGAAGATATCGACTCCGACAAAGCCGCCGAAACCCTGCCGAAAGAAGGCATGAAACGCCACCACCACGCCCACGCTGATGGCGCGCAGCCCGTCAATATCGGGGCGATAGGTATGGGCAGGGCTGGCCATGCCCTGCCCTTGACGTCAGGCGGGCGTCAGGTCAACCTTCAGCGGCAGGATCAGCTTTCGGCAAGGCGATAGCCGATGCCCGGTTCATTGCGGATCAGGCGCGGATGGGAGGGATCCTCCTCGATCTTGAGCCGCAGTGCACGGATACCCACCCGCAGATATTCCACATCCTCGCGATGCGCGCGGCCCCACACTTTTTCCAGCAGGGCGGCGTGGGTCAACACCCGCCCGCCAGCCTCCACCAGCGCTGCAAGCAGGGTGAACTCTTTGGGCGTCACGCTCACCGCGCGGCCCGATAGGGTCACTTCGTGGCGCGCCCGGTCGATGCGGATCGGGCCATGGGCCAGCACCTCGTCCGCCGCGGCGCCAGCCTTTTGCCGCAGGGCAACCCGCAAGCGGGCCAGCAATTCCTCGCCATCGAAGGGCTTGGTGATGTAATCGCTCGCCCCCAGATCAAGCGCGGCGACCTTTTCCGCCACCTCGCCCCGCGCCGAGAGCACAATCACCGGCACACCGGCCGCGCGGATCGGCCCGATCAACTCCAGCCCGTCGCGGTCGGGCAGGC
>DDES01000008.1:7695-8209 GCA_002336765.1 Novosphingobium sp. UBA1948 | reverse complement strand
GGACCAGAGCGCGCCGCTCGTGGCGCTGGTCGATGCGGGCGAGTGCCGCGGCGAGATGGCTATTCAGAGCGGGCATGACCTATTCGAAATGCGCCCTAAATGTGATCGGGCGGCGTGGCAACTCTTGACGCTGCGCGCGTGATGCGCAACGAGCACCTCATGGAAAACAAGGATGTCTTGATCGTTGGAGCGGGCCATGCAGGCGCGCAATGTGCTATTGCCCTGCGTCAGGGTGGTTTCGAGGGAACGGTGGCCGTGGTCGGCCGCGAGCCCGAGTTGCCCTATGAGCGTCCGCCCCTGTCCAAGGAATATTTCGCCCGCGAGAAGACCTTTGACCGGCTCTATATCCGCCCGCCCCAGTTCTGGGAGGAAAAGGGCGTGGAAATGCTGCTGGGCCGCGAGGTGGTTGCGATCGATCCCGCCGCCCATGTGGCGACGCTGGGCGATGGCACGCAGATCACCTATGGCAAGCTGGTGTGGGCCGCCGGTGGCGATCCGCGCCGCCTGCCGCTCG
>DDES01000008.1:4720-7664 GCA_002336765.1 Novosphingobium sp. UBA1948 | reverse complement strand
GCGGCGGCTATATCGGGCTGGAAGCAGCCGCCGTGCTGTCGAAACTGGGCCGCAAGGTGACGCTGCTGGAGGCTTTGCCGCGCGTGCTGGCGCGCGTTGCGGGGCCCGAGCTTTCCGCCTTTTACGAGGCCGAGCATCGCGCGCATGGCGTCGATCTGCGCACCGAGGTCAGCATCAAGCGGCTGGTGGGTGAGGGCAAAGTGTCGGGCGTGGAGCTGGCCGATGGCACGGTGATCCCTGCCGATGTGGTGATTGTGGGCATCGGCATCGTTCCGGCGGTGGCGCCCTTGATCGCGGCGGGTGCGGCGGGTGCCAATGGCGTGGATGTGGACGATTTCTGCCGCACCAGCCTGCCCGATGTCTATGCCGTGGGCGATTGCGCGGCCTTTGCCTGCGCCTATGCCGAGGGCACGGTGATGCGCGTGGAATCGGTGCAGAACGCCAATGATCNNGTTCTGGTCGAACCAGTATGACCTGCGCCTGCAAACCGCTGGCCTGTCGATCGGCTATGACAAGGTGGTGATCCGCGGCGATCAGGCCGCCCGCTCGTTCAGCGTGGTCTATCTGAAAGCTGGCCGCGTGATCGCGCTCGACTGCGTCAATATGGTCAAGGACTATGTGCAGGGCCGCAAGCTGGTCGAAGCGGGCGCAACTCCAGACCTCGCCGCGCTGGCCGATAGCAGCCGACAGCTCAAAGAGTTGATGTAAACCTTAAGCCCCGCTTGGGTTACGCCCAGAGGGGAATTGCGTTTTGCACCGGTGCGTGGCGCTCCTCGAGCGCCCGCACCAGCGCCAGTGCGGCCATTGCCACGATAAAGCCCAGCACCATATCCGACAGGTAATGCGTGCCCTCGACCGGCGTTGCCAGCAACATCGCCAGATTGACCGGCACCAGCACCCAGCGCATCCGCCGCATCGGCAGCGCCGTGGCAATATAGAGCGTGGCGCAAACAGTGTGGAAACTGGGCGCGCAGACCAGACCCTTCATCCCGCCAAGGCTGACTGCGCCAAACGTATGGTCGCGCAGCGCGGGGATGATCGCGCCCTGGAACAGGCCATTGGTCGGCATATAGGGAATCGCCCCATGCCACAGATGGTCCAGCGCACCCTTGGCCGGAAACAGCGGGAACAGCGCCAGCGTGATCGCCGCGCCCAGCCAGTAGGTGAGCAGGAAACGCCGCGCGCGACAGACCTTGCCGCCCCATGCCAGCGCGCCGATCAACAGCAAGGGCGAGAGATAGATCGAGCCATAGGCCGCCGCGCCCAGATGCTGGAGCAGCGGATGGGCTACCACCAGTTCATACCATGTCAGCCAGTTGAAATGCAGCCGCTCGTCCAGCCCCGCCAGCAGCGGATCGACAAAGCCGCGCGTATCGCTCGCCGCGGCATAGGAACCAAGCCCGCCCACCGCGCTGAAACAGACCAGCAGCAGCGCAAATTCGCAAAAGTCGCGCAGGCGCCTTGGACCTGCCGCCGTGGCATCGCGCAGCAGCACGCGCCCCGCGCCCAGCGCGCCCAGCACCAGCACCGCCGCCGCAAAGGACGCATCGCGCCACACCAGCGTCAAGCCGTTCTGCACCATCAGCCCCGCCACCACGGCCACGCTGCCACCCAGCGCCACCAGCAGCCAGCGCGCCGGAATCACCGGACGCGGATCATAAAGGCGGCTGATCGCCGCTTGCGTTTCGGCGTCCATGCCCAGCGGTTGATAGGTCATGCGTGCAATATTCTCTTTCCGCTCACCCCTCGCGACCCTCAAGGTGACGTCATCTGGTTGTCTTTGGGCTGATGCGCTGCCTGCCGGCTCCCCAACCGTGATGCAGGACAGGCTTGAACGGCCCGAAAGACCCCTCATGTTGCCTTGTCACAAAAAGTTCAAGGAGAAAGGCGCAATCGTCAGGGTGGCGGGCGTATGGGCCAGCACATCACCATCGGCCTGCACGGGGGCATCTTCCGGGCCGGTGATACGTATGGCGCTGGCGGACAGGCGATGCCAGGCGGGGCTGGCCAGCGCGGGAAACAGCGCGGAAAGCGCCAGACGGGCCAGATCGCGCCGCCCCGCGCGGGGCAGGATCACCACGCGGAATTGACCTTGCGCCAGCCCCGCCCCGCCATCCAGCACGAAAGGTCCGGCATAGTAGCGCCCCTTGAGCACGAACACCGCCTCACCGACCAAAGTCTGCCCGTCAAGCGCCACGCGGAAGCTGCGGCGCCGCCAGTCGATCAGCATCGAGAGCACCGCCACCGCATAGGCCAGCCGCCCGATTCGCTTTTTGAGGCGCGGCGAGACGCGCGCCACCGCCTCGGCATCCGGCCCCACCGAGGCGCAGCACAAAAAAGGCTCGCCATTGATCCGGCCAAAAGCGACGCCCGCGCGGGGCTCTGCAAAGCGCTGGCCCACAATGCGGGCAAAGCGGGCGGGATCAGCCGGATAGGCACGTTCGCGCGCCAGCAGGTTGATCGTGCCCGAGGGATAGGCGCAATAGGGCGCGCCCGAGGCCGCCTCGCCATTGACCGCCACCACAGTGCGGGCGGTGCCATCGCCACCATAGGCGCAGATCAGATCGACCGGATCCTCTTCACTGAAGCGGAAGACACGGCTGTTTTCCGCACGCACGGCATGGCCCTGCGCCATCAAGGCCTGCTGCACCCGCCCCAGCGCCTGCGAACAGAAGCTGCCCGAGGCGGGGTTATAGGCCAGCACGATCCGCAAGGAATGCGGATGGGGGGAATGCAGATCGGTTGGGGCGGGCAAGAAGGAACTCGCGTGGCAGGCGCTCTAGGCCTGCGTCCCTAGCTCCATCCCGCCTTTCGCGCCAGTAGGTTCAGCCGAAGAAGATGTCGTCCAGTTCGTTGGCAGGCATGGGTTTGGACACCAGATAGCCCTGGAAATTGTTGCAACCCACCGCCGCCAGCCTTTCGCGCTGGGCCTCGGTCTCCACGC
>DDES01000008.1:813-4666 GCA_002336765.1 Novosphingobium sp. UBA1948 | reverse complement strand
CGGTGCCGAAATCATCGAGCGCGATCGAGAAGCCTTCCTGTTTCAGCATGATGATATTGTCGCGCGTGACACCATCATTGCCGAGCAGCGCGGTTTCGGTGATCTCGATTTCATAGCGCGCGGGGTCGATGCGGAATTCGGCCACCAATTGCGTAAGGCTGCCCATAAACATGGGCGAGCGCAATTGCAGCGAGGAGACGTTGATCGACACGCGCGTGCCCACCCAGCTCTGGGTTTCGGCAAAGACGCGGCGGAAGATATATTCGCCCAGATCGAGGATCAGCCCGCTTTCCTCGCACAGCGGAACGAAGATCGAGGGAGAGATGGGGCCCTTTTCGGGGTGGTCCCAGCGCACCAGCGCTTCCATCGCGCTGACATGGCCGCGCCCGTCCATCTGCGGCTGGTACACCATATCCAGCCCGCCGGTGGCCAGCGCATGGCGCAGATCGGCCTCCAGACTGCGGCGCATGCGCAGCGCGGCGTCCATGTCCGGCTCGAAGAAGGTGACACGGTTGCGCCCGCCTTCCTTCGATCCATAGAGCGCCAGATCGGCCTGACGGATCGCCTCGGCCGGTTCGATCTCGGGATTGGTGATCAGCGTGACGCCGATCGACACGCCCACCTCCACCGTGCCGGCTTCCAGCACGAAGGGTTCCTCGAACAGCTTGAGCACGCGGCCCGCCAGATGCGAGGCGCCCGCCGAATTGGTTTCGGGCTGGAGGATGATAAATTCGTCACCACCCAGCCGCGCCACGGTATCGGTCGCGCGGCACAGCGCGGTCACGCGGTCGGCCACCTGGCGGATCAGCTCGTCGCCGGCATGGTGGCCCAGCAGGTCGTTCACTTCCTTGAAGCGGTCGAGATCGAGGCAATGCACTGCCGTCTCGCCATAATAGCGCCGCGCCATCGCCAGCATCTGGCCCAGCCGGTCGAACATCATCGCGCGGTTGGGCAGGCCGGTCAGCGTGTCGTGGAAGGCCAGATGGCGGGCACGCGCCTCGCTGGCGATCAGGTCGCTGGCCACGGTGCGGCTCTGGCGGATGAAATAGAGCACCGCAAGACCGAAAACCGAGGCAAAGAAGGCCAGAATGGCGGGCAGGCGATGGCGCAGATCGGTTGCAGAATCGACCGGTATCCATGCCAAACGGGCCAGCACGGTGCCTTGCGGATCGCGTAGGGGAAGAACAAAGGCATCGCCCGCTGGTTGACCTTCACCCAGCACGCCAACATGCGCCAGCCGGTGATGCTGCGCAAAACGCGCCAGCAAGCCCGCATCCACCGGCACCACCGCTTCAACCATCGGCGCCTTGGGGCCGACGCCGGTGCGCGCACCCAGCACCAGAACAGGCTGTCCGCCGGTCTGCGCGATGCGATAGGCGGGTGCGCCCTGCCCGATCAGCGGGCGCACGGTCACCTTGGCAGCCCCCGTTTCGGCACGCAGCGGCGCGGCCAGCGCCTGTTCGGTCCAGCGGGAATCGCGCGCGGCGATGCGCGCCGCCGCCCCGTCCTGCCGCGCCAGAGTGGCAAACAGCCGCGCCTTCTGCTCCAGTTCGGCCTGCCAGCTCTGTTCCACAGTGGCCTTGATATAGGCGTCGGCGCCCTGCGCGATCTGGCCCACCAGATAATTGCCGGAAACCCCCAGCATCAGCAACGCGCCCAGAACCAGCAGGATAAAGGGCCGGTAGAGCCCGTCGCGCGTGGCATTGTTGGCCGCCTGTGCGGTGTTGCCGGAATGGTTGGCATCCTGCGGGGTGGGCGTGTTCATCCGACCTTCCTCCCTGCCGTAAACGCCCATAGGCCAGCCATGCCCCGGGAAGGGCAAGGATACTGGCCATAAGGACGATATAGGGCTCTCATGCCTAGGGGATAGCGGAAGGCGCCTTGCGGAAGGCTTGGGGGTCAGGCCTTCAGTTCAACCTAGTCAAGGATAACCCGATACTAACCATGTTCGGTCGGCACGAAGCCCTGCGCCAGAAAACGCAGCGCCAGCCCCGCCAGCAGCGCGCTGCCGCGCGGCATCACGCTTTCATCCAGCACCATGCGCGGCGAGTGGATTCCGCAGCATTGCGCCGGTTCGCATCCTTCATGCGCCATGCCCAGAAAGAACATCGCACCCGCCGAGCGCTCGAGCACATAAGCGAAATCCTCCGCCCCCATGATCGGTGCGGGCAGGCGGTGGAAAGCCTCGGCGCCGAACAGGTCGCGCGCCACCGCCTCGCCCAGATCCACCGCGCGGGGATCGCACAAGGTGACCGGAAATCCGGGCGTAATGGTAACGCGGGCCGACAGGCCATGCGCGGCCGCAATGCCTTGCGCCAGATGGGTGATCTTCCTGCGCAAAGCCTCGCGGTGGGCGGGTGAAAGCGAGCGCATCGTGCCCCGCATATGCGCGCTGTCGGGGATGACATTATGCGTGGTGCCCGCCGCGATCTTGGCAATCGTTACCACCACCGGATCATGCGCGTTGAACTGGCGCGTCACCATCACCTGCAAGGCGGTAACGATCTCGCAGGCAACAGGGACCGGATCGCCGGCATCATGCGGCATACTGGCATGGCCGCCCGCGCCTTCCACCACGATGTCGATCTGGTCGGCGCTGGCCATCAACGCGCCGCTACGCCCTGTCACCAGTCCGCGCGGGGCATTGGGCATGACGTGCAGGGCAAAGGCGGCCTCGGGCAGCGGATCGAGCAAGCCGTCGTCGAGCATGAAGCGGGCGCCATGATGCCCCTCCTCGCCGGGCTGGAACATCAGCAGCACCTCGCCCGCCCAATCGTCGCGCGCCGCCAGCAGACGCGCCGCGCCCGCCAGCATCGCCGTATGCGCATCATGGCCACAGGCATGCATCGCGCCCGCGATCCGGCTGGCATAGGGCAGGCCGGTTTCCTCGGGCATGGGCAGGGCGTCCATATCCCCGCGCAGCAGCACCCGCCGCCCCGCTGCCGAAGCTGGCGCGCCTGAGCCGCGCAGCACGCCGACAAGCCCCGTGGTGGACGGCCCCTCGCGCCATGTGATCGGCAGATCGGCCAGCGCGGCCCGCACCTTGTCGCGCGTCATCGGGGTCATCAGCCCCAGTTCGGGTTCGGCATGGATCGCACGACGCAGCGCCACCAGATCGGGCAGCAAGGCCTGTGCGGCAGCGCCCAGACCCGTTGCATCCACTATGGAATTATCCATATTTGCACCGTCCATCGCCGGAATTTCCCCGATTTGGCCCATTTTTCCCCAGCTTTCTGCAAGGTTACAGCAAGAGGCGGCCATTCTCCGCAGCTTATCGCGGCTTACCCCCCTGCCGCAAGGGGGTGAAATCACCGCGAATCGCCGGATTTCGGGGCCAACAGTGTGGAAAATGGCAGGGCCCAAGCTTGTGGGCGGGGCCGCAGGCGTTTAATCGCTTAACCGAAGAAATCACCGAAAGCGTAACCGATGAATCCCCCGTTGATTGCCCCCTCCATTCTTTCCGCCGACTTTGCGCGGCTGGGTGAAGAGGTGCGCGCGATTGATGCGGCGGGCGCCGATTGGGTGCATGTCGATGTGATGGACGGGCATTTCGTGCCCAATATCACCATCGGCCCGATGGTGGTGAAGGCCTTGCGCCCGCACACCCGGAAGATCTTCGACGTTCACCTGATGATTACACCGGTCGATCCCTATCTGGAAGGTTTCGCGCAGGCCGGTGCCGATATCATCACCTTCCATCCCGAGGCCGGCCCCCATGCGCATCGCACGGTGCAGGCGATCCACGCGCTGGGTTGCAAGGCGGGCGTCTCGCTCAATCCGGCCACGCCGGCCAAGATGCTCGACTATCTGATCGACGATGTCGATCTGGTGCTGGTGATGAGCGTGAACCCCG
>DDES01000008.1:0-701 GCA_002336765.1 Novosphingobium sp. UBA1948 | reverse complement strand
GGGGCCGATGTGCTGGTGGCGGGCACGGCCACGTTCAAGGGCGGGCCGGATCACTATGCCGCGAATATCGCGGCGCTGAAAAGGGTGTAGACCGTGGGGGTTGATGTGGTTGCAGAGCAAGTCGCCAAGGGTAAGGCCCGCAAGTCGGGTCAGGACACGCGACCGGCAATCGCCATGACCCCTTCCGGTGCATCCCCGTCGGGCTTCGACCCCTTCCACACACAGGAGGCAGGATTGACCACGCCAGCCACCTCCACTCTGGCCGCCCCCGTCCTGCCCAGCGAGGAAGACGACCGCGCCAGCCCGACGGTGGAACCGGGCCGCGCGCTGGCGCTGGCCGATTTCACGCCGCCCTCGGTGGGCGCGGGCGAGCGTCTGGTGCGCCTCGCCTATCGCCTCGGCATCCCCGGGCAAGCGCTGACCGCGCCTTTCCGCAAAGCCGCCAAGCCCAAGCTGCTGGCCACTGTCACCAACCCGCTGTCGGGTGACAAGGCGTCGGGCACGGCGCTGCGCGCGGGGCATTTTCTGGTGCACGGGCTGAAGCTGCCCATCGCGCAGGTGGATTTTGCGGGCGCCGGTCGCCTCGCCCCGCCGGTGGAGCGGGTGGTGCATGGTTTCCACTGGCTGGCCGATCTGGAAGCCGCCGCCGCACGCGAACAGGTGGCGCCGGTGGCCGAGCGTATTCTCGCCTCGTGGCTGGG
>DDES01000046.1 GCA_002336765.1 Novosphingobium sp. UBA1948 | reverse complement strand
TGCAGCCCGCGCTGCTGGCCGCCTTTGCCCGCGCGCCCGAGCCGGACAAGGCGATCACCCGCTGGGAGCGCCTTATCGCCCGCCTGCCCAGCGCGGTAAACCTGTTCCGCCTGCTGGAGGCGCGGCCCGCGCTGCTGGAGGTGATGGTGCGGGTGCTCAGCCTTGCGCCGCCTTTGGCCGATGCCCTTTCCATGCGCGCGGACCTGCTCGATGCGCTGATCGATGCCAGCGCCTTTGACCTGCCGCCATCGGTGGCCGCTCTGGCCGAGGATTTCGGGGCGGCGGAGGCGGGCGACGACTACCAGCGCCTGCTCGACCGTGTGCGGCGCAAGGTGGGCGAGAAACGCTTTGCGCTGGGCGTGCAACTGATCGAGGGCGCGCAGGATCCGCTGGCCATTTCGGCGGGCCTGTGTCGCGTGGCCGAGGCGGCAATCGATGTGCTGGCCCGTGCCACCATCGCCGAATTCGAGGCCACGCATGGCCGGATCGCTGGCGGCGAACTGGTGATCCTTGGCCTCGGGCGGCTGGGCGGGGGGATGCTGACCCATGCCAGCGATCTCGACATCGTCTATCTCTTCACCGGCGATTTCGCGGCGGAGAGCGACGGTCGACGTCCACTGGGCGCCACGCTTTACTTCAACCGGCTGGCCCAGCGCATTTCCGCCGCGCTCACCGTGCCCACGGCCGAGGGCGCGCTCTACGAGGTGGACACCCGACTGCGCCCGCAGGGCACGCAAGGCCCGCTGGCATCCAGCTTCGAGAGCTTCGCCCGATACCAGCGCGAGGAGGCATGGACTTGGGAGCATATGGCGCTGCTGCGCGCGCGGGTGCTGTTTGGATCCGCCGCCGCGCGTGAGGCTTTGGGGGCGATCATCGGGGATGTGCTGCGTGCGCCCCGCGATCCGGCCAAGCTGACTGCCGAGGTGCTCGAGATGCGCGACAAGATGGCCGGACACAAACATCCCAAGGGCGCGCTGGATGCCAAGCTGATGCGCGGCGGGCTGGTGGATGGCGAGTTTCTGGCCCATTGCCTGCAATTGCGCGAAGGCGTGGCGTTGCGCCCCGATATGGCGGGCGCCTTGCAGGAACTGGCGACGGCGGGCCTGATCGCGCCCGATGTGCCGCAAGGCTTCGATTGTCTCAGCCGTGTGCTGGTCGCCTCGCGCCTGCTGGCGCCCGATGCGACAGAGCCGGAGGGCGATGCCCCCAAGGCCACGCTTGCCAAGGCCTGCGGATTTGGGGAATGGTCGCAATTGACCGCCGCCATGCAGGCCGCCCGCCACGCCATCGCGCAAGGCTGGACCGGTGTGTTTGGCCAGACATTGGAGATCTAACCCATGAGCAGTTTTCCCAAGGCCGGCGATGCCTTTCCCGATGTCGCACTGACCACGCCCGATGGCGGCAGCGTGAAGCCCTCCGACTTTGCGGGGCGCAAGCTGGTGGTGTTCTTCTATCCCAAGGATGACACACCCGGTTGCACCACGGAGAACAAGGATTTCTCGGCGCTGGCAGCGGAATTCGCCGCGGCGGGCGCCGCGCTGTTGGGCGTTTCCAAAGACCCGCCCAAAAAGCACCAGAAGTTTGCCGAAAAGCATGGCCTTGTCGCCCCGCTCGCTTCGGATGCCGAAGAGGGCGGCCTGTCCGATGCGCTGGGCATCTGGACGGAGAAGGTCAATTATGGCCGCACCTATATGGGCATGGTGCGCACCACCTATCTGGTCGGTCCCGATGGTGTGATCCTGCGCGTGTGGGACAAGGTGAAGGTGAAGGGCCATGCCGAGGCGGTGCTGGCGGCGGTGAAAGAAGCCTGAGCCGCTTTTGACGCGAGCGCCCGCTTGTCCTATCGGCGCGCCTATGGTCGAAACCCTTTCGCAAGCCATTGCTGCCGCCCTGCTCACCGCCGATCCGCGCGCCAAGGCGATGCGCACGCGGGCGCTGGTGCGCGACTGGCGGGCGGGGCGGTTGGTTTTTGCCTTTGACACGCCGATGCCGGACGCGCCCGCGCGGCCCGAAAAGCCCGAGCTTCTGCCGCCCAACCGGATGCCCAAGCGCGGGCGTGGCGGTTCGGATCGGGCGCGTGTGGCGCTGTGGCATGCGCTGGCGCATATCGAGTTTGTCGCCATCGATCTGGCGCTGGATATGGCGGGGCGCTTTGGCGCGCAGATGGGGGAGAGTTTCGTCTCCGACTTTCTCGGCGTGGCGGCGGATGAGGCCATGCATTTCGCGCTGATCGAGCGGCACTTGGCCGGCATGGGCGCGGCCTATGGCGATCTCCCCGCGCATGGCGGCCTGTGGGAAGCGGCGGAGAAGACCGCACATGATGTGGCGGCGCGGCTGGCGATCGTGCCGATGGTGCTGGAGGCGCGCGGGCTGGATGTGACGCCGGCCACGCTGGAGCGGGTGCGGGCGGCTGGCGATGCACGCGGAGCGCGGATTCTCCAGCGTATTCTGGATGATGAAATCCGCCATGTGCGTTTTGGTGCCACGCATTTTGCCGATGTTGCGACGCAGCAGGGCGAGAGCGTCGATTCGCTATGGATTTCGCTGGTGCAGCAGCATTTCCGTGGCGCCGTTAAGCCACCGTTCAACGACTCGGCGCGTCAAGCTGCCGGTTTGTCGCTCAAAGCCTGCCATGCCCTTGCCAGCATGGTGAAGCCCCGTTTAGGTGAAAGTCACGAGACGGCGGGGGGATCCGACCAGCTCCAATAAAAGCCAGCCCCATCGGGGCACATCTTTCTAGCCTGCTGCATGCTTTTTGGCCGCAGGCGCAATTCGGGTGGTTCGATAGTGGTCGCGCTTCGTCTTACTGCAAAGCTTCTGGCAGGCATTCTTGCCGCCACCGGCATCAGCCAGCCCGTGATGGCCAACAGCGCCGCCAGCGCCGACATCGCCGCTCCCATCCGCGCCGCACAGGGTTCGGTGCTGGGTCAGGACAATGGCGACCAGCAATTCCGCCAGCTCTTCGCCTCGTGGCGCGCGATCGAAGGTGGCGCCAGCTTCGCCGCCGCTTCGCAAATCGCCAGCGCCACGCCGATGAGCCGCGCCGCCGTCATTCCCTCGCGTTCGCCGCTTGAGGGTCTGCGCTTCACCAGCGAATTCGGCATGCGCAGCCACCCCGTGCTGGGCGGCTATCGCATGCACAAGGGCATCGACCTTTCCAGCCCCACCGGCACCCCCGTTTTCGCCACGGCGGATGGCGTTGTGGGCCGCGCGGACTGGTTCAGCTCCTATGGCCTCTATATCCAGATCGAGCATGGCTCGGCGCTGGAAACCCGCTATGGCCACCTTTCGCGCCTCAATGTCGCCGCTGGCCAGATGGTGCGCAAGGGCGACCTGATCGGCTTTGTGGGCACCACCGGCCGCTCGACCGGCCCGCATCTGCACTATGAAGTCCGCGTCGAAGGTGTGGCGGTCAACCCCGTCCCCTATCTGTCGGGCGAGGGCAATCCTGCGCTGGCGCTGGCTTCGATCGCACGCAGCGACAAGATCGATGTTGAGGACGGCGAATAAGCCTGTTTACGAGACAACACAGCCTGAGAAAGATGGGTGAATAACAAGCCCGACAGGCACAAGCATCTTGGAGAGGATGCGGAAGAAGCGGCTGGTGACAGCCGCTTCTTCTTTTTTTGGGGCGGGTGAAGAGAGACTGGCGATAGGGTTGCTAGTTTGGCGTCACGGGACGTTCTGCCTGCAACTGCACTTTTACCTCGGCAACATAGCGAACCGGCTGCCCGTCTCCGCCCCTCACCACCGGCTGCACCAGCGTTGCGGGCGTGGCGCACAGGCTACGCGCAAGGGCTTTGGCGGTTTCACTGGGGGAAGGTTGGCAGTCCGCGATGCTGCCGTCGGCATTGACGGCAAGCAGAAGCTTGGCCTGTGCCACGCCAACGCCCGAGGGTAGGCCCTGCACCATGAGGGCAAGGTCAGGCTCTGCCACCGCGGCGCGCACTTCGTTTCCCTGTGGTGTGTCTGGCAGGAAGGCGCGTGTGATCGCATGGAATCTTGCATAAGCGGGCGAGCCATCGGACCACCTTGCCGGCGCGGCGTGGCTCTTGGCCACCAACGAAGCGATCTCTTGCGCCAATTTCTGGTCACCGATGGCGCGGGTCGTGTCCATTTGGACAACCCGACCTTTGGGATCCAGAACGATCGTCGCCTCGACGCCTGCCGAAAGATCGCGTCTTACTGCCCAGTCCGGATAATCATCAGGCTTGAACAACTCTCCTTGGGCCGCCGCTGTCAGCGACGCTGCAAGCAGGATCGCTGACAGTGCCATATCAAACCCCCAGCAACCTCTTCGCCATGGCGCGCACTTCCTCGCCCATATCCTCGCGCTCCAGCGCAAGGGCTAGCGTGGCCTCCACAAAGCCGACCTTCGAGCCGCAGTCATAGCGCTTGCCGTCGAAGGTCACGGCGTGGAAGGGCTGCTTGCCGATCATTTGGGCCATGGCGTCGGTCAACTGGATCTCGCCGCCCGCGCCCTTTTCCTGCGTCTCGAGCACCTGCAACACTTCGGGTTGCAGGATATAGCGGCCCGAGATGATGAGGTTCGAGGGCGCCACTTCCACCTTGGGCTTTTCCACCAGACCGGTCACCTCGGTCAGATTGCCGTCCACGGCGCCCGGCGCGATCACGCCATAGGAGGACACTTCCTCGCGCGGCACTTCGAGCACCGAGATCACATTGCCGCCCACCTGATTATAGGCGTCCACCATCTGCTTCATGCAGCCCGGCTTGCCGATCATCAGTTCGTCGGGCAGGAAAATCGCGAAAGGCTCGTTGCCGATCACCGCGCGGGCGCACCAGATGGCATGGCCAAGGCCCATGGGCACCTGTTGGCGCACGGTGACCAGATTGCCCGGCTGGATGCGGGTGGCGTCGAGCACATCAAGCGACTTGCCGCGCCCGCTCATCGTCGCTTCCAGTTCGTAGGCGGTGTCGAAATGCTCGACAATCGCGGTTTTGCCGCGGCCGGTCACGAAAACAAGCTGCTCGATTCCCGCCTCGCGCGCCTCGTCCACCGCATATTGGATCAGCGGGCGATCCACCACCGGCAGCATTTCCTTGGGGATCGCCTTGGTGGCGGGCAGAAAGCGGGTGCCAAGCCCTGCGACGGGGAAAACGGCTTTGCGTACAGGCTTGATTTTCGCGGTTTCGGTCATGCAGGCTCTCGTCGCATAGAGTGGTTTCTTACGGGTTAAACCGAAGGATTCCGGTCAATGCAAGGTTTACACGACACCTGCGGCAATTTTGCATGAAAAGGATCGTAATCCGATCCTTGCAGGGCGCGCATCACCCTTCTAAACGGGGGCATGGACAAGATCATTATTCGCGGCGGCAAGAAGCTTTCAGGTTCCATTCCGGTGTCGGGGGCCAAGAACTCGGTTCTGACTCTGTTGCCCTGCGCGCTGCTCACCGAAGAGCCGCTGACCCTGCGCAATCTGCCGCGCTTGGCCGATGTGGACGGGTTTCAGCATCTGTTGAACCAGTTCGGCGTTTCAACCGCCATCGCGGGCAGTCGTCCCGAAGATTTCGGCCGCGTTATCACGCTCACCGCCACCCGGCTGACGGGCACGACCGCGCCTTATGAACTGGTGCGCAAGATGCGCGCCTCGATCCTTGTACTGGGGCCGCTGCTGGCCCGCGCGGGTGAGGCGACCGTATCGCTGCCCGGCGGCTGCGCCATCGGCAACCGCCCGATCGATTTGCACCTCAAGGTGCTGGAGGCCTTTGGCGCCAAAATCGAACTGACTTCCGGCTATGTGCGCGCGATTGCGCCTGACGGTGGCCTGCCGGGCGGGCGCTATGCCTTCCCCGTGGTGTCGGTGGGGGCGACCGAAAATGCGCTGATGGCGGCTTCGCTGGCCAAGGGCGTGTGCCGTTTGCACAATGCCGCGCGCGAGCCGGAAATCGTCGACCTGTGCAACCTGCTGGTGGCGATGGGCGCGCAGATCGAGGGGATCGGCACCTCCGACCTTACTATCCACGGCGTCGAGCGTCTGCATGGCGCGACCTATCAGGTGATGCCGGACCGGATCGAGGCGGGTTCCTATGCTTGTGCCGCGGCGATCACCGGCGGCGAGGTGGAGCTGAAAGGCGCGCGGATCGACGAAATGGACGCCACCGTGGCCGCGCTGCGCGAGGCGGGTGTCTATGTCGAGCCGCGCAAGGATGGCATTTTTGTGGCCGCCCAAGGGCCGATCCGCCCAATCACGCTGGAAACCGCGCCCTATCCCGGCTTTGCCACCGATATGCAGGCGCAGTTGATGGCGCTGCTGACCAAGGCGGAAGGCACCAGCGTGCTGACCGAAACGATCTTTGAAAACCGCTACATGCACGTTCCCGAACTCAACCGCATGGGCGCGCGCATCGAGACCAAGGGGCGCACGGCCATCGTGCATGGCGTGCCGCGGCTGACCGGCGCGGAGGTAATGGCGACCGATCTGCGCGCCTCGATGAGCCTTGTCATTGCGGGACTGGCCGCCGAGGGGGAGACGATTGTGCATCGCCTCTACCACCTCGATCGCGGTTATGAGCGTCTGGAAGAAAAATTCGCGCTGCTCGGGGCGGATATCGAGCGTGTTGGCAGCGATTAACGCTTACCTTCGTTCATAATGGCAGCGCTTCTTGGCGGTCATGCTGCGATCAATCGCGCGACCGGCAAAGGCGCCGCCTACTGCGCCGGCCACAATCCCGACCGGTCCGCCAATCACGCCCTTGCCAACCAGAGCGCCGCCCGCGCCACCGGCGATCAGACCGGCGGTACCGCTGGATTTACGGCAGACCTTGACCACGCGTTGGGCATGACGGGCCTGCGCCTCTTCGGCCACAGCGCCCAGTGTGAGTGCGGCGGCGCCCAGAGCGAGCGCCAGCTTGCGGGGGGAACGGATCATGGGTTTTCTCCTTGTCTGCTGTTCTGCGCCCTAAAGAGCGCCAGTGCGAGGCAACCCAAGATGAACGGAGCGGCTTTCAGTCGTCAGGCGCGGTGAAGCGCCCCGCAGCGGCGGCGAACGCCCGCGCGGCCAGCCACAGACGCACCGCTGTCGCCAAACCGGGGGGATCCTCGGCGGCAATCCGCTCGGCATCCACCCGCGCGACGATGGCGTTGACCGGCACCCCCTCCTCCTCCGCCGCCGCGCGCAGGGCGTCCCAGAACAAGGGCTCAAGACTGATCGAGGTCTTGTGCCCCGCGATCTCCACCGAGCGTTTGACAGGGGGGTGGTAGGGGGTAGTCATGGGTGATGCCCTAGCCCAAGAGAGCGCCGCAAAAAAGGGCGCGGGTTTGCTAACCCGACGCCCTTTCCCAATCGTATCATGCGCATCGCCGGAAATGCATCCGGCTATACCTCAATACATATGCTGGCCGCCGTTGATGCTCATGGTCGAGCCGGTGACGAAGCCTGCGTCCTCGCTGCACAGGAAGGCGACCGCGCGGGCGATTTCCTCGGCATGACCTAGGCGGCCGACGGGGATCTTGGCCACGATCTTTTCCAGCACCGGCGCGGGCACGGCGGCCACCATTTCGGTGTCAATATAGCCCGGCGCGATGGCGTTGACGGTCACGCCATATTTGGCGCCTTCCTGCGCCAGCGCCTTGGTAAAGCCGTGGATGCCCGATTTGGCGGCGGCATAGTTGACCTGACCATACTGGCCCGCCTGCCCGTTGATCGAGCCGATGTTAACGATACGGCCCCAGCCGCGCTCGCGCATCCCGGGGAAGGTGGCCTTGGCGGTGTTGAAGCAGCCGCCGAGGTTGACGCGGATCACGGTTTCCCAATCCTCAAAGCTCATGCGCTGCAGCACGCCGTCGCGGGTGATGCCGGCATTGTTGACCACCACATCCACCGGCCCCAGATCGGTCGCCACCTTGGCGCAACCATCCAGCGTGGCCTGATGATCGCCCACATCCCATTTGTAGGCGGGGATACCGGTGGCCTCGGTAAAGGCGCGGGCCTTTTCGTCATTACCCGCATAATTGGCCGCAACGGTATAGCCCAGACCTTTGAGTGCGACGCTGATAGCCTCGCCGATACCCCTGGTGCCGCCGGTGACAATTGCAACGCGAGTCATAAATCCGCTCCCTCAAGACATCCCTTGTGGAAGCAAGGCTAGAAGATGAACGGCGGATCGGCAAGATAGTGAACAGGGCAAAATCTGCGATTTATTACGTAATCATCGGGCGCATGACGAAATTGTTTCAAGAAATTCTGCAAATGCGAAATTTTCTGAATTTATTACGCAGGCGCAGCATGATCTCAGAAGTGGAATTGCGTGCCCACGAACACCGCCTGACTGTCGGACTTGGCATCGTTGGTGGGCTTCAGCCGGTCGCGATCCTGTGAATAGCGGACGCCTGCCGTCACCTCCAGATTGCGGGTGAGGCGATAGGCGCCGCCCACATCGATATTCTGCTCCCCCGCGCCTTCCAGCGTGCGCGGCGCGCGACCGGCCCGTTCACGCTCGCCCAGCGCGATATGGGGCGCGAGGCGCGAATCATCTGCCGCCGTTTCCACCCGTGGAAAGGCGGACAGGTCGGGCAGCGCTTGCCGTCGCGCATCGCCCGAGGGCAGCGTGAACGTGCCGCCCGATGGCGAGAAACTCTGGAATCCGCGCGAAACGCCGAGGTTATAGGCGGTGGGCGCCAAGGGCAGGCCCGCGATCTTGGTGCCGCCACGGGCATCGGGCGAGGCCCGCACGACAATCGCCCGCGCCGCCGCCGAATCGATGTTGACCGCCACGGTCACCGATCGGTCCGGCCTTGCGGCAATGCCGGCGGGCGTGAAACGGAACAGCGAACCCTGTGCTTGTTGCCGCGCGGCAATGGCCAGCGCGAGGCGGGGGTCGATCTGGCCGGGCGAGAAGCTGCCAACGCCTTGATTTCCCGACACTTCCTCGGCAGGCAAATCAAGGCGCGTGGTAAAGGCCAGCACCGCCGAAGGCAGCGCCAACAGCGACACAGCCACCGCCATCACCACGGCGGGTCGGCTTCCTGCGCGCTGAGGCATCACGGTGGCGGTGTTGGTCGGCATAGCTATCCTTATAAGCCAGCCATCATGCCCCTGTCATGCTGAACCTGCGATGAGCCAGTGTTCAGCGCGCGTTCAGCGCCACACTGGCCAATCACATCATGGTTTGCGGCGACCCCTGCGCAAACTTGCCTCGAAACACTTGCCGCGCGGCGGTGGGTGGCTATAGAGGCACATCGCTTTTCGCGCGGCGCGCGAAGGGTTCAATCCTTTGCCCCCATGCCGGGGCTGATCAGTGACGGAAAGTGTCCGATACGATGACTGCCACGCAGGCGCCTGACCGCAAGATTTCTTTCCGCCCGCTGGTTGTCAGCGGTGCCGCGCTGGCGCTGTTGGCGCTGGGCGGTTGCTCGTTTCAGGGGCGCAGCATCCATTTGCCCAAGATCAAGCATCACCGCGTGACGCGTTCCAGTATGGTGCTGCCGCCCTCGAACCTGACCTCGATCGGGGTGAATGCCTATCTGTGGCGCGCTGCGCTGGATTCGGTGTCCTTCATGCCCTTGCTGCAGAGCGATGCCAATGGCGGTGTGATCGTGACCGACTGGTATGCCAATCCCGCCAATCCGGGCGAGCGCATGAAGCTGACCATCGCCATCCTCGACAAGGATCTGCGCAGCGATGCTTTGCGCGTGACAGCTTCGCGTCAGGTGTCGCAGGGTGGTTTCTGGGTGGATGCGCCGGTGGAAGCGGCCACGGTGCAGCGTCTGGAAGATGTGATCCTGACCAAGGCGCGTGATCTGCGTCAGGCCACCCTTATCAAGTAATTTATTCAAGCGGCCCCAACAGCCCACTGGCACTTCCGCACCTGTCGGCCAAAAAGTGCCCGTGGGCGGTGGGGGCCGTCAGGGGCTAGAAGTATGAGCGAGCGTTTTGATCCTGCCGTGGCCGATGGCCGCTGGCAGGCGGTGTGGGACCAGCAGCAGAGCTTTCGTGCGGATGACGCCAGCACGAAGCCGCGGACCTATGTGCTGGAAATGTTTCCCTATCCCTCGGGCCGCATCCACATTGGCCATGTGCGCAACTACACGATGGGCGATGTGCTGGCGCGCTACAAGAAGATGCAGGGCTTTGAAGTGCTGCATCCGATGGGTTGGGACGCGTTTGGCATGCCTGCCGAAAACGCCGCGATGGAAAAGGGCGTGCACCCCGGCGGCTGGACCCGCGACAATATCGCCAACATGAAGGCGCAGTTGAAGCGCCTCGGTTTTGCGCTCGACTGGAGCCGCGAGCTGGCGACCTGTGAGCCGGATTATTATGGTCAGGAACAGTCGCTGTTCCTCGATCTCTATGCGGCGGGCCTCGTCTATCGCAAGGAAAGCTCGGTCAACTGGGATCCGGTTGACCACACCGTGCTGGCCAACGAGCAGGTGNNTCGACGGGCGCGGCTGGCGCTCGGGCGCGCTGGTGGAAAAGCGCAAGTTGAACCAGTGGTTCCTGAAAATCACCGACTTTGCCGACGAGCTGCTGGAAGGGCTGTCGAGCCTTGAGCATTGGCCCGAAAAGGTGAAGCTGATGCAGGAGAACTGGATCGGCAAGTCGCAGGGTCTTCAGTTCCGTTTCAAGGGTGATGTCGAGGTCGAGGTTTACTCGACGCGCCCCGATACTTTGTTCGGCGCCAGCTTTGTCGCGATTGCGGCGGATCATCCGATTGCGCAGAAATTGGCGGCGGGCAGCGCCGATGTGGCGGACTTCGTGGCCCTGTGCAAGCAGGGTGGCACCACAGCAGCGGAGCTGGAAACGGCGGAAAAGCTTGGCTTCGATACCGGCCTGCGCGTCGCCCACCCGCTTGATGCCAATTGGCAACTGCCGGTCTATATCGCGAACTTCGTGCTGATGGATTACGGCACGGGCGCGGTGTTCGGCTGCCCCGCGCATGACCAGCGCGACATTGATTTCGCGCGTAAATATGGCCTGCCTGTCACCCGCGTGGTGGCCGATGGCGATAACACCGATCCGGTGTTTGCGGGCAATGAGGCCTATACGGGCGCTGGCCGTCTGGTGAATTCGCGCTTCCTTGATGGCATGGAGGTGGATGCCGCCAAGGCCGCTGTCATCGCCAAGGCCGAAGCCGAGGGTTGGGGCGAAGGCAAGACCGTGTGGCGCCTGCGCGACTGGGGCGTTTCGCGCCAGCGCTATTGGGGCACGCCGATCCCCTTCATCCATTGCGAGGTGTGCGGCGTGGTGCCGGTGCCGAAGAAGCACCTGCCCGTGACCCTGCCCGAGGATGTGACCTTTGACGTGCCCGGCAATCCGCTGGACCGTCATCCCACGTGGAAGCATGTCGATTGCCCGCAATGCGGCAAGCCCGCGCGGCGCGAGACGGACACGCTCGACACGTTCGTTGACAGCTCGTGGTATTTCCTGCGCTTTGCCAGCCAGCCTGACGATGCGCCGTTTGATCCGGCCCAGATCGCCAAGTGGCTGCCGGTGGGGCAATATATCGGCGGCATCGAACATGCGATCCTGCATCTGCTCTATGCCCGCTTCTGGACCCGCGCGCTGGCCCGCATCGGCAAGATTGACGTGGCCGAGCCTTTCGCCAGCCTGTTCACGCAGGGCATGGTGACACATGAGACCTATAGCCGTGTCGATCCGTCGAACGGCCAGCCGATCTGGTTTGCGCCGAGCGATGTAACGCGAACCGGCGATGGCGCCACGCTCAAGGCTGATGGTGGCGCGGTCGAGGTGGGCCGCGTGATCAAGATGTCGAAGTCAAAGAAGAATGTCGTCGATCCCGACGAGATCATCGCGACTTACGGCGCCGATGCGATTCGCTGGTTCATGCTGTCCGACAGCCCGCCCGAGCGCGATCTGCCGTGGAGCGAGGCGGGAATCGAGGGCTGTGCGCGTTTTGTGCAGCGTCTGTGGCGTCTGTTCGGCCAATATGACGGCGCGGCGCAGGGCGAGGACAAGGTGGTGGACCGCAAGACGCACCAGACCGTCCATGCCATCGCGGGCGATATTGAAGCGCTCAGCTTCAACAAGGCTGTGGCGCGCATTTACGAGCTGACTGGTGTGGTGGAAAAGGCCCAGCCTTCCGCGAGCCGCAGCGCCGCCATCCGCGCTATCCTGCTGTTGATCGCGCCGATGATGCCGCATCTCGCCGAAGAGGCTTGGACCGTGATCGGCGAGGGTCTTGTCGCCGATGCCGCATGGCCTGCTGTCGATCCCGCGCTGCTGGTGGATGATGAAGTCACCATCGCGGTGCAGGTGAAGGGCAAGTTGCGCGATACGTTGACCGTGGCGAAGGGGCTGGCGAAAGAAGAGCTTGAAGCCTTGGCGCTGGCGAGCGACAAGGTGCAGCGTGCGCTGGAAGGCGCCGAGGTCAAGAAGGTGATCGTGGTGCCTGATCGTCTGGTCAATATCGTCGCGTGATGCGCGCTTTCCGCCTTTTGGCTGCCGCGCCCGCCTTGATGCTCGCTTCCTGCGGGTTGCAACCGCTGTATCAGGGCGGCGGGCAGGTGTCGGTGGCGCAGGGTCTGGGCGGCGTGGAAGTCGCGCCGATTGCGGGCAAGGCTGGCTGGCTGATGCATGACGCACTGGTCACGCGGCTGGGGGCCAGTCCCACCGGCGCGGCGGTGCGCTACAAGCTGGTGGTACGGCTGGATGACCGGCTGGAAGGCCTTGGCCTGCTGTCCAACGATACGGTGGGGCGTGAGCGTCGCACCTTGCGCGCCCGCTATCAACTGGTGGATGCGGGCAGTGGCGCGGTGCTGGTGGATGCCACGGCGGGTTCGGATGCGGGCCTTGATGTGGTCAGTTCCGAATATGCCACCGTGGCTGCCGAGCAGACCGCGCTCGAGAACCTGACGCGCGTGGTGGCGGACCGGATTGTTACCAATCTGGCGATCAAGCTGCGCGCCGAGCGGCAGAAGCCGTGAAGGCCACCCAGAAGGATTTTGCCAGCATCGCGCCCCGTGCGGCCCAAAGCTGCAAGGTCTTTTACCTGTGCGGCACGGATGACGCAGGCGTGCAGGATGCCGCCCATCTCATCGCCAGTCTGATTCCCGATGCGGGCGAACGCATCGAGTTTTCTGGCGGCGAGGCCAAGCGCGATCCGGTGCGGCTGGCCGACGAGGCGCGCTCGACCTCGTTGTTTGGCGATACGCGGCATATCTGGGTGCGCTGTTCCGGCGACGAGGCCTATGAGGCGGTAGAATTGCTGGTGGCGGGTGACGTGGTACCGTGCCCCGTCATCATTCAGGCCGCCAATGCCAGTGATAAATCCAAGACCGCCAAGCTGTTGGAAAAGCGTGATGATGGCTTGGTGGCGATGTTCTATCCGCCCGATCTGCGCTCGGTGACGGGCACGGTGCGTGCGCTGGGCAATGCGGCGGGCGTGGTGATGAATGACGAGCTGGCCCAGCGTATCGCCAGTTCGGTGGGGCTCGATACCCGCCTTGCCGCCAGTGAGGTGACCAAGCTGGCGCTCTATCTGGATGCCGCGCCCGAACGGCCGGTGCGGCAGGGTGTGGCGGAAGCCTTCGATCTGGTGGGCGCGGGCACCGAAGAGGATGGCTTTGCCGCGATTGTCAGCGCGGTGCTCAATGGCGAGACGGCCAAGCTGGCGACGGAATTGAAGCGCATGGCCGCGCTGGAGTTGAATCCGGTGGGCCTGTTGCTGGCTTTCGAGCGGCGCGCGGCCCAGCTGGCTGCGCTGGCGGCGCGGATGGGCGATCGCGGCGATCCGCGCGCCTTTCTGGAGGGCGAGAAGAACGCGCGGCGCGTGTTCTGGAAAGATGTTCCCGACCTGTTGGTCCAGCTCAAGAACTGGCGTGGCGACAAGCTGGAACGGCTGGTGGCGCGACTCGCTGCGCTGCATCGCGCGCTGTTGAACGACAATCGCAGCGCCGATCTGTTGCTGGCGCAGGGTCTGGCGGAAATTTCGCGCGTGGCCAATCGTCGCGTCTAAAATCTGATTTTATTAACTATTTTTCGCCGTGTCTCATTAAGAGATCGCCAGCCCTGCAAAAGGGCTTTTGCTGCATCGCAGCGCTGTGTTAGTAAAAATACGGGGTGGCAAAACAGGCTTGTCGAAGCGTGATGTTTCGACGGTATCGGGCGCTGCTGTCGGCGCTCCTTGGGGTTTTTGAACGGTCATGAATGCGCCTTTAGCCAAGCTCGACGGATCCTTGCGCAAACGTGCCAAGGCGCGGGCCAAAGCCCTGCGCATGCCTTTGCTGCCTTCGCTCGAACGGCGCCGGTTGCAAAGCTATCTGGGCTTGATGGTCGGCGACATTGCGGCATTGTTTGGCGGATTCGCCCTGTCTAGCGTGCTCTATCGCGGCACCGGCAGTTTGCCGGACCAGTTGCTGTTGGCACAGTTGCTTTTGCCGGTCTATCTGACCGTGGCAGTCTATCAGAGCGCCTATTCGATCGAGGCCTTGCGATCGGTGGCGCGCTCGATCACGCGGGCGTTGCTGGCTCTGGGCCTGTCCTCGGCGATTGTCACCTTCATCACCTTTTACACCAAATCCTCGGCGCAATTCTCGCGTCTTGGCTTCACGCTGGGCGTGGCGCTGACGGCGCTGGCGCTGGTGGCGATGCGGGTGGCGCTTCGGCATTTCACACGCTGGCGCTGCGGCGCGAGCGTGGTCAATGAACTGGTGATCGACGATGGTGGCCCTGCCACCAGTCTGCCCGGTGCGATGCATGTGTCGGCGGTCAGCTTTGGGCTGGTGCCCGCTTTAGGCGATCCCTATGCGATGGACCGCATCGGCCTGATGCTGCGCAATGCCGATCGCGTGGTGGTCTCCACCGCGCCCGAGCGGCGCGCGGATTGGGCCATCATCCTCAAAGGCGCCAATGTCTGTGGCGAGGTGATCGACCAGACCGTGGTGGAACTGGGCGCACAGGGCGCGCGCATTGTCCACGGGCGCGGTTCGGCGGCGGTGGGGCTGTTGCAGGTGTCGGTCGGGCCGCTGGGCCTGCGCTCGCGCGTGACCAAGCGTGTGTTTGATATTACGGTGGCGGGCAGCGCGCTGCTGGTGCTGGCGCCGATGTTGCTGCTGGTGGCGCTGGCGATCAAGCTGGAGGATCGCGGGCCGGTGCTGTTCGTGCAGCGGCGCGTGGGGCGCGGCAACCGTTTCTTCCCGATCTTCAAGTTCCGCTCGATGCGCGTCAACAAGGTGGGGCGCGACGGCACCCAGTCGGCCTCGAAGGATGACCGGCGCATCACCCGCGTCGGCCGCCTGATCCGTTCGACCAGCATCGACGAATTGCCGCAATTGCTGAATGTGCTGCGCGGCGACATGAGCCTTGTCGGTCCGCGTCCGCATGCCATCGGGTCGCAGGCGGGCGACAAGCTGTTCTGGGAAGTGGACGCGCGCTATTGGGAGCGTCACGCGCTCAAGCCCGGCCTGACCGGTTTAGCACAGATTCGCGGCCTGCGCGGCGCCACCGATTGCGAGGAAGATCTGGCGGGGCGCCTCAACGCCGATCTGGAATATCTCAACGGCTGGTCGCTGTGGCGCGATCTGTGGATCATTCTGGCCACCTTCAAGGTGCTGGTGCACGACCGCGCCTTCTGAGTCATTCGCCGTATGGCCGACCTGCGGCGCAGGGGATAGGCAGGAGGCTCGACACAGGAGGCAAAGATGGGTTTGGTGCGGCGACTGATCGGGATGGCTCTGGCTGCGGGCCTGATGCTGGCGGGTGGCGCACAGGCGGCCGAGCGGCGCAAGGTTATCATCGATCAGGATGCGTTCGAAGGGCCCGGTCTGCAACCGATCCTGATGCTGCTCAACGATCCCACGGTGGAGGTGCTGGGCATCACCACCGTTTCGGGCGATGGCTGGCAGCCGGAGGAAACCGCGGTCACCCTGCGCATGCTGGAGCTGGTGGGGCGCAAGGATGTGCCGGTGGTGGCGGGCGCGACCTTTCCGCTGGTGAACAGCAAGGCGCGCAACAAGGCACGGGAGGCGATGTTCGGCCCGCTCGCCTATCGCGGGGCGTGGACTGAGCAATGGCCCGCCGACAACACCATCCATCGCCGCGAGGCCCACGCGCCCGATGTCATCCCGCCCATGCCCGAAGGCGCGCCGACGACCAAACCGCTGGGGATCAGCGCGGCGGAATTCATGGTGCAGATGGCGCGGCGCTATCCGGGCCAGATCACCATCATCGCGATGGGGCCCTTCACCAATCTGGCGCTGGCGGCGCGGCTGGATGATGGCTTTGCGGGGCGCATCGCCGAGGTGGTGATGCAGGGCGGCAATCTGCTGGGCAGCGATCCCACCGCCAAGAATGACGAATTCGACAACCAGATGGTGATGGCGCCGCGCATATCGTTCAACCAGATCTGGGACCCTGAAGCGACCCATATCGTGATGAGCGAGGCGTGGCCCAAACTGACGCTGGTGACCAATGATTCCACCCGTTTCGCGCTGGCCGACAAATCTGTGCTCGACGCGGCGACGGCCAGCGGATCGCCCACCGCGCGCTATGTGAAGGCCATTGCCCAGCCCAACTTTCCGCTGTGGGACGAGATGGAGGCGGCGGCATGGCTCGATCCCTCCATCATCACGCGGCGCGCGCGCCTGTCGATGGATGTCGATCTGATGCCCGGCGCCAATTATGGCGCGCTCCTCACATGGGGCGCGGGCAAGGGGCCGGCCCTCGGCGAGCGTGAGGTGGAGGTGGTCTATGCCGTCGATCCCGCGCGGCTGAAGGCGATGTTTGTCGAGCGGATCAGGCGCTAGGGTTGGTACTCTAGGGTCTGGCCCCGCCTCCCAGCGCCTGATAGAGCGCCACTGTATCGCCGAGACGCGCGGCGCGGGCCTGCACATAGGTCTCGCGCGCGGCGGCGCGGGCGGCCACCACCGGCAAGAGCTGATACGTTCCCACCGCCCCCAGTTCGAACTGGCGGCGGGTGAAGGCGAGGCTCTGCGCCGAGGCGGTGTCACCGCGCGTGGCGGCCTCCAGCGCGTCGGCATCGGTCTTGAGCGCCGTCAGCGCGTCGGACAGATCGGCAAAGCCCTGCAAGGCGGTGGATCGGTATTGCGCCTGAGCGGCCTCCAGCGCGGCCTTGGCGGCATGGCTTTGGTGCAGCAGCGATCCCGCGCGGAACAGGGGCTGTGTCACCCCGCCCAGCAGGCTCCAGAAGGGATTGCCGCTGGCGAACATGTCGGAAAAGCGGGTGGCGCTGCCGCCATAGCCCGCCGACAGGGTGAAGCTGGGCAGGCGGGCGGCCATCGCCACTTTGGCATCGGCGGCGGCGCCTTCCATTTGCGCGGCGGCTGCCTGCACATCGGGGCGGTGCGCGATGGTGGCAGCAGGCAACGAGAACGGCAGTTGGGCAGGCAGACGCAATTCGTCGAGCGTGGGCAGTTCGGGCAGGTCTGCGCCCGGTGCGCGACCGGTGAAGACCGCAATCAGCGCCTGATTATGCCGCTGTGCCCGTTCGAGCAGGGGGAGAACACCCTCGGCCGCGGCCAGCGCGGTTTCCTGCGCGGCGACATCGGCGGCGCCCACCGCGCCCAATTGCTGGCGACGCTGGATAAGGCTGAGGATCTCGCGGTTCGCGGTGACAGCTTCCTTCGCGCTGGCGATCTGGTCGGACAGTGCCGCATTCTGGATCACCGCATTCACCAGATTGGCGACAATCATACTGCGCGCCGCCGCGCTGCGCCAGCTCTGCGCCTTGGCGGCAGCCCGTGCCGAGCGCACCCGCGCGCCCACGCCGCCGAACACATCCAGCGTGTAGGACACCGACACTTGCGCGGTGTGCAGCGTGTAGAGCGTGGCATTGGGGTCCGCCAGCGGCGTTGCCGCCACATTACTGACCCGCGCCCGCGTGGCGCCATAGGAGGCGTCGATCTGCGGGAATTGCCCGCCCCCTGCCGCACGCGCCAGTTCCTGCGCCTGCCGCAATTGTGCTTCGGCCACGGCAATGTCGGGGCTGGCTTTCAATGCGGCCTCGACCAGCGCGTCCAGCTTGGCGCTGCCCAGTTCCGCCCACCAGCGCGGCGGCACCGGCGTATCGGGGATCACGCGCTGTTCCGGCGTGCCAAAGGGCGCGACCAGCACCGAGGCGGGCGCATTGCCGATGGCGCTGTCGGGCAGGGGCGTGGCCTGCGCGGCGATCAGGGGCGCGGCGATCAGGGCGAGGATCATGCGCCCTCTCCTTGATGGTGGGGCAGATCGCGCTCGTCGCGACCATGCGCCACGGCAAAGCGGTTAGGCGTGTGGATCGAGAAACGATCAATCAACAGCGGCAGCACCAGCAGGATCAGCACCGGCGCCAACGTCATACCGCCCACCACCACCAGCGCCAGCGGCTTTTGCACCTGGCTGCCGATGCCGGTGGAGACGGCAGCGGGCAACAGGCCGATGGCCGCCACCAGACAGGTCATCACCACCGGCCGCAGCGAGTTTTTCGCTGTGATCGCCAAGGCTTGCGCACGGTCCATGCCTTCGTTGAGCGCGGTGTTGAAATTGTTGACCACCAGAATCCCGTCCATAACGGCAATGCCGAACAGCGCGACAAAGCCGATCGCCGCGGAAATCGAGAAGGATGTGCCGGTCAGCGCCAGCGCCAGCACGCCACCGATGATCGCCATCGGGATCGAGCTGAGCGCCAGCAGCGCATCACGCGTATTGCCGAAATTGGCGAACAGCAGGCCAAAGATGATCAGCAGGCTGATCGGCACCACGATCTCAAGGCGTTTCACCGCATTGTCGAGGTTCGACAATTCGCCGGCCCATTCCAGATGATAGCCCGGGGGCAGATGGACATTGCGCTTGATGCGGGCCTGCGCCTCGGCCACCGCGCTGCCCAGATCGCGGTTACGCACCGAGAACTTGATAGGCATATAGCGGTTCTGCCCCTCGCGGTAGATGAAGCTGGCGCCCGAGGCGAGGTGGATATTGGCGACCTCCGATAAGGGCACCTGACTGATCCCGCCGCCTGCATTGGGGGTGGTGACGGTGATCCGGCGCAAGGCCTCGATCGAATCGCGCTGTTCGGGCTTGAAGCGTACCAGAATCGGGAAATGCCGGTCGGTATGCGGTTCGTACAGGTCGCCCGGACTGGCCCCGCCCACGGCGGCGGCCACGGTCTGGTTGATGTCGTCGGGGGTCAGGCCATAGCGGGCGGCGCGGTCACGATCGATGTCGATGCGCATTGTGGGCTGGCCCAGCGAATCGAACACGCCAAGATCGGCAATGCCCTGCACCTTGTTCATCTCGTCGCGGATCTGGAAGGCGTATTTTTCCAGCGTGGCCAGATCGGGGCCGAACAGTTTGATGGCATTGGCGCCCTTCACGCCGCTGGCGCTTTCCGAGACGTTATCCTCGATGATCTGCGAGAAGTCGAAATCGACACCGGGGAAATGCTGGCGCAGATCCTTGCTCATATCGGCCACCAGCTTTTCCTTGGTCATGCCGCTGGGCCAGTCATGCTGGGGTTTCAGAGGTACGAAATATTCGGTGTTGAAAAAGCCGGTGGGATCGGTGCCATCGTCGGGCCGCCCGTGGGTGGAGACGACCACCTCGGTTTCGGGATAGGCGCGGATGTGGCGGCGGATGGCGTTGGCGGTGTCGGACCCCGCATCCAGCGAGATCGAGGCGGGCAGCGCGGCGCGGATGAAGATATTGCCCTCCTCCAGATGGGGAAGAAACTCGATGCCCAGTGCCCGCACGCCGACCATCGCGGCCAGAAACAGCAGCCCAGCGCCACCCAGCGCCACCACGCGATTGGCCAGCGCGAAAGCCGCCGCCGGTTCGTAAACACGGCGCAGAGCCTGCACGATGCGTGTTTCCACTTCCGACAATTTGTCGGGCAGCAGCATCATCGACATGACCGGCGCCACGGTGAAGGTGGCGATCAACCCGCCGGTGATGGCATAGGCATAGGTTTTGGCCATCGGGCCGAAGATATGGCCTTCCACGCCCGTCAGCGTGAAGAGTGGCAGGAAGCTGGTGATGATGATCGCGGCGGCAAAGAAGATGCCGCGCGACACTTCGCTGCTGGCATGCAGGATCGAGGACAGGCGACTGGCAAAGGAGAAATGCCCGCCGTCATGCTCGACATGCTCGGATCGCTCGACCATGTGGCGGAAGATGTTTTCCACCATGATGACGGTGGCATCCACCACCAGCCCGAAATCAAGCGCCCCCACCGACAGCAGATTGGCGCTTTCCCCCTGTAGCGTGAGGATCAGCACGGCAAAGGCCAGCGCGAAGGGGATGGTGGTGGCTACGATCAGCGCGCTGCGCAGGTTGCCCAGCAGGCCCCATTGCAGCGCGAAGATCAGCAGGATGCCGACCACGAGGTTTTCCATCACCGTATGCGTGGTGAGGCCGATCAGCTTGGAACGGTCGTAATAGCCTTCCAGCTTGACGCCGGGGGGCAGGATGCCGCTCGAATTGATCTTCTCGATCTCGGCTTTCACGCCGTTGATGGTGGGCAGCGATTGCGATCCGCGGCGCATCAGCACGATGCCTTCCACGATATCGTCATCGTTATCCATGCCCGCGATGCCCATGCGGGGCTCGTTGCCGATCTTCACGCGCGCCACATCGCGCAACATCACCGGCACGCCGCCATTGCTGGCTACCAGCACGCTCTCGATCTGCGCTGGCGACTGGATCAGGCCGACCGAGCGTACGATGGCGCTTTGCGGGCCGAAATTGATGGTCTGGCCGCCCATATTGCCATTGCTCTTGGCCAGAGCCGATAGCACGGCGCCCACGCTGGTCTGGTGCGCGGCCAGCTTCGCGCTGTCGATCTCGACCTCGTAGGCGCGTAATTTGCCGCCCCAGCCGATCACATCCACCACGCCCGGAACCGCCTTGAACCGGCGCTGGAGCACCCAGTCCTGCAGCGTTTTGAGATCCATCACCGAATAGCCTTTGGGCGCAGTGATGCGATAGCGGTAGATTTCGCCGATCGGGCTGGTGGGCGAGAGCGAAGGCGCTGCGCCGCCGGGCAGGGGGCCAAGCTGGGCAAGGCGGTTGATCACCTGCTGCTGGGCCTGTTCGAAAGTGAAATCATAGGAGAACTGCACCTTCACGTCGGACAGGCCGAACAGGCTGATGGTGCGGATCGCGGTCATATTGGGCAGGCCACCCAGTTGCACCTCGATCGGGATGGTGACATTGCGTTCCATCTCCTCGGCCGACATGCCCGGGGATTGGGTGATGATTTCCACCATCGGCGGAACAGGATCGGGATAGGCCTCGATATTGAGGTTATAGAACGCCACCCCGCCAGCCACCAGCATCCCCGCCAGCAGCCCCATGATGAGCATGCGCGACCGTAACGCGAAGCGGACCAGCGCGTTCATCCGCCGATGCCCGCTTCGTTCACGAAGATCGCGCCTGCCGTCACCACCTTCTCGCCACCCTTGAGGCCGGAGAGAATATCGACGCGGCCATCATGGCTGTCGCCAATAGTCACATCGATGGACTTGAACTGGTTGGGCGCGATCTGCACCCAGACGCGCGCCGAATCGCTTTCGCGGATCACCGCCACGGCGGGCACCGAGAGCGCCCGCGCGGTCGCCAGTGCCGTTTGGGCATGACGGATCGTGAAATTGGCAAACATCTGCGGCTTGAGTGCGCCATCGGGATTGGCGATCGTGGCGCGCACGGCAAGGCGGTGCGTGACCGGATCGAGCGCGCTGGCCACATTGTCGATCACCGCATGGAAGACGCGGTCGGGATAGGCCGAGACGGTGACGTCCACCCCGTCGCCCAAATGCACCTTGGGCGCATCGCTTTCGGCGATCTGGGCCACCAGCCATACGCGGGCGGGGTTGGCGATGGTCAGCACCGGCGTGGTGCCGCCCACCTGAACGAATTGACCCGGCGCCACCGCGCGTGTGGCGATGATGCCGCCGATGGGCGCGCGGAAGGTGGTTTCGGGGTGATAGCCGGAAATGTCATGCGCCCCTTCAAGGCGGCCGATTTCGGCTGGGGTCTTGCCGTAGATTTCCAGTTTGTCGCGCGCCGAGCCCAGTGCGGCATTGGCCGCACGTAGCGCCGATTGCGCCGCCACCGCGTCGCTGCGGGCCTGTTCGTAATCACGCAGCGCGCCACCGGCGGTCTTGTAGATCTGCTCCTGCCGTTTCAGGTTTTCCTCGGCAAGCCGCGCGGCGGCCGAGGCGCTGACCTGCGCGGCGGCGGCGTTGAATAGCGCGCCGCGCGCGTCCACCACATCGCTGGTGCGCAGTTGCAGCAAGGGCTGGCCCTTGGCGACGCTGGCACCTGCCTCCACCATCACCTGCGTGATCTGGCCCGAAAAGGGCAGGAAGATCGGCGTGGCCTGCGTCTCGTCCACCGCGATCATGCCGGTGGCACTGGTCTGCAAGGCGCCATCGCCGCGCCCCACCTGCTCCACCCTGAGTGTCGTCATCTGGTCTGTCGTCAACTCGACCACGCCCGCGGGAAGCTGTTTGGGCACCGGCGGGTTCCACGCCGTTAGATAGCGATAGACCAGAATGGCCGACGCCAGCAGCGCGAGGGCAAGAACACATTTCACAAGAAGGCCAAGCTGTTGCCTGACCGGCAAACTTTCTGCCGGTTGGGTATCGGTCACGTTACATCCTCGCCCGCATGGGTGTCTGTCGGTGGACTGGGACAGGCACGGCTGAGAAGGAAACCTCCTTTGCGATCCACGGATGAATTGTGGATTAACATATGGGGTTTCGACAGGGCGCGATGTCGGCAGATTCCGGCGCGTTTTTATAAGTATTTTACAAGAAGGCAAGCCGCGCTTTGGTCGCATCGCGCAGACGAAAAAAAACCCGGCCGAAGCCGGGTTTTGAAAGTTTGGGAGAGGATGCCTGAAAGGCGCTTTCCCTATGCGGAAAGTGATGCGATTCCGCAAGTGCGAAATTGAAGGATTTGCCAAATTGGATAAAAAATCTTCAGTTGGAATCCAAAATATCGAAGGGTCGGATAAATTGTCGACGCATGTCGGGTGAATTTCACCGGTTCACGCTCAATTCCCTGTCGGAACATCCATATTGTCGATCAAACGCGCCTTGCCGATTCGCGCCGCCACCAAAAGCCGTGCAGGCGCGCTGCCGCGTTCGCTCAGGGGCACCAGCGATGCCGCATCGCACAACAGCGCATAGTCCACCGCAATGAAGCCGCCCGCCAGCAAGTCCCGCTCGAGATCGGCCAAAGCCTGCGCCACCGGAACCCCGCCCACCATCGCGCCGATGGCTGCCTGCATCGCGCGCGGCAGGCTTGCGGCCTGCTGGCGCTGCTCGGGCGTAAGGTAAGCATTGCGCGACGACATCGCCAAACCATCCGCCTCGCGCACCGTGGCCACGCCGTGAATCGCGTCCACATGGGGCAGGCTCAGATCGAGATCGCGCGCCATGCGCCGGATTACCGCCAGTTGCTGCCAATCCTTCTCGCCAAAAAAGGCCATGTCGGGGCGCACCTGATTGAATAGTTTGCACACCACGGTGGCTACACCGTCGAAATGGCCGGGCCGGGCTGCGCCACACAGGCCTTCGCTCACGCCCGAAACGGCAATATTGGTGGCATAGCCGGAGGGATACATCTCGCCCGCATCCGGCGCCCAGAGCAGCGCCACGCCCTCCGCTTCCAGCAGCGCCTGATCGGCGGCCAGCTGGCGGGGATAAGCGTCCAGATCCTCGCCCGCAGCAAATTGTCGGGGATTAACGAAGATCGAGGCCACCACCTGCGCCCCCTGCTTTTTCGCCTCGCGCACCAGCGTCAAATGGCCGGAATGCAAGGCTCCCATCGTCGGCACAAAGGCCACCGTTGCGCTCTGGCGCAGGTTTTCCACCGCGCTGCGCAGCTCTTCCAGCCGCTTGATGGTTTGCACCTCATCGCTCCCTTCGATAGACTTGGACTCAGGATCGAGCGCGGGTCTAGGCCCGTGCGTGGCCCGCAGCAATGACCTTTATCGAGAACGAGAGTACCCCCACGATGTCCAGCCCGCACCGTATTGTCTTCGCCAATGAAAAGGGCGGCACCGGCAAATCGACCACGGCGGTGCATATCGCGGTGGCGCTGTCCTATCTGGGGGCGCGGGTTTGCGCGATCGATCTCGATCCCCGCCAGCGCACCACCCATCGCTATCTGGAAAACCGCGCCGAGACCTTGAAGCGCCGCGGGCTGAGCCTGCCGATTCCCCATTGCGAGGTGTTTCGTGGCTCCACCATTGAGGAACTCGACGCGCTGGTGGCGCAGCTTTCGCAGGATTGCGACTATCTGATTTTCGACACGCCAGGCCGTGATGACGAATTTGCCCGTTATGTCGCCACCGGCGCCGATACGCTGGTGACCCCGCTCAACGACAGCTTTGTAGATTTCGACCTGATCGGGCAGGTGGATGCCGAGACGTTCAAGGTGCGCCGCCTGTCCTTCTATGCCGAACTGATCTGGGAAGCGCGCAAGAAGCGTGCGATGGCCACCCTACAGGACAACCGTCGCGAGATGGACTGGGTGGTGGTGCGCAACCGTACCCAGCATGTGGAAGCGCGCAACATGCGCCGCATCGACAATGCGCTCACCGAATTGTCCAAGCGCGTGGGTTTCCGCATCGCGCAGGGCCTGTCGGAGCGCGTGATCTACCGCGAACTGTTTCCCTCGGGCCTGACCTTGCTGGACAAGGGGAATCTGGGTGATCTGGGCACCAGCCATCTGGTGGCGCGACAGGAATTGCGCGCGCTGGTGGCGGGCCTGAACCTGCCCGCGCCGAAAAGCCAGCGTCAGGCCCGACCGGCCGAGGCCGTGAACGGCTGATCCGGCATGGCCAAGCTGCTGACCCTGCTGCTGCTGGCCTCGCTGGCGTGTCGCTACGGGCTGGGGCGCTGGCCGTGGGAATTGTGGCGGCAATGGACCGCCGCTCCGCCGGTGGATCAGGCGCGGCGGCTGCTGGGCGTTGATGCGACGGCGGATCGCAGCACGATCATCGCGGCGCACAGGCGGCTGATTGCCAGCGTCCATCCTGATCGCGGCGGTGATGCGCGGCTGGTGCACGAAGCCAATGACGCCCGCGATCTGTTGCTGGCCCGTCTGCCACAGGGCGATTGAGATGAGCATGCGCCCGCCGGCGTCGATCTTTCGCGAATATGATATACGCGGCACCTATAACGGTAATCTGACCGACGAAGGCGCTTATTGGATCGGTCGCGCCATTGCCCATGCCTTTCGCGAGGGCGGAGGGCGTTGCATGGCGGTGGGACGCGACGGCCGCCTGTCGTCTCCGGCGCTGGAGGCTGCGCTGGTGAATGGCTTGACGGCTGGCAGCGTCGATGTCGCGCTGGTCGGGCTTGGCCCTTCGCCTATGCTCTATTATGCCGAAGCCGTGTTAGAACAGGTGCAGGGCGGCGTTCAGATAACTGGCAGCCATAATCCCGCCGATGATAATGGCTTCAAGATAGTATTTGGGGGCCGCGCGCTGTTCGGAGACGAGATCCGGCGCATCGGTGTCCTCGCCCGCGAACTGGGCATCGAAAGCGGCCTGCCGCGCGGCATGGTCCAGCGGATCGAGGTGCAACGTGCCTACGTCGAGCGTTTGCTCGAAGGGTTGACCGGCGGTATGGACGGGCTGGCGGAAAAAGCGGCTGGCCTGCGGATAGGATGGGATGCTGGCAATGGCGCCGGTGGCCCCGTGCTCGAGGCTTTGGCCGCCCGTCTGCCCGGGGAACATGTCCTGCTGTTTACCGAAGTAGACGGTCATTTCCCGCACCATCATCCTGATCCAACTGATGAGGTTAACCTCGCAGATTTACGTAATCTCGTCGCGGCCAGACAGCTCGATTTCGGAGTGGCCTTGGATGGCGATGCCGACCGGATCGTGGTGGTGGATGGACAGGGTCGCAGCATTCTGGGCGATCAATTGCTGGCCATTCTGGCGGCGGATGTTTTGCTCGATCACCCCAATGCGCTGATTCTGGCCGACGTTAAGGCCTCGCAGACCGTATTTGACCGCATCACGGCGCTGGGCGGGCGAGCGGCAATGGGAGCGGCGGGGCATAGTCTCATCAAATCCACAATGAAGCAAAATGGTGCCATTCTGGCGGGAGAGACCTCGGGCCATATTTTCCATGCCGACCGCTATTACGGTTTTGACGATGCGTTCTATGCGGCGGTGCGGCTGATCGCGGCGGTGGCGCGGGCGGCGCGGCCGGTGGCGGCGATGCTGGACGATCTGCCGGTGATGGTGGCGACGCCCGAGCTGCGCTTTGCGGTGGACCCCGCGCGCAAAGCACCCGTATTGGCCGAGGTGGCCGCGCGACTGGCGACGCAGGGCGCGCGGGTCGATACTACCGACGGCTTGCGCGTGGCTTGCGAGGGTGGCTGGTGGCTGCTGCGGGCTTCGAACACACAGGATATGTTGACGGCTCGCGTAGAGGCGGCGGACGCGGCGCGATTGGCGCAATTGTTGGCCGATGTGGATGCCCAGCTCGCTCGATCGGGCGTGGCGCGGGGATGACACCCCGAGGTATTCCGGCCCGCATCGGCGACTGGTTTGCCACGCGGGGCTGGCAGGTCCGTCGCCATCAGGCCGAAGTGCTGGCGCGGGTGCGCGAGGGCAAGCATGTCTTGCTGGCCGCCGACACCGGCGCGGGCAAGACGCTCGCGGGTTTTCTGTCCACACTGGCCGATGCGGCAGAGGGCAATCTGCCCGAGGGGCTGATAACGCTCTATGTCTCGCCCTTGAAGGCGCTGGCGCACGATGTGGAGCGGGGATTGCTGGCGCCGGTGTCCGAGATGGACCTGCCTTTACGGGTAGAGGCGCGCACGGGGGACACATCCTCCGACCGCAAGGCGCGGCAGCGGTCCAATCCCCCGCATGTCTTGCTGACCACGCCCGAATCCCTGTCTCTGCTGCTGTCCTATCCCGAAAGCGCCGGTATGTTTGCCACGTTACGCTATGTCGTGGTGGACGAGATCCACGCGATGGCAGCCAGCAAGCGGGGCGATCTGCTGGCCCTGTCTCTGGCGCGTTTGCAGCGTTTTGCGCCGGACATGCGCCGTATTGGTTTGTCTGCGACGTTATCTGATCCAGAAGGGTTTTGTCGCTGGCTGGCGCCCTGCGGGCAGGAAGCCGCGATGGTGGAAGGCGAGGCAGGCGCCCCCGCGCAGGTTTCGATTCTGTTGCCGCAGGGGGAGCGTATCCCTTGGGGTGGCCATGCGGCGAGTTGGGCCATCCCGCAGATCATCGACCTTATCCGACAACACCGCACCACGCTGATCTTCACCAACACGCGCTTTCTGGCCGAATACACCTTCCGCCTGCTGTGGGATCTCAACGCGGAAAACCTGCCCATCGGCATCCACCATGGCAGCCTGTCTGCCGAGGCGCGTCACAAGGTGGAGGCCGCGATGGCACAGGGGCGGCTGCGCGCGCTGGTTTGCACAGCCAGCCTTGATCTGGGGGTGGATTGGGGCGACATTGATCTGGTGGTGCAGATGGGGGCGCCCAAGGGCTCCTCACGCCTGTTGCAGCGCATCGGGCGCGCGAACCACCGGCTGGATTGCCCGTCCAAGGCAGTGCTGGTGCCGGGCAATCGCTTTGAGTTTCTCGAGGCGGTGGCCGCCGTCGAGGCAGTACAGGCGGGCACGCGCGATGGCGAGGGATTGCGCGAGGGTAGTCTGGATGTGTTGGCGCAGCATGTTCTGGCGCTGGCTTGTGGCGGGCCGTTCGATGGCGCTGCCTTGCTGGAGGAGGTACGCGGCGCCTCGCCCTATGCGGCGCTGGACGAGGCCGCGTGGGAGCGGTTGCTCGGCTTTGTGGCGACGGGGGGCTATGCCCTGCGCGCCTATGACCGCTTTCGCCGCATCACGAAGGGGCGGGACGGCCTTTGGCGCCTGACCCATCCCGATCTCGCGCGGATGCATCGGCTCAATGCGGGCATCATCGTCGACGCCGATATGGTTGAGGTGGCCTTTCGCAACGGCAAGGCGTTGGGCCGCGTCGAGGAGGATTTTGCCGCAACGCTCGGGCCGGGGGATACGTTCCGCTTTGCGGGCCTTGATCTCGAGGTGGAGAGCTTGCGCGAGGGGGCCCTACTGGTGCGCGCGGCGCGGCGCAGCGCGGCGATCCCCTCCTATAATGGCGCGCGCATCCCCATATCCTCGCATCTGGCTGATCGGGTGCGGGGGCTGCTGGCGGATCCGGCCCGCTGGCGCGATTTTCCCGAAGATGTCCGCGAGTGGCTGGAGGTGCAGGAGCTCGTTTCGGCGGTGCCGCGGGAAGGGGCCTTGCTGGTCGAGAGCTTTCCGCATCAGGACCGGCACTACAGCGTGTTCTATACGTTCGAGGGCTGGCCTGCCAACCAGTCGTTGGGGATGCTGCTGACGCGCCGGATGGAGGCGCTCGGCCTGTCGCCGCTGGGCTTCGTGGCCAATGATTATGCGCTGGCGGTGTGGGGGTTGAAACCGCTCGAGGATCCCGCCGCTCTGCTGTCGCCCGATATTCTGGTCGATGAATTCGTGGCGTGGGTGGAAAATTCCTACCTGCTGCGTCGCGCCTTTCGCGAGGCATCGGTGATTTCGGGGCTTATCGAGCGGCAGGCGCCGGGCAAGCGCAAGACCAACCGGCAGGTGACCTTCTCGACCGACCTCATCTTCGATGTGCTGCGCCGTTATGAGCCTGATCACCTCTTGCTGCAGGCGGCTTGGGCCGATGCGCGCCAGCGGATGACCGATGTCGGGCGGGTGGGCGAGGTGTTGGAAAGGGCGCAAAGCGCGATCCAGCATCTGCGGCTCACACGCGTCAGCCCGCTGGCTGTGCCGACGCTTAGCATGATCGGGCGCGAGAGCTTGCCGACGGGAGCGGCCGACGAGGAACTGCTGCTGGAGGCCGATGCGTTGGCGGCGATTGCCATGCGCGAGGGTTAGCGCAGGAGAGGGGGCAAGCGCCGACAACAAAAAAGGGGCGGATTGCTCCGCCCCTTTTCCGTTTGCTTTCGCACCGATCAATTCGGCTTGGGCGTACCTTCTGCACGGTTGAAACCGGCATAACGTTCGTTGCCCACGAAACCGAACTTGGTCACTTCCGAATTCTTGATGATATTCAGAGTGTTCGCGGCGATTTCGTAACCAGCCTGAGCATCGGGTTCAAACTGAAGTTCCGGCTCGGGCTTGATCGTCAGAGTGGCCTTCAGATTGCTCCGCAAGGTCCCGTAGTCAATCGGAACGGCATTCCACAGGATCTTGTTATCCGGCGTAATGACGACCTTGTTTTTATCGGGCTTGATGATGCTGTCATTGGGTTGATCGCTGGGGGTCGGCAGATCGATGTTCACCGCATGGGTAGCCACCGGAATGGTGATGATGAACATGATCAGCAGAACGAGCATAACGTCGATAAGGGGCGTGGTGTTCATCTCGCCCATCGGTTCGCCGTCGTCCTTGCCTCCTGACATAGCCATAGGATGTTACTCCGTAAATCTAGAGGGCCGGATTAACCGGCGGGATCGACAGGGTTCGAGATGAACCCGACGGTCGGATAACCGGCACGCTGCACGTTGAAGATCGCGCCGGCGACACAGCGCCACGGAGCTTCCACGTCGGCACGGATGTGCACCTGCGGAACCTTTTCGGGGTTCGCGCGCAGTGCCTCGGCACCACCCTCGCGCTTCACGATCACGTCGAGACGCTTGTAGGCCATCTCGAACAGTTCGGTCGAATCGACGGGCGTGATATTGTTGAAGTAGACGCGGCACTGGCCACCACGGCTGGCACCTTCGAAGCCCGCATCACCGGCGCTGCGGCCTGCGAGGTCGGTGGTGCTGACCGTAACCAGCAGATTTTCCACCTTGTCCTTCGATTCCTGCGAAACCATCACAGGGATCTTCAGCTTCTGGATCGTCTGAATCGCGACCGGAACCGCGATAAGGAAGATGATCAGCAGCACCAGCATCACGTCCACCAGCGGAGTGGTGTTGATGTCGGACATCGGCTTTTCTTCGCCGCCACCGCCGCCAACTGACATTGCCATGTTAATTTCCTATCCTTGCAATGCCCTTTCCCGCTTCCGGGATTGGGGGGAGGGAGGGGGAAGGCCCGACTGCGGGCCCTCCGACAGTCCGGCCCCGAAAGGCCGGACCTTCACCTCAAGCCTTACTTCTTGACGGGAGCAGGAGCCGGAGCAGCCTTCACCGGAGCGGCAGGCACGGCCGGCTTGATGGCGCCCTTCGAGTTGATGTAGGCCAGCACGTCAGCCGAGAAGCCGGTCAGCAGTTCGTTGATGCGCTTGTTGCGGGCCTGCAGGAAGTTGTAGGCAAGCACGGCGGGAACGGCCACGAGCAGACCGATGGCGGTCATGATCAGAGCTTCACCGACGGGGCCGGCAACCTTGTCGATCGAGGCCGAACCGGNNGCGCGGTAGATGCCGACCACGGTGCCGAACAGACCCACGAAAGGAGCGGTCGAACCCACGGTGGCGAGGAAGGGCAGGCCGCGGGCAAGGAAAGCGTTGATCGAGGCTTCGGTGCGCGAGAGCGAACCATGCACCCAGTCATGGGCTTCCTGAGCGTCCACCAGCTTGCCGTGGTTTTCGTCAGCGTTGATGCCGGCTTCCACGATGTCGCGGAACGGGCTGGTCTTTTCGAGCTTGGCAGCGCCTTCCTTCAGCGAGCCGGCCTTCCAGAAGTTGCCCAGAGCCTTGTACTGCTTGAAGATCTTGGACTGGTCCGACCAGCGGGTGAACAGCACGAAGAACGAGCCGAACGAGAAGATCGCCATGATGGCAACGGTGGACTGGGCGATCAGACCGCCCTGCTCGAGGGCTTCCTTGAAGCCGAACTTGTTCTGCGGGGCCGCACCAGCAGCAGCGGCGAGGATTTCAAGAAACATGTGATAGTCCTCTCAAAAGGGCTCTCAATAGAGAATAGGAAGAAACAGTCAGAAGGCCGACGCAACACCGACCCCCGATGGGAAACGATCAATCCTTGGGGATGACCCACTTCACGCGGTTCGAATAGGACGTGGTCGTGGGCTGGCCGTCTTCACCCTTGCCGGGGTTGAATCGGGCGCGGGCCGTGACCAGCTTACAAGTCGCCGCATCGAGTTCGGCATTGCCCGAGGAGGCGGTAACCTCGCACGAGGTAACGCGACCGTTGGGACCAACCTGAACGCGGAAAGCAGTCGTACCCTGGACAAGCTCGCGCAGCGGGCGCGAGGGATAGTCGTCGGGGGTTGCCCAATCGGCCGGAGAACCCTTGGGCTGCGGAGCCGTCGCCGTGAAGCGCGGAGCCGAAGGCGGAGCCGG
>DDES01000089.1 GCA_002336765.1 Novosphingobium sp. UBA1948 | reverse complement strand
CGCCGACGATGGGCGACAGGCCGACGCCCGCCGTGGCCAGCGCCGCCACGATCACCACCAGCAGACTGGCCGAGAGGAACAGTTCGGGGCTCTTGGTGCGTGCGGCTTGCGCAAACAAGGGCGGTAGCAGCCAGCGACCGGCGACCAGCAGCGCCAGCACCACCAGTCCGCCATAGAGCAGCGTATGCCCCATTTCCGCGAGGCCTCCGCCCGCCGCATGGGGCGCCAAAGCACCCAGCAGGAAGATGATCGGCACCAGCGCCAAATCCTCGAACAGCAGCATCGCCAGCGCCGCGCGGCCCACCGGCGTATGCGCGCCAGCGATGGGCAGCACCAGCGCCGTGGAGGACATGGCCAGCGCCAGCCCCAATCCGATCGCACCGCCCGCGCCTTCGCCCATGAAGGCGAGCGTAAAGCCCATCACCAGCGCCGAGAGGATCAGTTCCAGCGCGCCCAAACCGAACACCTGCCGCCGCATCGCCCAGAGGCGATCGAACGACAGTTCCAGCCCGACGGTGAACAGCAGCAGGATGATGCCGAATTCGGCAAAGGGTGCCAGCGATTCCGGGTCCGAGATCGTGACATAGGCTAGCCACGGCATATCGAACACATGCCGCCCCAGCCCGTATGGCCCGACCAGCAGGCCGACCAGAATGAAGCCGATCACCGGCGTGATGCGGAACCGCGCGAAAACGGGGATCACAATCCCCGCCGCGCCGAGAATCACCAGTGCGTCGCCGAGCGAGGAAGAGGGGGAGAAAGCTGCATTCGACATGATGGCGCCAGCCTAGGGGATGGGGCGGGGGATGTCACCTGTCGCCAAGGGGGTGATCCAGCGGGTTGGGCGTAGGAAAAGTGTAGTGAATTGCGCAGAACGCAACTGCCATTGCATTTTCTGCTTTACTGACGGGGGGAATCGGTTAGGACAGGTGTCAGAAAAGAAGTGAAGTTTGGGATTGTCGAGGATGCAGCGTTTTGGGCGGCGATGGATAGTTCTGATGGCGGCGGGCGCCGCGCTGGTGGGAGGCTTTGCCTCGGCCAGTGATATGCCCGCGGTCACCGGCTCCTCTGCCGGTTCGGGGCAGGTCGCCGCCCATGCGCTTACAGATAGCCAGATCGCGATGGACATGATGCGCAAGGGGCGGGCTGCCGATGCCCTTGCGCTGCTTGAACCGGCTGCGCAGCGTTTCGCGGCGGTGGGTGCGGGAAGCAAGGCCCGTTGTGCGCAGGATGGCGTGGATTTGCGCGGCAAAACCGTGCTGGATGCCGAAACCTGCAATGCGCTGTTTCTGCGCGCTTTTGCGTTGACGGAACTGGGCCGCCGCGCCGATGCGATCGAGGCTTTGCAGCAATTGACGCGTCTGGCGCCGGACACGCCGCGCTATGTTGTGGAACTGGCTTTTGCCCAGCGCGCCAGCGGCGACAAGGATGCGGCGCTGGCCACCTATACCAAGGCCGTCTCGATTGCCTCGCGACCGGCGACGGTGGAGGCCAACAAGCGTTACCGTGCGGCAGCGCTGCGCGGGATCGGCTATCTACTGGCCGACAAGGGGGATTGGATAGGTGGGGAGAAAGCCTATCTCGCCAGTTTGATCGACGATCCGGAAAGCAAGATCGCGATCAGTGAATTGGCCTATATTGCCCGCAAACGGGCTGCGTCGGAGGCAAAGGGCGGTTAAGTTCGCGTATTTGCCCAAACTTGATCAAGGGGCGTCCGTCGCGGGCGCCCTTTTTTCTTGGGCAGAAACGGCGCGCTAGCGATAGGTAACGCGGGCGACCGCCTCGTTGGAGATCGTCTTTTCATGGAGCGGGATGCGCCATGATTTGTTGTTCTGGCCATATTGGATCGGCTTGCTCCACCCGTCGATGGTGACAGCATTGATCGGCTTGTCCGTGCTGAAATAGATGCCGATACTGGACGAGGCACAGCCGCCGACCATGCTGAACAGGCTACGGGTGACGATAGAGTACTGGTCGGAAATGAAGCCCCAATGCACGCGGCAGGACAGGCGCGCGTCGCCCATGCGGAATTGCTCGCGGGTGGCGCCCGGCGACATGGCCACGGGCTGGATGCGGATTGCGCCCTTGGCGGCGGTCGTTACCAATCGCCATTGGCCGGTGAGGATCTTGTCGTGCGGCAAGGTGAAGCTGCCTTCTGCCGACACGGGGATGGGCAGCACTTCCCCTTCATTGTCTTTCAGCGCGAGGCTGACTTCGGGATGGGGGCCGCGCGGCATCAGAAACCACATCAGCCGCGCCTGCGGCGCGAAGGCGGCGCGGTTCTGTTCGAAGGCGCCAACGGCGGCGCGCAATTGCTGGGCGTTCAGCTTGTAGGCCCGTTCGCCAAGGCCAACGACGGTGATATCCTCGTCAGCCGCGGTTTGCGGGGGTGGGGGCGTTTGGGCAAGGGTGGGCGTTGCATTGGTCAGCAGCATGGCCGCTATCATCAGGTTCCGCCGCATCCATGCCCTCCATCGCTTGCTGGCAATGGATTGCATAAGCCCCGCTGAACCCCTTATGAACAGCAGAAAGGGGCCGGTTGCCCGACCCCTTCCGCAAATATCCGCAAAGGCAGAAGGGCTTACGCCCAGTTCGCCATTTCGGCTTCGAGGTTCTTGGCGATTTCCTCGAAGAAGGCTTCGGTCGTCAGCCAGCCCTGCTGAGGGCCGATCAGCAGCGCCAGATCCTTGGTCATCTTGCCGCTTTCCACGGTCTTGATGCAGACCGCTTCGAGAGCCTCGGCAAACTTCACCACTTCGGGCGTGTTGTCGAACTTGCCGCGATAGATCAGGCCGCGCGTCCACGCGAAGATCGAGGCGATCGGGTTGGTCGAGGTCGCCTTGCCCTGCTGGTGCTGGCGATAGTGGCGCGTGACGGTGCCGTGCGCCGCCTCGGCCTCCACGGTCTTGCCGTC
>DDES01000098.1:301-2753 GCA_002336765.1 Novosphingobium sp. UBA1948 | reverse complement strand
CCTTGCCGTCCGCGATCAGGCGGTGATGGGTGACAACCGCCATTTCCTTGGCAAAACCATCCACATGGTCGGCTTCCTTGGCGAAATAGCTCAAGGGGATGAACAGCGGGAAATAGCAATNNGTTCCCAGATGCCATAGCCCCATGGCTTGATGACCATGCAGCCACGCACGCCGCTTTCCTCGGCCATCTCCCCTTCAGAGACAACCTGTTGATACCATTGCGCGAAATCATCCTCGCGCTTGATGGTAAGGGCGTGCCGGATCTGGCTGGCTTTGGCGGGTGCTTGAGTCTTGGCGTTCATGGCGCCTGCGTTAGCGCCAGACTGCACCGCTTGCCAACCCCCTTGGCGAGGGGGTGGCGAGGGAAACGGGCTTACTTGGCGAGCTTGTCGAGCATCTTCTGCATATCGGCCATCTGGGCACGCAGGGCGTCGATCTCGTTTTTGCTGCTGCCTGCCTGCGGAGCGGCATCCTGCGGGGCATCCATGCCTTTGGCGGGCTGGCCATCGGCGCCGGGCATGAAGGCCGCCGCCGCCGCCTGGAACATGGCGATGTTCTGCTGCGCCAATCGGGCCAGCGGATTGGCCTCGATGCTTTCCTCGAACGCCTTGCGCAGCTTCATCTGGTTGGCGCGGAACTGGTCCATGCTGGCTTCGAGGTAATGCGGGATCAGCGACTGCATCGAATTGCCATACATGCCGATCAACTGGCGCAGGAAGTTGACGGGCAGCATCTGCTCGCCATTGGCTTCCTCTTCCATGATGATCTGCGTGAGGATCTGATGCGTAATATCGGTGCCGGTCTTGGCGTCGAGGACGCGAAACTCGACACCCTCGCGCGTCATCTTCGAGAGGTGGTCCAGCGTGATATAGCTGGAGCTTTGCGTGTTGTAGAGCCGACGGTTGGCGTATTTTTTGATAATCACCGTCTCGCTCTTGCCCTCGGCAGTCTTAACCATGCGACCTCTCTCCTCCCAGAGTACAGCGGAAGGCTAACACCCAAATGCGGCGTTGCGCAACAAATTGCTGTTGTGCGGAAAGAATAGCGAAGCGCAAATGCGGCAGGATGTTGATTGCGGATGAAAAAACGCCACAAAAATGCCTTCACGCAAGCGCGAAAGCGGCCAGCACAGAGCGCCAGCCTAGCAGAATCGCGCCATGCCTTGCAGGAAAATCCTTCGCTGGCGCGATAATGGCCAGTTGTGGCCAGTCGGGCATGACGCCTTCCTCCGTCAGCCAGCGGGCAATCGCTGCCTCGGCTGCGACGAAATCCGCTAGGCTTTTGCCGATGGCCGCCTGCGCCATCACCGCAGCCGCAGCCTGCCCGATGGCGCAAGCCTGTGCGGCAAGACCAATCCGCGTGATCATGCCCGCGCCATCCAGCAGAATCCCCGCCGTCAATGTGCTGCCGCAACTGGCCGAACGCGCATCACCGCGCAACACCAGCGCATCATCGAGCCGGAAGCCCGCCAGCGCGGTGGCCAGCCCCAACACTTCAGGCGTGTAGAGTTTGGTGATGGAGGCCATCACTCCGCCATTTTGCGACGAGGCTTGTGGCGGGCGGTCGCTTCGGGCTTCGGCGTCGCGTCTGCCTTGGGATCATCGGTCTTGGCATCATCGGTCTTGGCGTCATCGGCCTTGTCCGATTGCTTGCGCCGCTCGGAAATCATCTTCACCATCGCCTCGCTACTGGCGTCGATAAAGCGATAGGTGCGCGCATGGGTGATCCAGCCCGGCCGCCCGTCCGGCCCCCACACCGTATCATAGGCGAGAATCAACACCGAATAGGCGAGCACGATCAGCACCGTCCCCTTCACCGCGCCAAAACCGAAGCCCAGAACACGATCCACCGGCGCCAGAACCGACCCGCGCGAGGCCGAACCCAACCAGCGCGCCAGACCGCGCACCAGGGCATAGGGCAGGATCAGCAGCAGGAAGAAAGCCAGCACGCTCGCCCCGCTTTCCGTGCCGACGTGTGGCGCCAGCACATCCGCCAGAGGCGAATGCAGGTTATGGATGGCAAAGATCGCAAAAACCCATGCCAGCAGCGAGATCGCTTCCTGCACAAAGCCGCGCATGAAGCCATAGGTCGCGGACAGGCCGACCACCACCATCACGAGAATGTCAAAACCGCTCATGGTTCCCGACTATTCCGCGCCCACGATGCGGTCAACGAGATTTGGCAGCAGCGCCATGCGATGATGGCGCATCCCCGCCACGGCTTCTCCCTTAGGCTTGCCGATTTCGTCCGGTCCATAGGCCTGCGCAAAGCCCAGCTTGGCCGCCTCGCGCAACCGCAAGCCACCATGCGCCACGGGGCGGATCTCGCCCGCCAGACTGACCTCGCCAAACCACACCGATTCCGCAGGCAGGGGCCGGTCTGCCAGCGCCGAAACCAGCGCCGCTGCCACCGCCAGATCCGCCGCCGGATCGGTCAGGCGATAGCCGCCCG
>DDES01000098.1:0-279 GCA_002336765.1 Novosphingobium sp. UBA1948 | reverse complement strand
CGCTGTCCCAGCCCACCACCGCGCGACGCGGCGTCGCGCCCGATTGCAGCCGCACGATCAGTGCCTGAATTTCCACCAACACCGGCCGCGTGCCTTCAATCGCGGGGAACACCGCGCTGCCGGGCACGGGATTGTCGCGCCCCGACAGAAACAGCATCGAAGGGTTGGACACCTCTTCCAGCCCGTCCTGCCCCATCGCGAAAACGCCGATTTCATCCACCGGTCCGAAGCGGTTTTTCAGGTTGCGCAGGATACGATACTGATGGCTGCGCTCGCCCT
>DDES01000078.1 GCA_002336765.1 Novosphingobium sp. UBA1948 | reverse complement strand
GAGTAGCCACCGCGCGAACCGCCGCCGAAGTCGCCGCCGCCCGAACGCTGGCCACCGCCCATGCCGCCACCGGCACCGCCGCCCTGCGGGCCGTCAAGCATGGTCAGAGCGCCGCCAACGCCAACATAGACCTCGGTCGAATAGCGGTCATTGCCGCTCTGATCCTGCCACTTGCGGGTGCGCAACTGGCCTTCGATGTAAACCTTGGAACCCTTGCGTAGATAGCGCTCGGCCACGCCCACCAAGCCGTCGCCATTCAGCACGACGCTGTGCCACTCGGTGCGCTCCTTGCGCTCGCCCGTGGCCCGGTCCTTCCAGCTCTCGCTGGTGGCGATGCGCAGATTGGCGATGCGGCCACCGTTCTGGAAGCTTTTCACTTCCGGATCGGCGCCCAGATTGCCGATCAGGATGACCTTGTTGACGCTGCCTGCCATTATCCGCCTCTACTTCTCTAAAGCCCGAGGGCCACGGCCCCCCAATAGGTGATTCCGGCAAAGACATAGGCAAGTGCGAACAGGTAGGCCAGCATGAAGGCAGGCCATTTCCACCCATTTGTTTCGCGGCGGGTGACGGCGATGGTGCTCATGCATTGCGGCGCGAAGACAAACCACGCCAGAAAGGCCAGCGCGGTCGGCAGGCTCCAGTGCTTTTGCAACTGGCCGACAAGGGCATGGGCGGTCTGGTCATCATCCGTGCTGGCCACGGCATAGGATGTGGCCAGCGAGGCCACCGCCACCTCGCGCGCCGCCATCGAGGGGATCAGCGCCAGCGCGATATCGCGGTTAAACCCGATGGGCTTGACCACCACCGCCAGCCCATTGGCGACATGGCCCGCGATCGAGGCATCGACCTGATCCTTGCCCGGCTCGGCCCGCGGGAAATTGAGCAGCAGCCACAGCACCACCGACACCATCAGAATGATCCCGCCCGCACGCCGCAGGAAAACCCATGCGCGCTGGAACAGGCCCAGCGCCAAGTCACTCAGGCGCGGCAACTGGTATTTGGGCATTTCCATGATGAAGCCGCTGGCCGCACCCTTGGTGATCGAGCCGCGCAGGATCAGCGCCACCACCATCGCCCCGACAATGCCCAGCACATAGAGCGCGAACAGCACCAGCCCCTGCAGGCCGATCATCCCGCCCACCGGCCGGTTGGGCACAAAGGCGGCGATGATGACAGCATAGACCGGCAGGCGCGCCGAACAGGTCATCAGCGGCGCAACCAGAATGGTGGTCAACCGGTCTTTGGGATCGGTGATGCTGCGCGTGGCCATGATTCCGGGCACCGCGCAGGCAAAGGAAGAGAGCAGCGGAATGAAACTACGCCCCGACAGGCCGACGTGGGCCATCATGCGGTCCATCAGGAAAGCCGCGCGCGCCATATAGCCGGTGGCTTCCAGCGCCAGGATGAAGAAGAACAGGATCACGATCTGTGGCAGGAACACCACCACCGCGCCCACGCCCGCCAGCACGCCATCCGTCAGAAAATCGCGCAATAGGCCGGCGGGCATCTCCGCCTTCACCACGCCGCCCAGCGCATTGACCCAGCCTTCCAGCCCGTCCTGCAAGGGTGCGGCCCCCGCAAACACCGCCTGAAACACCACGAAGAGCAACGCGAACAGCACCAGCGGCCCCAGCCAAGGGTGCAGCAACAGGCGGTCCATCTTGGAATGCAGCCGGTGCTTGGCGCTTTCCGAGAGGATGGTTGCGCCCGCAATCGCATGGGCCTCCATCCGCCGCTCGGCCAGATCGAGGCGCGCGCGCGGATGCGGCGGCTCGCCCGCATAGGCTTCGGCCCGCGCCACGGCGGCGGCCGGTTCGACCAACCCGCGGCGGCGTACCGCCACCGTCGGGATCACCGGCACGCCCAAAGCCTGTTCCAGCGCGGCGGGATCGAGCACCAGCCCGTCGCGCTCGGCCAGATCGAGCATGTTGAGCGCGACCACGCTGGGCTTGCCCAGCGCGATCACCTCTTGCGCGAACACCAGATGCTGCTCCAGATTGCTGGCATCGAGCACCACCACCAACACATCGGGTGCGGCCACCCCTGCAATCTCGCCAAGGATAACGCGGCGCGTCACCTCCTCGTCAGGGCTGGTGGCGGCAAGGCCATAGGAGCCGGGCAGATCGGTCAGCTCGATGACCTCGCCCGAAGGCAGCACCCAACGTCCCGATTTGCGCTCCACCGTAACGCCCGGATAATTGGCGATCTTCTGCCGCGCGCCGGTCAACGCGTTGAACAAGGCGCTTTTGCCTGCATTGGGATTGCCGACCAGCGCGGCGGTTTTCGGCTCTGTCACAACGCTTCCACCGTAATGGCCAGCGCATGTTGGCGGCGCAGCGCCACAGTCATCCGCCCGATGCTGATCGCCACGGGATCGCGCCCGCCAAACACACCGCGATGGGCCACCGAGATCCTCGCCCCCACATCCACACCCAGCGCCCGCAGACGCTGCGCCTCTTCAGGCACCAGCGCCGCCCAATCCATTGCGACGATGCGCGCAAGGGTTCCGGCCGGCAGACTGTCCAGCGTTTCAGGCCGAGGTATTTCCGAAGGGGCGACGAGGTGCGATTCCATAGGTTCCGGCTGCCAGACTTCCCGCCGAATTGCAACTCATTCGCAATAGGCTGCCCTCATTTTGCCGGATAACGCAGCCGTCCCAGCAAACGCACGGGGCTGAAATGCATGCCATCGGACTGCAAGACCCGCGCCTTCACCTTTTCAAAGCGCATCACCCCCTCGATCCGGCGGTCGAGAAAGGCCAGCGTTTCAGCCTTGCCGGCGCTCTCGTCATCGACGAAAACCGACAGGGTGGCGGCATAGATCCCTGCCAGCGTGGCGCGCTTGGTGTAATGATTGAAGTCAACCGCGCGATCACCGGCCAGCCGCCACATCGCATCCGCGCTGCCCCAGCCCAGCTTGGCCGCCGCCGCCAGATTGCGCGGGCGCGCCATAATCGCCAGCGCGCGGCGCAGGCTTTCCTCGCGCCCTGCTTGCGCATCCAGCCGGAAACGGATCAGGCGCCGGATCCTCTCGCGAATCGGCAGCTTGGCCAGCATATCGGCAGGCAAGGCCTCGGCCATAGCGCGGTCAATCGAGGCGATCCATGCCGCGATCATCGCCATCTCGCCACCGGCAAAGGCATAGAGCGCCAGATCCTCGGCCACGCCCTTGTCAGCCGCGGCAGCCTTCACCGCCTCCGCGCTCCAGCCGTCAAACACCACGGCATCGGCAATGGCAGGCGCCAGCGCCACGCGCAGATCATCGAGCGAAAGATCGGCCAGCGCGCCCATATTACAGCGACGGCCCATAGGATTTGGCCGCACCGTTGCCCTTTTTGGCATTGGTCTCGATCTCGTTCATCAACACGCCACTGCGGTCCAGCTTGGCATAATCGCGCGCGGTGCGCCCCGAACTGTCGGCGCGGTCGGGATTGGCGCCACCCTTCAGCAGCATGCGGATCATCACCAGATCACGACGATGCACCGCCGAAATCAGCGGCGTTTCACCGGTGGAGTTCGGCTCGTCCACCTTGGCACCACCGTCGATCAACAGTTGCACGCCTTCCTCGAAGGCCAGATTCGACGCGATCATCAGCGGCGTTTCGCCCTTGCTGTTGCGGATATTGGGATCGGCACCCTTGCCCAGCAAAAAGCTGAGCCAAGTGGCATCACGACGCGTTGCCACCACATGCAGCGCGGTGTCGCCGGTGGTCACGTCGCGGGTGTTGATCACCGTTGTGCCCGGCTCGGCCAGCGCGTCGGTCACTTCCTGACCTTCCTTCTTGCGCACGCTTTCGAGAAATTTGTAACCCTTGGAATAGTTCTGCGCGCTTGCCACGGTGGGGGCCAACAGCCCCAGAGCCAGCGCCGCCGACAGCGCCATCCGCGCCTTGCGTCCCGTCATATCCCAAGCCACTCTTTTCATCTCCTGCTGGCGGCGCGGAGGAAGCCTCCGTCTACGCGCCATCGAACCCTTGCGCGTGATGCTTTAGCAGAGCATGAACGCCTCCGCTATGACCTAGGCACCTTGGAACACATGAGAGACGAATTCTGGACCCTGCCGTTGCACCGCCTCTCGAAAGAGGAGTGGGAAGCCCTGTGCGACGGCTGCGGCAAATGCTGCCTGCACAAGGTGGAGGACGAGGATAGCGGCGACATTTACATGACCAATGTCGCCTGTAAGCTGCTCGACCTCAAAACCGGCCGCTGCTCCGACTACAGGAACCGCCGCGCCCATGTGCCCGATTGCGTGCGCCTGACCGCCAAGAGCGCGGGACGGTTGACATGGCTGCCCGACACCTGCGCCTATCGCCTGCGCGCGGAGGATCAGCCCTTGCCCGAATGGCACTATCTGCTCAGTGGCGACACGGATGCGGTGCACAAGGCCGGCGCCAGCGTGATCGGCGACAGAGGTGGGATCAGGGCCATCTCGGAGACGATCGCCGGCCCATTGCATCATCATATCATCTGGCCCGAAGGCATGGCTCCGCTGGAGATCATCGAGGACGACGAGTAATGCTCGACTGGCTACGCCGCCCCCCGCGCGAAGCCCCCAGCATGATGATCGCGGGGCGTAGATTGCCCGTGGTGATCCGTCGCCTGCCGCAATCAAAACGCCTCACTTTGCGCCTCGCCCCCGATGGCCGCGAGATCCGCATCGCCATGCCGCGCTGGGCGCGCGAGGAGGAAGCGCTCGCCTTTGCCCGCTCGCGCGAGGGTTGGCTGGCGGCGCAACTGGCGCGGCATGACGAGGTGTCGCCGCTCGCCCATGGCACCACCCTGCCCTTTCGCGGCCAACCCCATCTGCTGCACCACAGCCCGACGGCCGTGCGCCGTGTGAAGGTCGGCGATGGCACACTTCACCTCGGCGGCCCCGCCGAAAGCCTTGCCCCCCGCCTGCAACGCTGGCTGATGGCCGAGGCACGCAGCCTGTTTGCATGTGACCTCGCCTTTTATTGCGCGCGGGCGGATGTCACCGTTCCCCCGCTTGCCCTTTCCGGCGCCAAGGCCCGCTGGGGCAGTTGCTCGGCGCGGGGCGTGGTGCGGCTCAACTGGCGGCTGGTGATGGCGCCCGATGCGGTGCGCCGGTCTGTGGTGGCGCATGAAGTGGCGCATCTGGTGCATTTCAACCACTCACCTGCTTTCCACGCCCTGCTGGCAGAACTGTTCGAAAGCGAGATCGACGAGGCCAACCACTGGCTCAAGCGCCACGGTCGCTCGCTTTACGCACATTTTGGCTAAGAACTGGCATTCTCGATGATTCGGGCCTATCTGGGCGGGGTAATGGTCTTCAAACGCAAAAACTCGCTGTGGCAGGATGTGTCACCCACCGGCGCGGTGTCGGATTTTCTTGCCGTGTGGCGGAGCGCGGGGCCGTATCGCTGGCGCAATGCGCTGCTGGCGCTGGTGACCAGCGGGCTGGTGCTCTCGCTCATCATCCGCGAGGAACATCGCGCGCCACCGCGTATGCCCGGCATCACCTATATCAATTCGTGGCGCGCCGACCGCAGCGATGCCGAGATCCGCGCCTCCAACGAATTGTTCCAGCAGATCAAGGAAGACAAGGCCCGCGAACGCGCCGAGGCCGAGGAAGAGACCAAGAAGATGTACCGCCTGCTGGGCCGCATTTCCGGCATGGATGTCGACAAGATCGAGCGCGAGGCCGCCGCCGAGCGTGCCGCCGAAGCCAAGGCCAAGGCCGCCGAAGCGGCGCATCGGGCGGCGCTCCAGAACAATGGCCGGCACTGAC
>DDES01000044.1:241-11093 GCA_002336765.1 Novosphingobium sp. UBA1948 | reverse complement strand
CGGCATTCTCTTCAATCACGAGAGCCCGATCCGTGGCGAGACGTTCGTGACGCGGAAAATCACCCGCGGCGTCGCCCGCATCGAAACCGGCCTTCAGGAAACGATCTTCCTCGGCAATCTCGAGGCCCGGCGCGACTGGGGCCATGCGCGGGACTATGTCGAGGGCATGTATCGGATATTGCAGGCGGACGCGCCCGACGACTTCGTGCTGGCGACCGGCAAGGGCACCCTCGTGCGCGACTTCCTCAGTGAAGCCTTCGAGATCGCGGGCCTGGACTGGGAGAAACACGTGAAGTTCGACGAGCGCTATCTCCGCCCCACCGAGGTCGACGTGCTCATCGGTGACCCCCGGAAGGCGAAGGAGAAGCTCGGCTGGGAGGCTACGGTGGATCCGATGCAGCTCGCTCGGATCATGGTCGAGGCCGACATCGAGGCCCTGGAGCACGAAGGCCGACCCTGGTCGGACAAGGTCCAACTGCCCGGTTGGGAGACGCCCCATGTCTGAGTTCGAACTCGACCGCGAGGCGCCGGTCTATGTGGCCGGCCATCGCGGGTTGGTTGGCTCGGCTGTTCACCGTCAGCTGCAGGCAGAGGGATTCACGAATCTCATCGGTCGTTCCTCGGCCGAACTCGACCTGCGCAATCGTGCGGATGTGTTCGATTTCTTTGCTGAAACGCAGCCCGAGGTCGTTGTGCTGGCTGCGGCAAAGGTGGGCGGGATTCTCGCCAACAACAACTATCCGCACGACTTCATCTCGGAGAACCTGCAGATCCAGGTCAACGTGCTGGACGCCGCTCTCGAACAGCGCGTGCCCCGGCTGGTCTTTCTGGGCAGCTCATGCATTTACCCCAAATTCGCCGAGCAGCCGATCACCGAGGACAGTCTGCTGACCGGGAAGCTGGAGCCCACCAACGACGCCTATGCGATCGCCAAGATCGCCGGCATCCTGCAGGTGCAGGCGACCCGCCGGCAATACGGGTTGCCGTGGATCAGCGCCATGCCGACCAACCTCTATGGTCCGGGCGACAATTTCGACCTGACCAGCAGCCATGTCATGCCTGCCCTGATCCGCAAGGCGCATGAGGCCAAGCTGGCGGGGGCCGACAGTTTCGAGATCTGGGGCAGCGGCACGCCTTTGCGCGAATTCATGCATGTGGATGATCTGGCCGATGCCTGTGTCTTCCTGCTCAAGACCTATCACGGGGATCTGCCGCTCAACATCGGCTATGGCTCGGATGTGTCCATCGGCGAACTGGCCGAACTGGTGGCCAAGGTGGTGGGCTTTACCGGCAGTGTGACGCGCGACACCACCAAGCCTGACGGCACGCCGCGCAAGCTGATGGATTCCACCCGCCTGCATGGCCTCGGCTGGGCGCCCGCTATCGCGCTGGAACTGGGCATTGCCGATGCCTATCGCCATTTTCTGGCGGCCAATGCCGGATGAAACCGCGTATCGCCATCCTTGGCATCAACTATGCCCCCGAAGAGGTCGGCATCGGCCCCTTCACGCGCGGCATGGCCGAAGGGCTGGCGCGACGGGGTTTCGCCGTCAAGGCGATTGTCGGCAAGCCCTATTATCCGCAATGGCGCGGGCACGAGGATTATCGCGGCGGTGGCTGGCGGCATAGCGCGGAAGGTGGCGTCAGCATCACCCGCTGCCCGCATTACATTCCCGCCGTGCCCAGCGGGCTGAAACGCATCCTCCACCTTGCCAGCTTCGCGCTTGCCGCGCTGGGGCCCGCGATCCGCGCGGCACGGGGCAAAGACCGCCCCGATGTGGTGATCTGCATCGCCCCTGCCCTGCTGTCGGTGCCGGTAGCGTGGGTGATGGCGCGGCTCGCGGGCGCCAAGCTCTGGGTGCATATTCAGGATTTCGAGGTGGAGGCCGCCTTTGCCACCGGCCTTGTCGGGCACGGCGGACTGGTGGCGCGACTGGCGCGTTTTGTCGAGAACACCATCCTCGGTCTTGCCGACACGATCTCCTCGATCAGCCCGCAAATGTGCCGCAAGCTGCTGGACAAGGGCATCCCCGCCAACCGCGTTCTGGAAGTGCGCAACTGGGCCAATGCCCCCCGGCCCGACCCCGAGGAAGGCGCCTCCTATCGCGCGGAATGGGGCCTCGCGGGCAAGAAAGTCTGCCTCTATTCCGGCAATATCGCCAACAAGCAGGGTATCGAGATCGTGGTCGAAGTGGCCCGCCTGCTCAAGGCCCGCGAGGATATTGCCTTCGTCATCTGCGGCGAAGGACCGAACCGCGCCCGTCTGATGGAACTGGCACAGGGGCTGGACAATATCCAGTTCCACGATCTGCAACCCGCGGCGCGCATGGGGCAATTGCTCACCCTGCCCGCCGTCCATCTCCTGCCGCAAATTGCGGGGGCCGCCGATCTGGTACTGCCGTCCAAACTGGCCAATATGCTGGCCTCGGGGCGGCCGGTGGTGGCCACCGCCTCGGCGGGCACAGGCCTTTATGACGAGGTGCAGGGCTGCGGCCTGACCGTCGAGCCGGGCGATGCGACAGGTTTTGCCAGTGCCATCGCGCAGGTGATCGACGACCCCGCCCTTGCCGCCCGTTTTAGCGCGGAAGCGCTCAAGCGCGGGGCCGAACGCTGGTCGCAGGATGGCGTGATCGACCATCTGGCCGCGCAGGTTCTGGCCCGATCAGGGATACAAACCGGCTGATGGCGCGTTTCGACCGCAAGAGAGTGATGCGCGGCGCGGCATCCAGTTTTGCGGGGGTGGGCGTGCGCGTACTGCTGCAATTGGCGCAGGTGCCGATCCTCTATCTGGGCTGGGATGTCAAAATGGCGAGCGCATGGCTCGTGCTGTGGACGCTGCCCTCCTACATGTCGCTCACCGTCTCCTCCTTCAGCACGGCGGGCGGCAATTTCGCGCTCGAGGCCAAACGGCGCGGCGATACCGGCGAGGTGCGCGCGGCCTATCGCGCCACGCGGCGGGCGATCATCCTGAGCAATCTGGTGATGGTGGGCATCGTGGGCCTCGCCTTCAACCATCTCATCGACGACAGCCAATGGGGCGTGCCGCATAGTATGGTGGTGCAGACCATCGCGTGGCTCGGGTTCTATGTGGTGATCCGCGTGCAGAGTTCGACGCAGGATCTGGTCTATCGCTATGGCGAGGATTACGGCGGCTATGGCCTGTCGGATTCGATGGCTACGGTGATGGAATTGGCCGCGATGGCCGCTGTGGTCAGTCTGACCCACAATATGGCGGTGCTGCCTGCCGTGCTGGCAGCGGTACGGCTGGGCTTCTTCGCCTATCTCAACATGCGGGCGCGGGCACGCTGGCCCGAGGTGTTCGGCCCCGCCGACCGCGATACGGTGCAGGCGATGACGCGGCGGCTTTGGGTGCCTTTTCTCGGTTTCATCGCCATGCCGCTGCTGTTTTCGATCAACATCCAGGGCTATTCGCTGCTGGTCAGCAACCACTATGGGCCGATGATCTTTGCCACCTTTCTCACCATCCGCACGCTGGCGCGGATGGTTGACCAATTGTGCGGTTCGGCCAACCGCATCCTGTTTTTCGAACTGTCCTATCTCGACTACGCGCGCGACCGGCAGACGGTGATCGGCCTTACCGCCACCGCCATTCTTGTGCTGTCCGGCCTGTGCGTCGCCTATATCGGCGGACTGCTGGTGGTGGGCCAGCCGCTGCATGCGATCTGGACAGCGGGCAAGGTGGCTTTCTCCGCACCGCTGCTGATCGCGTTCGGGCTGGCGGGGCTGATGCGGGCGATCAGCGATTCGCTGTTCAACATGCTGGCCTCGCGCAATGCGCATGTCGGGATGACGGTAGCCTATCTCGCGGGATCGCTGGTGGCGCTGGGCGGAGCGGTGGTTCTGGCCAATCGTGGCACCGGCGTTGTGTGGGTGGCGGGCAGCGTGGTGGTGGCCGAGGCGATCAGTGTGGTGGCGGGGCTGGTGATGTCGGCAAGGCTGTTTCGCACAGGCGTTGCCGGAATTGTGGCCGAGTTGTTGACGCAGGGGCCAAGGACACTGGCCAGCCTGCCCGATCTGCTTCGCCAGCGCCGCAAGGCCTAGGCAGGAGGCGGAGAACTTGGAGCAGGGACACACATCCGGCACCGGCACACGCGTCAGGAAACGCCGCGTCTCCAAACAGCGGCGGAGCGCAACGGCGCTGGAGCGCTTCCGCTCGCCACGCGGGGGCCTCTGGGTGGCCGCAGGGATGCTGCTTTGCGCGCTGGCCTATGGCGCCTATGGCGTGGCAGTGGCCAACAGGGTCGCGCAGAGCTATGCGGGCCTTGCCATCGGCGCCCCGCGCGACGAGGTGCGCTATCTGTTCGGGGCGCCCGCCGCAGGGCAGGAGCAAGCGGCAAGCTGGAGCTTCCCCGCCTCCGGTCGTATGATGACCATCGATTTTGGCGCCGATGGCCGACTGCACCGCATTGCCTGTGCCATGCCCGAAGGCGCCAGTTCCTCGCTTTGCCCCCCCGTTTACGGTGTTGTGCCCGGCGCCAGTGAAGTCGATGTGTTGGCCGCACTGGGCCAGCCGTCCTCGGTGGTGCAGTCGGGGAGCAAGCGGATCTATGCCTATGACGGGCTGGGGCTGCGCTTTGCGCTTGCCCGCCAACAGGTGGTGGCGATCGAGCATGGCCCGCCAGCCCGGGCGGACTTCGCGCGCCATGTGCTGTGGCAACTGTTGCCCTAAACTTCGGGTCTAGCCGGTGTGTTGCGGCGGATCGCGTCGATCAGCAGACAGGCCGTCTGCGCCGCCAGCATCTGGGCCAGTTGCACCCCGCCAAAGCCATGCAGCGGCCCTTTCACCGCCGCAAGACCTGCCAGCCCCACGCCCAGCGCCAGCGCATGGCTGGCCAGCAAAGAGCGCCACGGGCCGGACGCCAGCCTGATCCGCAGCGTCAACCGGCTCAGCACATAGGCGATCAGCAGCGCGCCGATGAAATGGATGAGGATCTGCATGGTGGAACCTAGCCCTCCCGCTCTGTGACCTGCTCTGTGGCCACCACAGAGGCGGCATGGCTGGCGATGGCCGCACGGAAATGCTGCCATGTCCAGCGGTTGCCCTCGGCCTGAATCGCCACAGGATCGAATCCGCCCGCCGCCTTGCGCGCGGCCAGCGCGGTGATGGTGTCGGCAATGGCCTGCAAGTCGCCCACCGGCAGCACCGTCGCCGCGTGGCGCGACAGGCCGAGATCGGGCAAGCCGGTGTTGACCGTGCCCACCACATGGCAACCCGCCTGCAAGGCTTCGAGATAGACCAGCCCGAAACCCTCCACCAGCGAAGGCATGATGAACACATCGCTGCTGGCAAACAGCGCGTCGAGTTCGGCGCGACTTTGATAGCCCAGATGGCGGATACCCTTCTGGTCGAGCATGGCCTTGATGCCCGGATCGATGCGATAGGCCACCACGGTCAGTTCGGCATTCTGCGGCGCGGCGATCCGCCAGCCCTCGGCCAGATGGTGTAGCCCTTTGCGCGACAGGCCCTGCCCGACATAGAGGAAGCGGCAGGGCCCAGCCGCGCGCGGAGGCACAGGCGCGGTGGCAGGCGTGATGCCATAGGGGATCACGGTAATCCGCTCGGGCGGGCAACCGTCATATTCCAGCGCGCGCCGCGTCATCGCGCTGGCGCAAACCACCGCATCGGCATGGCGCCACGCGCCTTCGCACGAATCGCGCTCGAAGCCGGCTTCCTCCGCCTCCATGGACCAGGCCACCTGCGGGAAGCGGGCGAAATCCTCGCGCAGGATCTGGATGGCAAGGCCCGCATGGGGGTGGAACTCGAAATCGATCACCTTCGCCCCCTCGGCCAGCGGCGGGCGCGATTGCAGATAGGAGGCATAGGCATAATTCTTGGCGCCGTGGCGGCGGGCGATGCGCGCCGCGGTGCGCCCCAGCAGGCGGTCCGATATGCGGAACGCCTTGTGCATCGGCATTTTCAGCGCCTCGGCGGCATATTGCACGAGAAAGCTGCGCAGCCCCATCGCGGTTTTGGCGGCAGGCAAGCCCTCCTTGCGGCGACGGGCCAGAAAGCCGGGCAGAAAGCGGCGCCACGCCGGACGGGCATAGAAATCGGTGACGAATGTGTCGAGCAGCCCCGCCTGCTCCAAACCCAGCGGCACCTCATACCCATCGCGATTCCGGTTAATCACGCAAACATAGCGTGCCGCATCAGCGCGATTGATATGTTCTTTTACGTAATTCATACTCGGCGACGTAGCATGGTTTTTACGGGGTGGCGACCCATTGGCGCGGCGGTCCAAAGCCCGCACAGTTTCAACACGGCACAGATTTCAAACCGACAACAATCTAATTTTGGAAAATATCTTTCCTACAATATCCCTATTTGGTTATTTCCGGAATTCAGACATCCGGTTCACCCGCAAGACCCGTTCAACAGCAAAGGAAGTGAGAACATGGCTCTCCCCATTTCAGCCCCCAATGGCACCGTTCCGCCCGTCGCGGCATCCTACGCCGATGTTGACAACACCGCGATCATTGTATCAGCCACGACGCCTCTCCCCGTCCAACTGGCCGCCGGCGCCAATCTGGCGGGCAAATTCACGCCCTACCTGCCCGCCTCGGGGCTTACGCCGGTCACCGGTATTGTCACCTCCGGTTCGCAATCGGGCGCGTTTACCCCCATCAACGGGCGCGACTTCAACCTGACGATGGTGCCCACCGGCAGCGGCACCAACAGCGCTCAGGTCGAGCGGCGGTTCCCCGGCGATTCGAGCTGGTATGTGCTCATCACCGACACGATGCGCTCCAATCTGGCCCCGTCTTTCTCGTGGCAGGAGGGCGAAAACGGCGTCAGCTACCGCGTGAATGTCACATCGGGCCAGTTCCTCGTCCGCATCAGCCAGTAACCCCAACGCGAGGACATCCTCATGGCCTATGACCTTATTGCGCGCGTGGCGGCGCTGGCGGCGATCAACGCCGTGCGCGGCTCCACCATCGACCTGTTCACCAACCTGCCCCAGCGCACCTTCGATGCCAGCGTGACCACCATCAACTCGGGCGGCCATTCGGTGGCGGGCACGGGCGCTGCCACCTATGTCACCGATTCGCTGGCCACCGCCGCGCTGGCGGCGGCCCATCCCAACCTGTGCAAACGCTCGCTCGAGGGGCGCTACTGGCGCCTGCTGCCCACCACCGGCGAGATCAGCGTCGATCAGGCGGGCGCCTTGGGCGATCCCACCGGCACCGGCCTTGTCAACGATCAGGCCGCCATTCAGGCGGCGGTGAACTACGCCTGCGCGCTCTCGATCCGCACCGTGGTCTTCCCCCAGCGCAACTATGCCCTGTGGGTGCCGACGCGCACCACCACCTTCTGGGCATGGGGCACCGATGGCGTCGGCATCTACATTCCCGCCGCCCTGCCCGCCGGTGATATCACGCTCAAGGGCCGCGGCCCGCTCAGCCGCCTCGCCTTTTACAACAAGGATGGCGGCGCCTTCCAGACCAGCACCCAGACCATCGCCGCCGACGGCAATCCGTGGCGCGGACACGGGCTCTATGTCGACAGCCCGATGACCGATCCGGGCAGGGACTATCGCAACTCGATCACGCTGGAAAACATCTGGCTGGATGGCGGCACCACCGCCAATGGCAACACCAACTGGACCAATCCCGTCACCGATGTGCTCAACGGCTGGGACGTCAGCCACAAGGGCATCTGCTATCGCCCCGATCTCTATCTGGGCGATCTGACGCTCAAGAACACGCGCGTCACCGGCTTTCGCGGCGAGCTGGTCTATTCGAGCAACCAGCGCGATTCGCGCCTGATCTTCGAAGGCCGCGTCGAACTGGGCGAGACCAACGGGCAGGCCATCAATCCGGCGGGCGGCGGCGTCATCTGCAACGGCTATGTCGCGGCGTGGAACTGCAACCTCGCCATCGAGGGCTGGATGGGCATGGGCAATCTGCGCGGTGAATTCCACAATATCCTGCGCGGCGCGGCCTTTGCGGGCGGGGTGATCGACACCACCGGCACCGGTGACGGCTTCACCCCCCAGCGCCAGACCGACCCGCGCTTTGCAGGCCGCATGTCGCAATTCGAGCTGGATATTCTCGTCACCTCGCCCCAGCAGCAATTCGCCATCGGCAGCTTTGTGCGCGGCCGTATCGTGGCGGTGGATACGATGGTTTACATCAGCGCCCACGAAACGCTCGGGTCCTTCAAGCATGGCGTGATCGACACCGCGCTCGATATCACCACCATTTGCGACAAGGCCAATCTGCCCACCGCGCTGATGCTGATCGGCGGCAGCACGGCGGGGCTCAAGCAGATCCGCAACTGCCGGTTCCGCCTGCATCTGCAGCGCAGCCGCGACGCGATCAACGCGGGCTACCAGATCACCGATGCCGTCACCTATTCCGGCTCGATCGGCGAAAATGTGGTGATCGAACAGTCGAGCGGCCCGAGCAAGCGCGGCTCGGGATGTTCGGCGGCGCTGCCCGACTATTACCCCTGCTTCCGCAACAACGCTTTCGGGACGTGGAGCGACTATGCCACCACCGGGCAAAACGTCGTCACCACGCCCGCCATCATCCCGCGCGGCGACCGTATGGTGCTGACCGGCGGCGCGGCCAACAGCGTCAACACCGTCACCCTGCCCACCACCGGCATCGGCGACGGGCATGAGTTGACCCTCTACAATGGCACCGGCCCGAGCGGGAACTGGTATTTTGCCATTGATCGCAGCGGCGGCGGCGCGCGTCTGCCCGCGCGGCGTCTGGTGGGCGGCGATGATGCCATCACGCTCAAATTCGACGGTTCGAAAAGCCTGTGGCGCGAAGTGGTGGCGCCCAAGCCGATCTCGCTGTTCACCTCGGCCACCCTGCCCGCGCTGGCGGCCAATGCGCTCTCGGCGGTGCAGACCGTCACGGTCTATGGCGCGGAAGTGGGCATGGATGTGCGCATGCAGGCCACCAGCCCCAACACAGCGCTCGAAATCGTCAACCCGCAGGTCACGGCGGCCAACACCGTGTCCTATCGCATCCGCGAAGTGGCGGGCGCAGCCTATGCCGGCGGGTCCTATGCGATGAACATCACCGTCGAACACAAGCGCACCTGGCTGTCCTGAGGAGTAGACCCATGAGCAAAACCGCCAATCCTGCCGCCCTTGACAGTGCCGGTCGCGCCAAACTGGCCGAACTGGCCAGCTTCGAACTGCTGTACCACATCGACTATGCCGCCGAATTGCAAGGCGAGCCGGTCGAATTGCCTGCCGCCTTCTACAAGGCGGAACCCAGCCCGAGCGGCTATTCCGTGCTCGGCTGGCGCCTGACCGCTGAGGGCATTGCCGCATGGCATGCCCAAAAGGGTCGACCGGCACCCGACCGTCATTAATCCGGATCGAAGAACCGGCGCCCGTGGCATGTCGTGCCACGGGCGCCTTTTTCATGCGCGGGGCAGGCGCAGCAGCGCCCAGAACAATCCATCGCGCCGCGCGAAAGCAAGCCTGCCGCCATGCGCGGCGGCCACCCTCTGCACAATCGCCAGCCCCAGCCCTGTGCCGTCGCCACCACGCGCCGCATCGCTGCGGGCAAAGGGGCGGCTCAAGGCCTCGCCCTGCGCGGGATCAAAGCCCGCGCCACTATCGCCCACGGCAATCTCCAGCGCGCCATCCTGCTCCCGCACCTCCAGCCGATAGGGCGCCTGACCATAGCGCCGCGCATTGGCCAGCAAATTGCCGATGGCGCGCTCCAGCGCCGCAGGCCGCGCCTCGAGCACCAGATCGGGCACACAATCCACCAGCAATCCCGCGCCCAGCCCGCTTTCTTCCGCCACCCGCTCCACCACCGGCGCCAGCGCCAGCCGCGTCACCGGCTCGGTCTCGAAACTGCGGGCAAAATCGAGAAACTGGCCCAGCATGGCCTCGATACGGTCCACCTGCCGCCCCGCGCTCTCCAGCATCTCGGCATCCGCCCCGTGCAGCATCGCCAGCGACAGGCGCAGCCGCGTGAGCGGCGTGCGCAGATCATGGCTCACCGCGCCCAGCATCAGCGCCCGCTCGGCTTCCTGCACGGCGATGCGGTCGGACAGGCGATTGAAGGCACCGGCCACCGCCGCGATTTCCTCCGGCCCGCTTTCATCGATGCGCTGGCCCGCGCGGTCGGGATCATAGGCATCCACCGCGCCCACCAGCCGTCGCAGGGGCTTGTCGATGAAATGCTGCAACACGATCCCGCCCGCGATTGCCGCCACCAGCGCGCTGCCCAGCGCCAGCGCCACGCTCTTGAGCGGAGCGCCCAGACGGCGCGGGGTCAGGCTGACCCACCAGTCCTCGCCCCCCAGCCACAGGCGCACCCACAGGCGTCCTTCGCCATCCTTGCGCCATTCGACCGGCTTGCCGTGGTTCAACCGGTTGGAAATGGCGGCGATGAAATCGCGCTCGATCAGACCGGGCCGACCAAGGCCAGCCTCCGGCGGCTGGTCCCCGACACGGATCAGCACGGCATCATCATCGTTGAAACGCGCCACCAGCGCGCGCCGGTCGGCGGGCGACATGCTGGCCATCGAGCGGCCAATCGTGTCGGTCATCTCCGCCGTCACCGCCGCCAGCCGTTGCGATTGCGGGCGCAGCACCAGTTGATAGAGCAACCCCGCCGCCATCACCTGCCCCAGCAGCACCACCGCCACCAGCGTCGCGATATTGCGGTCGAGCAGGCGGCGCATCATGCCCCCTCGCCCGTTTCCGAGCCATCCACCAGCGTATAGCCCACGCCCCAGACGGTGCGGATGAAGCGCGGGCTGGCGCCATCATCGCCAATCGCCTTGCGCAACCGGCCAACCTGCACATCGATGGCGCGGTCTGTCACCTCAGCATCGCGGCCCAGCGCCCGC
>DDES01000044.1:0-179 GCA_002336765.1 Novosphingobium sp. UBA1948 | reverse complement strand
CCGCCCCGCCGACCGCGCCAGCGCGGCCAGCAACGCGAACTCGCGGCTCGACAGGTCGAGCGCCACGCCATTGCGCCGCACGACCATCGCCGAAAGGTTGATGCTGAAAGGCCCGATCTCGATCACCTCGTCGCGGTTCATCGTGCGATCCGGCCCCAGCCGCCGCATCAGCGCGGCGA
>DDES01000139.1 GCA_002336765.1 Novosphingobium sp. UBA1948 | reverse complement strand
CACCCACCGGTCCAATCTCATCCATCACGCTCATCGCAACGTCCCCCTCGGGTTCGGGCAAAATCTTGGTGGCGCTGGCCGAATGGTGGCGCACCATATCGGCCATGATCTGGCCTACCTCGCGCCGCTCGGCGCGCGTGGCGCGCAGGCGCGCCTCTCTGGCCCGCGCGCGGCGCTTGCCGATCGCGCGGAACAGTGTGTTCCGTCTGCTCATGATTTCCTCCCGCGCTACACGCGCATCGGCATCAAAACTTGCACATGGCTGATCTGGTACGGCTGGTGATCGGATTCCCGTGCAAGGGCATCGGACACCACCAATGTGGGCGCACCAGGATCTGCCATCACCATGCGCACATTGTCGGCGCCCGATGCGCGCAGCACGTCGCGCCAATAGTCGCCGTTAAAAGCAATGGTAATCGGCTCACCTTCATAATCAATGGGCACTTCCTCGCGCCCTTCGCCCAGCTCGGCATTCTGGATCGACAGCGCCAGAATGCCTTTGGAGAACTCGGCCTTCACCGCCTTCGATTCCTTCGTGGCCATCACCGCCATGCGATCCACCGCGTCAATCAGACCCTCGCGCGGCACCACCGCGCTCTTGTCATTCATGGTGGGGATAACGCGGCCATAGTCCGGAAACGTGCCATCCACTGTCTTGGTCAGCAGCCGAACCGAACCATCATCGGCGCATGGCATCTCGAACTGCACCCGCGTGCCGCCACTGGTAGCGCTCACCACCACCTCCGCGCCCTCGCTGGTTTTGTCAGCCTCGCCCAACAGCTTCGCCAGATGCCCCACCATCCGGCGCGGCAGGATCATATCCGGCCATGCCGCCGCGCCATCGGGCACCTCGATCCGCTTGCGCGCCAGACGGTGCCCATCGGTCGCGGCAAAGCAAAACCATTGCGGTTCGCCCGCTGCCTGCGCCACATGGCAGAACACGCCATTGAGGTAATAGCGCGTCTCTTCATGGCTCATCGCATAGTCAACCGATGCCAGCGCATCGGCCAGCGCCGATGCCTTGATGGTAAACTCCATATCGTGGCCATCGGTCGGCATGATCGGCAAATCGCATACCGGCAGCGCATTCAACTGAAACCGTGCGCGGCCCGCCTTCACGGTAACACGGCCACCCCAGGCGTCGTTGATGTCGGCATCCGCCTCGATCACCACCATCGCATCCTTGTCGAACCGCTTCACCACATCGGCCAGCTTGCGCGCGGGCAGGGTGACGCGGAATGCGCGGATGCCCGCACACCATTCCCTGCTATCGGGCTGCCCCTTGTCATCACTGGCCAACACCCGCTCGGCCACCGAATCCAGATCGGTGCCGCTAATCGAAATCGCGCCATCACCCACCGAAATCAGAACATGCTCCAGCACCGGCACCGTCGCCCGCGCCGGCACAATGCCCGCCACATCGCCCAAGGCCTTGGCCAGCGAACCGGCGCGCACCCGCACCGCTGCCTTGCGCTTATCCTTCATCGCCACTATCCGCCTCCTGCGTTGCGCTGGTGCCCATCGCGCGCGACTGCGCCGCTCCGATGTGCAAACCTGCCCTGATGTCATCCTTGATGATGCGAAGCTGGCGGGCGCGCTCGCGCCCCGCTTCCTCGAATTCCGGCAGCTTGCCGCCGATCGACAGCGCCGCCTCTTCACGTTGGGTGAGATAGGCCGCCACATCGTCCAATGCGCGCGCGCCCACCTCGCCAAATGCCGCCAATGTGGCCTGCCACATCAAACTGTTTTCAGCCCTATGCCGCTGGCCATCGCGGCCCAGCGCGCCCAGCAATGTCTCGGCCAGTTCCTCGATATCGCGCGCTGCGTGCGGTATCATGCGACACCGGACAGTCAGATGCTCGGGCGCGGCTCCGCTCTCCCACTGGGCCAATCCTGCTGCTGCGCCAACGATCGCAGCATTATGGACTGCCGCCGCAACGGCTTCGGTTATATCAGTCAAGTCCCGCCTCCCGCAGCTGCTCGGCCAGACCGTTCAACACACGGCCCAAGGCCTCGATCTGGCGAATGGGGAAAATCTCGCCCGCCACCGCAATCTGCTCGGCCGAACCATCTTCATCGGCCAACGCCAGATCGATATCCTCGATCATCGCCTTCAACCGCGCGGGGCTGACAAAGAAATACGGGTGACGGCCCCGCCCATGCTCGGGCCATACGGCGATGCGGATTCGCGGCTCGCCCGTGCGGATCATCTCGATGCTGCCAACGATGTTCTCACCGTCGCAGTCTTCGGGCTTCATGCCCCAAATGGCGGGAAAACCGTTCATGCCGCCACCGCCGCCGTGCTGGCGCCCGATTTGACAATGGTCACCACCCGCCGCGCTCCAGCTTCGTTCACACGGATTAGACCGATTTTCACCAGCCGCATGAATGCATAGCGCGCCGCCTGCCGGTCCCGCATATTCAGCGCATCGGCCATCTCGGCATAGCTCGGGCAGGGCAGGGTACGCTCGGCTGCCGTCTGCAACAGCGCCAGCATGCGCTCTTCCACACGGCCCGCGTAATCCGCTTCCTTCGCCGCGATCACGGCGGCGGGCGGTTCTCGGCGCGTCACCAGATAGGCACAGCGCCCATTGATCCGCGACACGTTGAGCGCCACTTCCTTTGCCTTGGCCCACAGGTTCACCTGCCGCACCACTTCGGCGTCGGCGTCCAGCGCGGGGCCGGTGGCGTAAACCGCGCGGTCTCCATATCCCGCCGCCTCGAACCAGCCGCGCAAATGGCGCGGATCGGCATAGAATGTCGCTTCCTCGCTCACCGCTTCACCCCCGTATCGATGATCCGTTGCAATTGGTGGCGCAGCTGGGCGGCGGTGCGGTCATGATCGGCCAACCGATCCATGACACGGCCCGCTTCCAGCGCATCGATGTGGCCATCATCGGCCAGACTACGCGCGATCTCGCCCGAAACCTCGCCCAAATGCTGGGCCAGCTGCATGGCCAGAAAGGCAGGCGAACCCTCATCGGCGCCAAAGTCGATATTGGGCACAAACATGCCGCCCAGCTCGCGCGCCAGTGCCACCGTCATGGGCGGCAACTGCCCCTGCGCCACTGCGATTTCGTCCAGCATCAACGCACAGTCGAGCGGGGGAAAGTCGCTGGTGTTGAGGTTATTCCACCCGCCCGCGGTTGACCGGCTGCGCCCCACAGTCGGGGCAACGCCATCGATCCCGCCCGACAAGCCGATTGCCTTGCGCACGGCGATCTTGATGCGGCCCAGCGCGGCGGTCATTGCGCACCGCCGGAAATCTGACCGGACAATTCACACATCTGTCCGGTCGCATCGCTGGCCGATTCGGCAGTAGTGGCAAGCGCATGATGACTACCAGCCACCTTAACCCCGCCACGAGGCGTCCACTGCTCAATCAGCCCGAGTGCATTGATCTGCTCTTCGGACAGCGGAACAATCGACTCGTGCCGCCAACCGGTTTGGCGGTAGATGTGCAGCGCCAGCCCCAGCGGCGGCTTGCGGGCACCGGTCAAAATCATACTGGCGTACGATGCGCTGATGCTGGCTGCCTTGGCCAGTTCGGATGCGGAGAGTGTTTCCATGCCCGCTAACTCACAGATTGTGAGTTTCTCGTCAAGTGACGATTTTCACAGTCTGTGGGGAGACGGGATTTGCCGCATGTCGCATATTGTGAGTATGGCACAGGACGACAAAAACGGCGGTCCCAACAATCTTCAGGCGTGGCGGCGCTTTCGCGGAATGTCGCTTGAAGAGCTTGCGAATGCCGTTGGCACCAACGCCAATCAGATCGGGTATCTGGAAACCGGCGAGCGCGGCCTGTCGCTCAAGTGGCTGCGCCGCCTCGCTCCCGCGCTGAAAATCAACGTTGGATGGCTGGCCGAGCATGACCCGCGCGACCTCCCGCCAGACATTATCGAGATATGGTCTAGCGCTGATGAGCGCCAGCGCATCCAGATCGCGGCAATTGCCGCTGCGTTGGTCAAGAACGGTACTGAAGGCTAGGCTGGTTGTCCGCCTCTGACTTTTCGGGCCGGATTGCCGTTGTGCGGGGCGACAGCACTTTTTCATTCAACATCGTGGGCGAAAGCTTCCATCAGGATGATCTGTGGGCGCTTGTGCGCGATAATGACTACGATGATGCCTCGACGGACTGTTATGCGCTGCTGCTCCCCGAGCCGGACAATCCCTACGATCCGTTCGCGGTGAAGGTCGTGATCGATGATGTGATTGTCGGCCATCTGGATGCAGCCCGCGCGCGGCAATGGTCTGAAGATCTATTCGCGGCCAGCGGGATCAGGGGCATAGCAGCCTACGCCAGGATCGTTGGAGGGTTTGAGCGCGCAGATGGCACGCTCGCAATGCTGGGCGTCAGGCTTGATATCGCCTTTCCGGTCATGGCCGTTGGAGTGTTGGACGAATCGGGCTGAAATCACAGTTTCAACCGGCAAAGTCACAAACTGTGAAAAACAGGATTGACGGGGTAATCACAATCTGTGAGTTATGCGCCACCTAAACGGAGGCGCTTATGTCCCTATCCTTTCAAACCGCCGATGCCTCGGCCATTGCTGGCGAGCTTTATCTTGCGCGCAAATCCCGCGCCGTGGCCACCGTGCGCACGGGGCAGATGGCTGCGCATTCTGCCGATCTGGCGCTCTATCCGTGGCTGGCCATTGCCTGCCTGTGCGGCGCCGATCTGCCCGAACTTGCTCCGCTGATCGATTCCCAGCGCAATCCCGTCTGGCTCTATGGCGCTGCCCGCGAAATCAGCGAGGCGGAGGCGCGCCGGATCGTGGCTTCCGATATTTGCCCGCCCGCGCGCTGGGCGATGGTGCTGGGCCGCACCCGCGATCACGCATTGCTGGCCGCACTGACAGATCCGTCGCGCGATGCCGCCGCGCGCCAACTGGTGATCGTGTCCGCGCATCTAGCCGCCTTGGGCAGCGTGGCCGAATGGTCGCTGCCCAGCGCCATGCCCAAGGCCGCATGATGCGCGCCGCCCGCCACCAACGCCGCTCTATCGCGGCCACCGCCCGTGCAGAGGCACGTTTCCACCTTGGCATGCGCGCCTACATGCTGGCGATCACCGCCATCACGCTGGCCTATGCGTTCGGCTTCGGGGCAGGCCAATGACCGGCAACCGTCCGCCCTTGCTCCATGCCCATCGCGCCTCTGCTTTCGCCTGCGGCTTCGGCACCGCCTGCACCCTTGCGGCCTGCCTGTTCACGGGCGAGGCTTTCTGGCTTCTCACCGGCGCGCCCTTCGTGGCGGTCAACGCCGCTCTGGCTTGGCCCGATGTTCTCACCGAAATCCGCATCTGCGCCCTGCATTGGGCAACGCGGATCCTGCGCCGCAAGGCCAGCCCTGCGGGTCGCCCGGTCCCTGCACCCGATGAAATCGGGGCAGGGGCCACCCCCTTTCCCACCAGCCAATCAGGAGATTATCATGGCTGATACTGCAACCGATCCTTGGATCGGCAAATATGTCGTCGTCCGCACCCGCGATGCGGGCGTACATGCCGGCATCCTGAAATCGCGCGATGGCCGCGAATGTGAACTGATGGAAGCCCGCCGCCTTTGGTACTGGCAGGTGGCGGACAATGGCGCGTTTCTTTCGGGCGTTGCCACTCTCGGTCTCGATCATGGGCGCAGCAAGGTTGGCGCACCGATCGACATCCTGCTCACCGAAAACTGCGAGATCATCGCAACAACCGAGAAGGCTGCGGCGTCGATCGCCCAGGCGCCCACCTATGAGGTGCGCTGATGCGACCAGCGGGAGCAACTCCGGCGACGGCTCCGGCTACGGCGACGGCGACGGCTCCGGCTACGGCGACGGCTACGGCTACGGCGACGGCGACGGCTCCGGCTCCGGCGACGGCGACGGCGACGGCTCCG
>DDES01000212.1 GCA_002336765.1 Novosphingobium sp. UBA1948 | reverse complement strand
CGGGCAAGACCGGCGAGCGACGCCTGCAGAATCTGCGCGACCGCCATGCCGACAGCACGCTGGACAAGGTCGAGGCGCAGATGCGCCGCGCGCTGGCCTCGCGCAAGCCGATGATCCACGGCGGCGATCACCCGCGCTCACGGGGTGAGCAACTGGCGCTGCGCCTGCACCGCACCGGCAAACACTGGACCGTGAAGCAATATGTGCAGACCTGTGCGGGCGTTGGCCTGACAGTGGCCGCGCTGGTCTTTGTCAAGAGCGGCATGCTGCCGCTGGCGCTGATGGTGGGTCTGGCGGCGGGCGCGGGACTGCCACATCTGGTGGTCGGCCATCTCATCAAGAAGCGCTACAACGACTTCACCTCGAAATTCCCCGATGCCATCGAACTGCTGGTGCGCGGCCTGCGCTNNGTCGGCTTCTTCATCAAGCGCCGCATCGCGAAGTTCAACGCGAAATTCCCCGACGCGATCGAATTGCTCGTGCGCGGCCTGCGCTCGGGCCTGCCGGTGACCGAGACGCTCAATGTCGTATCGACCGAAGTGCCCGGCCCCGTGGGCGAGGAATTCAAACTGGTGACCGAACGCATCAAGATCGGTCGCAGCATGGATGATGCCTTGCAGGACACCGCCGACCGGCTCAACATGGCCGAGTTCAACTTCTTCTGCATCACCATCGCCATCCAGCGCGAAACGGGCGGCAATCTGGCCGAAACGCTAGCCAATCTGGCCGATGTGCTGCGCAAGCGCGCGCAGATGAAGCTCAAGATCAAGGCGATGAGCTCGGAATCGAAAGCCTCGGCCTATATCGTGGGAAGCCTGCCGTTCATGGTGTTCATCATGATCTACATGGTCAACCCGCTGTATCTGCAAGGCTTCTTTTCCGACCAGCGCCTGATCATCACCGGCCTTGGCGGCCTGTGCTGGATGAGCATCGGCGTGTTCATCATGGCCCAGATGGTCAGCTTCGAGATCTGAGGGGAAGGAAGGCTTATGGAACCCGTCCACCCCCAGCTTTACGGCATGGATGTTTACTGGATCGGCACGGCGCTGGCGGCGGTCTGCGCGCTGATGGTGCTGGTGGCGATCTATTCGGCGGTCACCTTGCGCGATCCGATGAAGGGGCGCGTCAAGGCGCTCAACGACCGGCGCGAGCAATTGAAGGCGGGCATTGTTTCCGCCGAGCCCAAAAAGCGCGCCCAGATCGTGCGACGCACCGAGACCACCGATGCCATCCGCACCTTTCTCGACAAGCTCAAGGTGTTGCAGGACAGCCAGGTGGCCGATGCCCAGCAAAAGCTGGCGCAGGCGGGCATCCGCAATAAGGAATGGGCCGTCGCCATCATTCTGGGCCGCATGGTCGCGCCGATCGTGCTGGGCGGGCTGGCCGCGCTGGTGATCTATGGCTTCGACTATTTCCCGCTGTGGAGCGATTTCAAGAAGTTCATGGGCTTCGCCGCCGCCGTGGGCATTGGCTATAAGGGCCCCGACTTCTACGTCAGCAATCTGGCCAACAAGCGCACCACGGAAATCCGCAAGGGCCTGCCCGATGCGCTCGACCTGCTGGTGATCTGCGCCGAGGCGGGCTTGACGGTGGACGCCGCCTTTAACCGCGTGGCCAAGGAACTGGGCCGTGCCTATCCCGAACTGGGCGATGAATTCGCACTGACCGCCATCGAACTGTCGTTCCTCACCGAGCGCCGTCAGGCCTTCGAGAACCTCGCCTATCGCGTGGCGCTCGACTCGGTGCGCGGCGTGGTGACCACCATGATCCAGACCGAACGCTACGGTACGCCGCTGGCCTCGGCCCTGCGCGTGCTTTCGGCCGAATTCCGCAACGAGCGCATGATGCGTGCCGAGGAAAAGGCCGCGCGTCTGCCCGCGATCATGACCGTGCCGCTGATCCTGTTCATCCTGCCGGTGCTGTTCATCGTGATCCTTGGTCCGGCTTCCTGCTCGATTGCCGACGCTTTCAGCAGTGGTCCGGCCGCGTCCAAGAAATAGTCGGGCAAGAAATGGTCTCGCAAGGCATGGTGTTTGGCTCTAAAGCCCAGACCCATGCCCAGCGCCTTCTTGCCTCCTGATCGCCTCGCGCGCTTTGCCCGCCATATCGTGCTGCCCGAAGTGGGCGGTGTGGGGCAGATGGCGCTGGCAGAGGCCCATGTCGTTCTGATCGGCTGCGGCGGGATCGGTAGCCCCGCGCTGCAATATCTGGCGGCGGCAGGCGTGGGCCAGCTGACGCTGATCGACGACGATAGGGTGGAAGCCAGCAATCTCCAGCGCCAGACCATCTTCACCGAAGCCGATATCGGCAGCCCCAAGGCCGAAGCCGCAGCGTGCTGGGTCGGGCGCTTTGATCCGGCTCTGACGGTGAAGGCCCATCGCGCGCGGATCGAGGCGGCCAATGCCCGCGATCTGATCGCGGGGGCCACGCTGGTGCTCGATGGCTGCGATAATTTCGCCACGCGCCTTGCCGTATCGGACGCCTGCGTAGCCTCGGGCATACCGCTGACCTCGGCGGCGGTGGGCCGGTTTCAGGGGCAGGTGGCCAATTTTGCGGGCCATTTGCCGGGACAAGCATGCTACCGCTGTTTCGTGGGCGATGCGTTCGATGCCACCGATTGCGATACCTGCGCCGCCGATGGTGTGCTGGGCGCCTTTGTCGGCATGGTGGCCACGATGGCGGCGCAAAGCGCGGTCCGTGTGGTGCTGGCTGGCGCGGGCCTGTCCGGCCCGCTGGGCGATCCGCAATGGAGTCGGCTGCATCTGCTCGATGGCCTCGCGCCTTCGCTTCGCACGATCACTATCCCGCATGATCCGGCCTGCTCAGCCCATTAACATCTCCTCCACCCAGACGGGCACCAGTTCGCCCGCCGGTCCCAGCCGCGTTTCGTGGAACCATGCCGATCCCTGGCTGCGCTCCAGATTGAGTTCGAGGCAATGCGCCCCTACCTCGCGCGCGCCACGCACAAAACCCGCCGCCGGATAGACCGCGCCCGACGTGCCGATCGACACAAACAGATCCGCCTCGCGCAACGCGTCATAGATGTCCTCCATGCGATAGGGCATTTCGCCAAACCACACGATGTCGGGCCGCAGCGCCATGGTGCCGCAGGCAGGACACGGCGGGCCATCGATGAGCGGCGCGGTCCAGCGCGAACGTGTGTCACAGGCCGTGCACCATGCCGACAGGTGCTCGCCATGCATGTGGATGAGCTTTTGCGAACCGGCGCGGTCATGCAGATCGTCGACATTCTGGGTCACCAGCGTCACCGTCCCGTGGCGCCATTCGCGCTCAAGCCGCGCCAGCGCATGATGGGCGGCATTGGGCTGTTTGCTCTGGATCGCCGCGCGGCGCATGTCGTAAAAGCGCTGCACCAATGCGGGATCGCGGGCGAAGGCCTCCGGCGTGGCAACATCCTCGACGCGGTGCTGCTCCCACAATCCGCCCCCATCCCTAAACGTATCAATGCCGCTTTCGGCGCTGCATCCCGCGCCGGTGAGAATCACGATATTGCGAAATTGTGCCATGTCGCCCATGAAGCCCGCAAAATGGAGTTCAGGCAATGCGTATCAACATCGGCATCATCGGCAGCGCGGGCCGCATGGGGCGCGCTCTGGCAGAAGCGATCACGGCTTCGGGGGCCAACCTTGCCGGCGGGATTGACCGTGGCGAGGATGCGAACCCGCTAGCGCAGGTCGCCGATGTGCTGATCGACTTTTCCTCGCCAGCGGCGCTGGAAGCCAATCTGGATGCCGCCATCGCGGCGGGCAAGCC
>DDES01000214.1:3978-4217 GCA_002336765.1 Novosphingobium sp. UBA1948 | reverse complement strand
TTGCCGGTGCTCGGGCCCGTGAACGCGCCCGCGCCCTCGATCTCGAATTCACGCAGGTCCGCGCGCCGATCACCGGCCGTGTGTCCGACCGGCGGGTGGATATCGGCAATCTTGTCTCAGCCGCAGAGGGCAGCGGCGCCACCTTGCTGACCACGATCAACGCGCTGGATCCGATCTACTTCACCTTCGACGCGTCCGAGGCGCTTTACCTCAAGTCGCAGCGCGCAAGCGAGGCGGGT
>DDES01000214.1:0-3961 GCA_002336765.1 Novosphingobium sp. UBA1948 | reverse complement strand
CCCGCCGATGTCGAGATCAAGTTGCAGGACGAATCCGACTATCGCCATCGCGGCCGCCTCGATTTTACCGACAATGCGCTCGACAGCCATTCGGGCACGATCCGCAGCCGCGCCATCCTGCCCAATCCGGGGCTGATGCTCACCCCCGGCATGTTCGGCGCGATGCGGCTGAGCCATGAAGGTACGGTGCAGGCCCTGCTGGTGCCGGACGAGGCGATCCAGTCCGATCAGGCGCGCAAGACCGTGCTGGTGGTGGGCAAGGATGGCACGGTGGCCGCCAAACCGGTCACACTGGGTCCGGTTGTGCGCGGGTTGCGCGTGATCCGCAGCGGGCTTGCGCCGCAGGATCGCGTGGTCGTGACCAATCTGCAAGCCGCCATGCCCGGTGCCAAGGTCAACACACGCCCTGCCAGCATCACCCCGCAGCCAGCGGCCGCGACCGCGCCGATTGCCACGCCTGCCGCCGCGCAGGCCACTCTGGCGCGCTAATTCACGGGATACCCTCCATGCGTTTCTCACGATTTTTCATCGATAGGCCGATCTTTGCCGCCGTGCTGGCGGTGATCATCTCGGTGGTGGGGCTGATCGCCTATTTTGGCCTGCCGATTTCGCAATATCCCGATATCGTGCCGCCCACGGTGACGATTTCCGCGCAATATCCGGGGGCTTCAGCCGAAACCGTGGCGCAAACCGTGGCCGCGCCGATCGAGCAGGAAGTCAACGGCGTCGACAATATGCTCTACCAGAGCAGCCAGTCGACCGGCGATGGCCGTGTGACGATCACCGTCACCTTCAAGATCGGCACCGATCTCGACGCCGCGCAGGTGCTGGTGCAAAACCGCGTGGCCATCGCCACCCCGCGCCTGCCGCAGGAAGTGCAGCGGCTGGGCGTGGTGACGCGCAAGACCAGCCCCGACTTCCTGATGGTGGTCAATCTGCAATCGCCCGATGGCTCGCTCTCGCGCGATTACCTTTCCAACTATGCGCTGACGCGGGTGCAGGACCGCCTGTCGCGGCTGGAAGGCGTGGGTGACGTGCGGCTGTTCGGCGGGCGCGATTATGCCATGCGTGTGTGGATCGATCCCGCCCGCGCCGCCGCGCTCGACCTGACAGCGGGCGAGATCGTGGCGGCATTGCGTGCGCAGAATGTGCAGGTTTCGGCCGGTGCCCTCGGCCAACCGCCCTATGCGAAAGGGGAGGCCTTCCAACTCGGGGTCGAGACGCAGGGGCGTCTGACCGATCCGGCGCAATTTGCCGATGTGGTGATCCGCACCGATGCTGCGGGGCGGCAGGTGCGCGTGCGCGATGTGGCGCGGGTGGAACTGGGCGCGGCAGACTATGCGATCAACACCTATCTGTCCAACAAGCCCACGGTGGTGATCGCGGTAATGCAGCGCCCCGGCTCGAATGCTCTGGCCGCCGCGGCGCGCATCAAGGGCGAGATGGACGCGCTGGCCAAGAGTTTCCCCAAGGGGATGGAATATTCCACCATTTATAACCCCACCGAGTTCATCAGCCAGTCGATCGACGCGGTCTATCACACGCTGCTTGAGGCGGTGGTGCTGGTGGTGCTGGTGATCCTCGTCTTCCTGCAAAGCTGGCGCGCGGCGATCATCCCGATCCTTGCGATTCCGGTGTCGCTGGTGGGCACGGCGGTGATGCTGGCGGCGGTGGGCTATTCGCTCAACAATCTCTCGCTGTTTGCCATGGTGCTGGCGATCGGCATCGTGGTGGATGATGCCATCGTGGTGGTCGAGAATGTGGAGCGCAACATGGCGCTGGGGCTGGCGCCGAAGGAAGCCGCGCGTGTCTCGATGGACGAGGTGGCGACCGCGCTGGTGGCGATTGTGCTGGTGCTTTGCGCGGTGTTCGTGCCCACGCTGTTCATTCCGGGCCTGTCGGGCCAGTTCTACAAGCAATTCGCGGTCACCATTTCCACCGCCACGGTGATCTCGCTGGTGCTCTCGCTCACGCTGTCGCCCGCGATGGCAGCGGTTCTGCTGCGCGGCCATGTGCATGCCGATGCGGCCAACCTGTCGCCGTGGCGGCGCGGGCTGGCCCGCGCGGCGGATCGCTTCAACACCGGCTTTGACCGGATGAGCGCGGCCTATGCCCGCCTGACCCGTCGCCTGCTGGGCGCACCCAAGCGGATGGTGGCGGGCTATGCCGCCTTGATCGCGGCGACGGCGGCCCTGTTCGTTGCCACCCCCACGGGCTTTATCCCCGCGCAGGATCAGGGCTATTTCCTCGCCATCGTGCAAATGCCTTCGGGCGCCTCGCTCGAGCGCACCGATAGCGTGGTGCGCGATGTGGCCGCGAAGATCCTGCCGGTCAAGGGCATCCGCGGCGCGGTGATGTTTGCCGGTTTCCACGGCCCCTCGCAGACATCCGCCCCGAATTCGGGCGCGATCTATTTCCCCTTCAAGAGTTTTGCCGAGCGCGAGGCCGAGGGCGTGACCTATCAAGGCATCATGGACGAGGCCAACAAGGCAATGGCCGGCTATGACAAGGCGCGCATTCTGCTGGTGCCGCCGCCGGTCATTCAGGGCATCGGCGCGGCGGGCGGCTATCGCTATATGCTGCAAGACAGCGAGGGGCGCGGCTATGATGCGCTCAATGCGCAGGCGTGGGGCCTGATTGCCAAGGCCAATGCCGAAAAGGGGCTGCGGCAGGTCTATACTTTGTTCGATGTGGGTACGCCGCGCGTCTATGCCGATATCGACCGCCAGAAGGCCGATCTGCTGGGTGTGCCGCCGGAACGTATTTTCGAGGCGCTCGAGGTCTATCTCGGCTCGGCCTTTGTGAATGACTTCAACCTGCTGGGCCGCACCTATCGCGTTACCGCGCAGGCCGATCCGGAGCATCGCTCGACCGTGGCCGACATTGCCAATCTGAAAACCCGGTCAAACACGGGGCAGATGGTGCCGCTGGGTGCTGTCACCACGTTCACCGACAAGACCGGCCCCTATCGCGTGGTGCGCTATAACCTGCAACCGGCGGTGGAGATCGACGGCGATACCGCGCCCGGCTATGCCACCGGCCAGTCGCTGGCCACGATGGAGAAGCTCGCCGCCAGCACGCTGGCCCCCGGCTATGGCGGCGAATGGACCGGCATCGCCTATGAGCAGTCGCATACCGGCAACACTGCGATGCTGGTCTTCGCGCTGTCGGTGCTGCTGGTGTTTCTGGTGCTCGCGGCACAATATGAAAGCCTGACCTTGCCTTTGGCGATCATCCTGATCGTGCCGATGTGCCTGCTCGCAGCCATGCTGGGGATCAATCTGCGCGGGATGGACAACAATATCCTCACCCAGATCGGGCTGGTGGTGTTGATCGCGCTGGCCGCCAAGAATGCCATTCTGGTGGTGGAATTCGCCAAACAGGCCGAGGACGAACTGGGCCTTTCGCCCGTCGATGCGGTGGTGCGCGCGGCGCAGACCCGTTTGCGCCCGATCCTGATGACCAGTCTGGCCTTCATCCTTGGCGCGGTGCCGCTGGTGCTGGCCAAGGGGGCGGGGGCCGAATTGCGGCAGGCTTTGGGCACGGCGGTGTTCTTCGGCATGGCAGGCGTCACCGGCTTTGGCCTGCTGTTCACGCCCACCTTCTATGTCCTGTGCCGGAAACTGGCGCTGCGCGCGCCGCGCAAGGGTGGCCATGCCGCCGCGCTGCAACCGGCCGAATGAGGAAACGCCCATGATGAAGTTGATCGTTCCGGCCTTGCTGGCCGCTACCATGCTGACGGGTTGCGCCGTGGGGCCGGATTATCACCGGCCCACCCCGCCTGTCGCCGCGCTGGCTCCGTTTCAGGCCGCACAGGGCGACGGCTTTGCCGCCGCGCCGGTGCAGGTGGCATGGTGGAAGCAATATCGCGACCCGCTGCTCGACTCGCTGGTGCAGGATGCCTTGGCCGCCAACACCGACATTCGCGTCGCAGCAGCGCGGGTCGAGGCGGCGCGGGCGG
>DDES01000023.1 GCA_002336765.1 Novosphingobium sp. UBA1948 | reverse complement strand
ATGCTGGCGCTCGTTTTCCTCGCTCGCCTTGTCGAGATCGGCGTTCATGAACTTGCCGGGGATATAGACCACGCGCGATACGGTGCCGCTGATCGGCGCGCGGTTGATGTGAACGTCGAACACGCTCATGAAAATCGAGATACGGGTGACCGGTGCGTCGGGCAGGCCAGCGGTGCCGCTGCCATCCTCCATCACCAGTTCACGCGGCGGCGCGACCTTCTGGATCAGCGTGACCAACCCGTCGGCCGGCGCGATGATCAGCTTTTCCCCGCGCGGCGTTACCCGCTGGGGATCGCGGAAGAAGGCGCAGATGCCATAGGTCAGGATGCCGAGCGGCCATGCCAGCAGGCTCCAGCCCAGCACCGCCGCGACAAGGCAGGCAGTACCGGAAACGGCGGCGAATTTGCGCGCTTCGGGGTGGACGGAAGGCCAGTTCCAGGCGGCAACGCCTTGGCCTTGGTTATCAAGAATTTCTCCGGGCATGGGGTCAGTCTCTAGGCGCTGGCGGCGGCGGCGACAAGCGCCATATCGCGTAACGCTGTTCCACGGGCCGGAGGGGGATGGGAATAGGTGGCCGAAGCATGCGCTCCGGCCACCTGCTCACTGGTCAGAACTTGACCGTCATACGGGCGTAGTAATAGCCCCCGTTCGAACCATAGGGTCCGAAGGTGTAGGGCGCGTTGAGTGTGCCCGAGTTGTTGATATAGGGCGATTTCCCGTTGACGAAGAAGCCCGGATTGGTGGCATAGTCGGCCACCAGTGGCGGCGTTTCGGGGATCTTGTTGAACAGGTTGTTCGCACCCACGGCCACGTTCAGGAACTTCGTGAAGTCATACGAGACTTCCAGATCGAAGATCGTGGCGGGCTTGACCTCGGCCGCATAATAGGCGCCGCCAACGCCCACGATGGGCGGTGCGGAAGCCGTCGTCAGGCCGGTGGTGGGCTGAACATAGCTGATCGTCTTGCCATAGTAATTGGCGCGCATATTGACCGTCAGGCCACCCGTCTTGAACAGGGCACCCAGATTGCCCCTGAATTTGGGGCTGGCGCTCTCGATCACCTGCTGGGCGGCAATGCCGAACAGCGAGCCGAGACGGTTGGCCTTGACCGCTGTCTCGTTATAGTTCGCGCCCACCGACAGGTCGAGCGAGCCGAAGCCCAGCTTGACCGGATAGCGCGCCGACAATTCGATGCCCTTGGTCTCGGTGTCGATGCCATTGGTGTAGGTCTGGATCGCCAGCGAGCCCGATTGCAGCACGGTGGGATCGAGCGCCTTGCCGCTGGCAGCGATAGCGGCCATCACCAGATCATATTGCGTGCGGCCATTCACCAGCGAGGTTACCGGCACACCCGCCGTCGGATAGACCGAGGCGCGCTGGCCCTGGATGCTGCCCGAGGACACGATGCGATCCTTGATCTTGATGTAATAGCCATCCAGCGTGACCACCAGCTTGGGGATCGGGCGCAAAACGATACCCGCCGACAGGTTGACCGACTTCTCGGGCTTGAGCGCGCCGAAACCCGCGCTGGCCGAGGCCGCCGAGGCGGGGGCGAGCTGGAGCGTGGCGCTGGTCGGGCCGACGTTGGTGGACGAATAGCCCGATTCCTGAAGCGAAGGGGCGCGGAAGCCGGTGCTCGCCGTGCCACGGATGGCGAAGGCAGGCGAGAAATCGTAGCGTGTGGTGATCTTGCCGATCGTGGTATCGCCAAAGTCGCTGTAATGCTCGTAGCGGCCCGCCAGATCGATCGACCAGCCCGTCAGCGGCTTGGTGGCAAAATCGACATAGACCGCCTTGGCGTTACGCTTGGTGGTGCCCGCGTCGGTCTTGGAATAGCCGGGGAAGGACTGGCCGCCCTCGACATAGGTCGAACCGGCATCGCCCTGCCCGATGCTGTAGCTTTCCTTGCGATATTCGGCTCCCACCGCCACGTTCAGCGGATCGGCAAAGCCGATATCGAATTCACGGCGCAGGTCGAGCGTGCCGGTGAACTGGGTGAACTTGAAGCGACCATCGTAGAAATCGGTGGGCGACTGGCCGGTGGCCGCGAACAGCGAGGCGTTGACCGAGTGGGTGGTGTAAACCCGCGCGATATCCTCGGCATAGGAAGCGCCGAGATCGAAATTCCAACCTGCCAGATCGCCCTTGATGCCGTTGGTGATCTGGAACTCGTCCTGCATCACCTCGATATGGGGCACAAGGCCGGTTTTGGCGGTGTCGGCAAAGCAATTGGTGGGATCGCTGGTCTGGGCGGTGGCGGTGGTCGGGTTGCGGCAGACGCGGTTGGGCACGCGATAGCCTTGCAGCGCATCACCGTGGCGATAGGAAACATCGCCGAAGGAGTAGAACTCCACATTGCCGAAATCATAGCCGAAATTGTAGAAGCCCAGCGTGAGTTGCGAGGCGGGCTGACCGCCGTTGATACCAGCCGTGCCTTTGTTGTTGGCAAGCGCGGTGTAATAGGGCTGGAACGCGGCCGAGACGTTGGTGACCGGGGTGCCGTTATAATTCACTACCGAGAACTGGCCATCACCGATGGTGGTGACATCGTTGCGACGGTGGAACAGCGACAGGTCGAGGTAGCCATTATCGCCCACCTTCATGCCGACATTGCCGCTGGCGCTGTAGGTCGTACCCTCGCCGTCGTAATACTGGCCGGTGTTGAACTTGAACGTGCCGCCGTCCGAATCGTTCTTGAGGATGATGTTGATCACGCCCGCGATAGCGTCCGAGCCATATTGCGCGGCGGCGCCATCCTGCAAGACTTCGATGCGCTTGACGATGTCGGGCGGGATCAGGTCGATGCTGGGGGCTGCCGAGCCGCCAAAGGCGCCGTTGATGACCTGAAGGATCGAGTTGCCGTGACGACGCTTGCCGTTGACCATCACCAGCGTGTGGTTGGGCGACAGGCCGCGCAGACGGGCCGAGAGCGAGAAGCTCGCCATGTCGGTGCCTTGCGTCTGGGCCTGGAACGAGGGAACGATCTGGGTCAGCGCCTGGTTGAGGTTGGGCTGGGCCACATGGGTCAGCGCTTCTTGCGAAAGCACCTGAATGGGCGTGGCGCTCTGTGCGGCCTGCTGGCCCACGGCGCGGGTGCCGGTCACGATGATCGCATCACCGGCGGGCTTTTCCTTCTCCTCCTCGGCGGCAAAGGCTGCCGACGACAGGAATGTGCTGGCAATCAGCGCGGCTGTGGCCACGCGGCGCAATGAACTCATAAATCAGACCCCCATGTTGCACGGCCTTGATTGGCCTTTTCACCTGCGAGGGAGGTCGACGGGCAAAGGGAGCTCAAGCGTTGCCAGACAACGCCCGAAACCCTTTCCCGTTTTATGGATTATCGACAGCCAGACACCGTCCGGTCGCAAGACAAAGCTATCGGAAGCTGGCCGATGGCCTGATACGCCAAAGCGCGTAAGCTCTCTGTTCCGGCATGACAGGCCAGCCGCTTTCCCCCTACCCTGCCTGTCGAAGGCCACAGGGCTGTTCAAGAAAGCGACCAAGACCGCCGCAGGGTGAACGGGAAAAATCCCATTGTTCCGGCTCTTCTTGGGGGTTTGCTATGTACGAATTCGAAATGCCCAGCCGCCGCGCGCTGCTCACTGCCATCGGCAAGGCGGGCGGCGCTGCCGCGCTCTATCAGGCGATGACCGCGCTCGGCCATGCCGCGCCGACCCAGTTTTCCGGCCCGCCCAAGCTGTCGGGCGCCAAGAGCGGGGCCAAGGTGATCATCCTCGGCTCGGGCCTGGCCGGTATGCTGGCGGCCTATGAAATGCAGAAGGCGGGCTATCAGGTGCAGATTCTGGAGTTCCAGAACCGCCCCGGCGGCCGCAATTACACCGTACGCGGCGGCGATGTGATCAAGGAAGTGTCCGGCGCGGTGCAGGAGGTGAAATTCGCCCCCGGCAACTATCTCAACCCCGGCCCGTGGCGCATCCCGTTCCACCATCAGGCGCTGTTGCATTATTGTCAGGAACTGGGCGTCCAGCTCGAGCCTTTCACGCAATACAACCTCAACGGCTATCTCCACACCGACAAGGCCTATGGCGGCAAGCCGCAGCGGCTGGCGGAAGTCTCGGTGGACTTCAAGGGCCATATCGCCGAACTGCTGGCCAAGGCGGTGAACAAGAACGCGCTCGACGATACGCTGTCCAAGGAGGACAAGGAAAAGCTGCTCGAGGCGATGCGCGGCTGGGGCCTGCTCGACAAGGATATGGCCTATACCAGCGGGCTGCGCGCCTCGTCGCAGCGTGGCTATGACCGCCCGCCCGGCGGCGGCGTCAACGGCGCGCCCACACCCTCGACCATCGCGGGACTTCAGGATGTGCTCGATCCGCGGGTGTGGAGCGCCGTCACCTCGACGCTCAGCCGCACGATGCAGCCCACGATGTTTCAGCCGGTGGGGGGCATTGACGCGATCGGCAAGGCTTTCGCCCGCAAGCTGGAGGGCAAGATCCGCCTCAACACCAAGGTCACCAAAATCGCGCAGGACGACAAGGGCGTGACCATCGCGTGGACCGACGCCGTCAACGGCATGAAGGGCGAGACCAAGGCCGATTTCTGCGTCTGCACCATCCCCCTGCCGATGCTCAGCCAGATCGAGGTGCAGGTGGCGCCGGCCAAGAAGGCGGCGATCGACGCCCTGCCCTATCACTCCTCGTGCAAGGTGGGCCTCGAGATGAAGCGCCGCTTCTGGGAACAGGACGAGCAGATCTATGGCGGCCACAGCTTCACCACCCAGCCCATCGGCGAAATCGCCTATCCCAGCTATGGCTTCTTCAAGCCCGGCCCCGCCGTGCTGCTGGGCGCCTATGCGGGCGGGGCGCATGCCTATCGGTTTGCCGCGATGACGCCTGCCGAGCGTATCGAGGCGGCGCTGGCGCAAGGTTCGGTGTTTCACAAGCAATATCGCGCGGAATATTCGAACGGTGTCGCTGTGTCGTGGAGCCAGTTGCCGTGGATTCAGGCCTGCGCATCGTCGTGGACCGATGAATTGCGCGCGCCGCATTACCAGAACCTTGTCTCGGTCGATGGCCGCGTGGTGCTGGCGGGCGAGCATTGCTCCTACATCGGCGCCTGGATGGAGGCGGCGCTGCTGTCCTCGCTCGATGCGATCACGCGGTTGCACCAGCGGGCGCTGGCTGCATGAAGCGGGGCGGCGTGAGGATGGGCAGCATGAAGCGCTGGCCCGCGATGATCGCTCTGGTGCTGGCGGGCCTCGGCTC
>DDES01000003.1 GCA_002336765.1 Novosphingobium sp. UBA1948 | reverse complement strand
TGGCAACTATCCGCCGTTCCACAACCTGTTCGAGCTGCGCCTCGATCTGGCACAGCGCGCCACCGATGCCGCCGCCGATCTGGCGCGCGCGGCGGCGGACACCGCGAAGGAAGCGGGCGAGGCTGTCGCGGCGCTGTGCCTCGCGGCCAGCCCCACCGCGCCGACATCAGCCATCTGCGATGCGGAGCGCGAGATCGAGGAGGCCATCGAGAAGCTGACCGAAGGCCTCGCCGTGATCGCCCGCCGGAAGCAGGAGGCACGGCGATGAGCGGCACCGGCGCCATGCGCATGTCCCCCCTGCTGGAGGCGCCGCTGGCCTTCCGCCTGCGCTCCGGCGGGGCGCAGGCAAAGGACAAGGCCTTCATCACCTGCCCCAACTGCAACGCCCCGATGTTCGTGCGCCATTCCTCGCGCGAAACGGAAACGGTGAAGCACCTGATCGTGCATTGCACCAACAGCGGCTGCGGGATGACAGGGATGAGCGAGCTGGTGTTCGTCCACTATTTCAGCGCGGGCGCCTCGCTGCGGCCCGATCTGAACCTGAAGCAATGCCCGCGCGAGAAGGTGCCGCAAGTGATCCCGCCCGCCGGTGATCCGCCGGACGATCGGCAGATCAGCATTTTCGACGGCTGATCGCCCTCCTTTCCCCGCCCCCCTGATCCCCGCAACGCCACGCCGAAAGCGATTTTCGGCGCAGGCACCTCTTTGCCTGAAAGGATTTGCCCGTGCCGGATAAATTCAGATCGCCCCGCTGGCTGGAAACCACCCCGCATCCCGAACGCCCGCGTCTGGCCCAGGGCGGATCGCATCGCTGCGATCGTGCCCGCCGCGCGGACATCGCCGTGTCGCTGCTGGTTCTGCTCTTCGTTGTGGCGCTGGTGATCGACGGCGCGCTGAATGGCCCCGCCATTTGGGGAGGCGCTCAGTGACGCGGGCGGCCATCCGTCTGCGCATTGGCGCTGCGATGATCGCTACACTCGGCCTCTGGCATATGCTGGACCGCGTGATTGCCGGCGCGATGCAGTGCCAAGCGGCGGGAAGCTGCCCATGGTGACCGGCGCGCAGCAGCGCGAGGCTGCCTCGCCATCGCTGCCTCTCGTCGCGATGGGCACCGCGCCCCGCGATGGCGAGGTGCGCGCCTTTGCCGTGCCGATGCCTGCCAAGGGCAAGGTGTGGCTACTCTGGGTACAGGATCAGCGCGAAGGCGTCGACGGCGATATCTCGGTCAGCTTTGATGTGGCCCGCGCTATGCTGGTCGCGCTGCAAGGCGCGCTGGACAGCGTCGACACCGCCATCGCCCTGTCGCGCGGGGGCAGGTCATGAGCGGGCGTGGGCAAGGGGCATCACGCGCCCTGCAGGAGCGGATCGCCGCGCTGGATGCGCTGCGGATCGCGCGCGGCCTGACCGGCGCGGAGCGGGAAGAGGCGGATCGCCTGCACCACCGCCTCTACATGCGCGAATGGCACCGCGCCATGGCCGCCAACACGCGGAGCCTTGAAGGCCGTGGCGCGTAAACCCGCTCCAACGCGCGCCCAGCGCCTGCGCCATCACCGCGAAGTGATGCTGGTGGCGCTGGACATGGGCTGCTCGCTGGCCGCTGCCGAGGCGGAGATCACCCGCCGCCGTTCCCACGCGCGGTGGCTGGCCCGCCAGAACCGCATCGCCGCGGTCAACGCGCCGCCGCGCACTGCCCCTTCACCCTGCCACCGCCAACCTGCCGATGAAGCGCGGTTCTCGCGCTTCTGGTGGCATGACTAGGACGCTCCCAATGGCCACTGCCACCACGAACCAAATCAGCATTCCGGTTGACCTGCCCGCGGCCCACCGTCCGGCGGATGACCGCCTGCGCCTTCTGATCGAGCGCATCGAGCGCCTTGACGAAGAAAGGAAGGGCATCGGCGACGACATCAAGGACGTCTATCTGGAGGGAAAATCTGCGGGCTACGATCCAAGAGCGATGCGCCAGGTGATCCGCATCCGCAAGATGCGGCCCGACGACCGCAAGGAACGGCAAGCCATCCTCGATGTCTATCTCGCCGCGCTCGGGATCGACTGACCATGGCCGAACCTTGCACCTGCATCGCCGACTTCAACGATAAGCTGGCACCCGAGCAAGAGCTTGATGTGAGCCTAACGTTTTCCCGCTCAACGAACCGCATGAGCCTGCAAACTTACACGACGATCAACCGGAAAAGCACCGGCAAGGCTGAAAACCGCCGCTCGATGCCGCGTATCGCCGCGCATTCCTTCTGCCCCTTCTGCGGTGTCAGCCTGCGCGAAGATGAGGGCAAGGCCAATGGGGATAACAGCGCCCCCATCCTTACGTCAGAACCGGCTCCCGTTATCGGCGGGCGGGATGATGGCGCTGTCCAAGGAAGCAATAGCACCAGTGCCGAAGCAACTAAATACGGAGATTGGCAGAGGGGAAACGCGCAATGACCTCCGTCACCATCGGCCCCGCCACGCTATACCTCGGCGATGCATACACCATCCGGCCCATGCTTGGCTGGATGGATGCCGACATCTTTGATCCACCCTATCTGATCAACGCCAGCGGCGGTGGTCACTATCGCAAGCGGCGGCCGAATTTTGACAGGATGGTCGCAGAAGACCTGCACAAGGGCTTTGACATCTCGATCATCAATCCCCTGCAATGCGGCGCGGTGGTGGTGTTCGCCAGCAATAACCAGTTGGCCGAGCTTCTACCGCTTCTGGCGGGCAGCTTCCATCGCCATGCTCTGTGTGTCTGGCAAAAGGTGAACCCCCAGCCGATTGCCAACAAGGCCTATCGCACGGACTGCGAATTCTATGTCCATGCGTGGCACCATGGCCATCACCCTGCCGGCGATGTCTCGCAAAAGCTGCGTGTGCGCCGCTTCGCAAGCCCGCGCGGAGCTGACCGGTTCGAACACCCGACATGCAAGCCCGAAGCCCTGATGGCGAGCATCATGGACAACATCGCTGGCGAGACCATCTGCGATGCGTTCATGGGCAGCGGCACAACCGGCGTGGCTGCGGTGCGCGCGGGCAAGCGGTTCTTCGGCATCGAACACAATCCAGCACACTTTGAAACAGCTTGCCTGCGCATCCGCGATGCGTGGGCTGAAATGGAGGCACTTGCAGCATGAACACGATCCGCGAAACCGCCGCCCAATCAACCGCCCCCNNGATCGCCTGATGACGATCGGCGAAGTCGCCTATCGGCTTGGCACCAGCACGTCCACGATCAACCGCCGCATTCAGGCGGGCAAGTTCCCCAAGCCGGTCCACCTCGGCACCCGCACCAGCCGCTGGCGCGAATCCGAAGTGAACATGTGGATCCAGAGCCTTGGCGGATAAGAATTTTTCGGGGCCTCGATGGGGGCCACACCAGTCCAGAAATTCATCTTTACATTATTATTCATAGGCTTGGAAAAATGTTCCGCATCCTCCCGCCCCAGCCAACCGGATTAACATGATTCGGTTTGAACGCAGCAACTTATGGCACGCTCCTACAGCAATATAGTTAGTCCCAGCCAGCCTCAGCTGGACCGGGTTTGACAGCTATTTTGCCAGGATTTTTGTCATGATTTTATCTGCGCGGGAGCCGACTGGAGTCGGTTATGCCAAGGAACATTGCATTTACGCTCACATCCATTGACGAGTTGAAGGTTGGATTACTGCCAGATCCGTTTACGCCTGGATTGGCGATCGAGGTCCTGAGTAGCGGCAAGAAGCGATGGCGGTTCCGTCGCAGAGTTGCCGACCAAAGCGTGATCGTTACCCCTTGCGGCAATCTCTTTCCCGGACAATTCGTAGCCGATGCACGGGAATCGGCTCGTACTCTCAACACACAAGTGGAAGCAGCTATCGATCCGCGAGAGGCACGAAGAGAGGAACAGACGCGCGCGCCAAGCGAATCAATAAACCACGCACCGTCAAGGACAAGCTTGCAATCTTTGGGCGCGACATCGCGCCCAACCTCGCGTCACGCAGCATATATGACGTTACGCAAGCCGAATTGATCCGCCTCGTCGAAGCAAAGGGCAAGACCGCCAAAGTCCGCGCAAACCGGCTGGCTGCCGAACTAGGTCGTGCCCCCCGCAATTCTGCTCCGACAATGCCGTCACCGCCGATTACCAACGACCACGCAATCCCAGCGTTGTTAGGTAGCGGAGGACATCAACCGGACATCGACCCGCCGCTCCGTCAACACCGTTAGATCCGCACATTGCTGATGGCAGCTCCCCATGTCGTGCGCCAGCGGCGCTTCACACCCGTCAATCCGGCCAATGCAACCACAGCGAGGCCAGCAAAGACCAGAAAGCCGCTCGACATCGAGCCCGTCCATTGCTTGGCAAGGCCGAGCGACGAGGCGAGATAGAAGCCGCCCACACCGCCACCAAAGCCGACAAGGCCCGTCATCACCCCAATCTCGTGACGGAAGCGCTGGGGCACCAGTTGGAACACGGCGCCATTGCCGACACCCAGCGTGGCCATCACACCGAAAAACAGCGGGAATATTACCGCAAAACTGCTCGGCGCCTGCGAAATGACCACCAGCAAAACGGCGGCCAAGGCATAGACGCCCGACAAGGTCTTGATGCCGCCAATCCGGTCGGCCAGCGCTCCACCCAATGGCCGCACCAGCGATCCGGCGAAAACACAGGCTGCCGTGGCATAGCCAGCCTGCACCGGAGTAAAGGCCAGTTCAGTCGTATACCAGCTCGGCAGCGAACCGGAGAGACCGACGAAACCACCGAAGGTGACCCCGTAGAACAGGATAAACCACCAGGCATCCCCCTCGCCCAGCATCCTGAAATAGCCTTTCACATAGTCGCCGGTCGATTGGGCGGGCGGCTGGTGCGGGCTGTCTTTCACCAGCGCCAGATAAGCCACGAAAACCACCGCGACAGGGATCACCGCCAGCCCAAGCACATTCTCCCAGCCAAAGGCCTTGGCCAGCAAGGGCGCGAAAATCGCCGCCAGCACGGTGCCGGAATTGCCCATACCGGCAATACCCATCGCCTTGCCCTGATGCTCGGGCGGATACCAGCGGCTGGCCAGCGGCAGAGCCACGGCAAAACTGGCGCCGGCAAAGCCGAGCACCACGCCCACCGCGATCAGGCCGTGCATGCTGGCAACGCCGAAATGCCATGACGCCAGCAGCCCGAGGATGACGATGATCTGGCCGATCGTGCCGGTGATCTTCTGGCCGATCCGGTCCACCAGAAAGCCGTTGACGAGCCGCAGCACAGCGCCCGCCAGCGTCGGAACCGCAACGACAAAGCCTTTTTGCGCGGGCGTCAGCGCCAGCGCCTTGGCGAAGATCGGCGCCAGCGGACCCAGCAGGTTCCACACCATGAAGGCGACATCAAAATAGAGAAAGGCCATGATCAGCGTGGGCCGATGGCCTGATTGCCAGAAAGATTTGTTGTTCATCCTAGGGGGACTCCGCTGCGAAGTGTTTTAGAGGCTTGACGGGGGGCTTGGCCAGCGTTCCCAATCGCGTGTGTACGCGAGAGGAACCGCCGACCATGCGCGAAGAAGGCAGATTGTGGGTGAGCGCGGGCGTGGCCAGCCAGCAGGGGCCGCGCACGGACAATCAGGATTTCGCCGGGGTCTATCTCGGCACCGAGGGCGAGCGTTCCGGTCACGGCATGGTCGCCGCGCTGGCGGACGGGGTAAGCGGGGGAAAGGGGGGCAGGATCGCCGCCGAACTGGCCGTGGCCAGCCTGATCGAGGGCTATTTCGCGCAAGCATCGACCATCGGAGTGCCCGCCGCCGTCAACCGCGTAATGGCCCCCTACAACCGCTGGCTGGCGGCGATGGGGCACAGCGAGGCGATGGCCCATTGCGCCACCACCTTCACCGCGCTGGTGCTGCGCGGGCGGCGGGCCCATGTCTGCCATGTGGGCGACAGTCGCGCTTGGCTGATGCGTGATGGCCATCTGGGCCAGATCACAACCGACCACACCCATTCCCATCCCGACCGCCAGCACATCCTGCTGCGCGCGCTCGGGCTGGAGGAGAGCCTGCGGCTTGACCATCACGAAATCGCGCTGGCCGAGCATGATCGCCTGTTGCTCACCAGCGACGGGGTACACGGCGTTCTCTCCGCCCGCCGGATCGAGAAAATTCTGGCCCGCCGCCAGTCGGCCGAGGCCGATGCGCAGGCGCTGGTGACCGCGGCGCTGGATGCGGGCGGGCAGGATAATGCCAGCGCGCTGGTCCTCGATGTGGTCAGCCTGCCCGCCATTGGCCATGACATGATCGCGGGCGATCTGGCGCTGTTGCCGATCCTGCCGGTGCCCGAAAACGGCGAGAGCGTGGACGGCTTCCGGCTGGAGGCCCTGCTGTCGGACGGGCGCTACACCCGCCTGTTCCGCGCGACCGACACCGCCGATGGCGCGCAGGTCGTGGTCAAATTCCCCAAACCCGCGCTGTTGTCCGAAAGGGGCGCGCGCGCTGCCTTCACCCGCGAATTGCTGATCGGCAGCCGCATCGCCAGCCCCTTTGTCGGTGCAGCCCTTCCCGTCTCGGGCGATCGGCAGAGCCGCCTCTACGGCGTCCAACCCTATTACGCGGGCCAGACGCTGGAGCAGCGCCTTGCGGCCCCCGTGCCGCTGGCCGAGGCGCTGTCGATCGCGGCGCGACTGACCCGCGCGGTGGCGGCCTTGCATCGGCAGGGCATCATCCACCGCGACA